>NZ_JAHVJR010000003.1:185000-472640 GCF_019801175.1 Vannielia litorea
CAAGCGCGAGAAGGGCGTTTGGTGGATGCCTTGGCAGTAAGAGGCGATGAAGGACGTGATACTCTGCGATAAGCCACGGTGAGGCGAGAATAGCCTTTGACCCGCGGATCTCCGAATGGGGCAACCCACCTGACAGTTCGTTATAATTTGCTTCGGCAATTTATAATGGGCTGAAACAGGT
Organism: Vannielia litorea; assembly: GCF_019801175.1. Lineage (NCBI taxonomy): Bacteria > Pseudomonadati > Pseudomonadota > Alphaproteobacteria > Rhodobacterales > Paracoccaceae > Vannielia > Vannielia litorea. Next base: position 185,182 of record NZ_JAHVJR010000003.1, read on the forward strand.
ACTTAATTCCTGAATACATAGGGTTTTAAGAGCAAACCTGGGGAACTGAAACATCTAAGTACCCAGAGGAAAGGAAATCAATATGATACTCCCCTAGTAGCGGCGAGCGAACGGGGACCAGCCAAGCCATGAATGTGACTAGAATGAGATGGAAAGCTCAGCCGCAGCGGGTGACAGCCCCGTATAGGAAGCATGATTGGATGTATTAAGTAGGGCGGGACACGTGAAATCCTGTCTGAAGATCGGGGGACCACCCTCGAAGGCTAAGTACTCCTTACTGACCGATAGCGAACCAGTACCGTGAGGGAAAGGTGAAAAGCACCCCGACGAGGGGAGTGAAACAGTTTCTGAAACCGGACGCCTACAAGCAGTCGGAGGAGCCTCGAGCTCTGACGGCGTACCTTTTGTATAATGGGTCATCGACTTGGTCTAACATGCAAGCTTAAGCCGTTAGGTGTAGGCGCAGCGAAAGCGAGTCTTAATAGGGCGAATGAGTATGTTGGATCAGACCCGAAACCGAGTGATCTAGGCATGGCCAGGTTGAAGGTGAGGTAACACTCACTGGAGGACCGAACCCACATCTGTTGAAAAAGATCGGGATGAGCTGTGCCTAGGGGTGAAAGGCCAATCAAACTCGGAGATAGCTGGTTCTCCGCGAAAACTATTTAGGTAGTGCGTCATCCGAATACCCCGGGGGGTAGAGCACTGGATGGGTAATGGGGCCCCACAGGCTTACTGATCCTAACCAAACTCCGAATACCCGGAAGTACTAGATGGCAGACACACGGCGGGTGCTAACGTCCGTCGTGGAGAGGGAAACAACCCTGACCTACAGCTAAGGCCCCCAATTCATGGCTAAGTGGGAAAGCAGGTGGGACGACCAAAACAACCAGGAGGTTGGCTTAGAAGCAGCCATCCTTTAAAGATAGCGTAACAGCTCACTGGTCTAGATAAGTTGTCCTGCGGCGAAGATGTAACGGGGCTCAAGCCATGAGCCGAAGCTTAGGATGCGCATAGCGCATGGTAGCGGAGCGTAGTGTGACATAACTCCACGCCTTTCATACATCCTCCGGGGTGTATCGAAGGCAAGGAGTTTTCTGTGAAGCCGGCCTGTGAGGGATCCGGTGGAGAGATCACTAGCGAGAATGATGACATGAGTAGCGACAAACAGGGTGAGAGACCCTGTCGCCGAAAGTCCAAGGGTTCCTGCTTAAAGCTAATCTGAGCAGGGTAAGCCGGCCCCTAAGGCGAGGCAGAAATGCGTAGCCGATGGGAACCACGTTAATATTCGTGGGCCAGGAAGATGTGACGGATCCCGAAGGTAGTTCATCCTTATCGGATTGAATGGGCTGCTTAGGGGTTCCTGGAAATAGCCTTCCATCAGACCGTACCCTAAACCGACACAGGTGGACTGGTAGAGAATACCAAGGCGCTTGAGAGAACGATGTTGAAGGAACTCGGCAAAATACCTCCGTAAGTTCGCGAGAAGGAGGCCCGGGTTCAAGGCAACTTGGATCCGGGGGCACAAACCAGGGGGTGGCGACTGTTTACTAAAAACACAGGGCTCTGCGAAGTCGCAAGACGACGTATAGGGTCTGACGCCTGCCCGGTGCCTGAAGGTTAAAAGGAGGAGTGAGAGCTCCGAATTGAAGCCCAGGTAAACGGCGGCCGTAACTATAACGGTCCTAAGGTAGCGAAATTCCTTGTCGGGTAAGTTCCGACCTGCACGAATGGCGTAACGACTTCCCCGCTGTCTCCAACATCGACTCAGCGAAATTGAATTGCCTGTCAAGATGCAGGCTTCCCGCGGTTAGACGGAAAGACCCCGTGCACCTTTACTACAGCTTCACACTGGCATCAGGCACAACATGTGCAGGATAGGCGGTAGGCTTTGAACCAGGGACGCCAGTTCCTGGGGAGCCTTCCTTGAGATACCGCCCTTGTTCTGCTTGATGTCTAACCGCGGTCCGTTATCCGGATCCGGGACCCTGTGTGGCGGGTAGTTTGACTGGGGCGGTCGCCTCCCAAAGAGTAACGGAGGCGCGCGAAGGTTGGCTCAGAGCGGTCGGAAATCGCTCGTTGAGTGCAATGGCATAAGCCAGCCTGACTGCGAGACTGACAGGTCGAGCAGAGTCGAAAGACGGCCATAGTGATCCGGTGGTCCCGAGTGGAAGGGCCATCGCTCAACGGATAAAAGGTACGCCGGGGATAACAGGCTGATGGTGCCCAAGAGTCCATATCGACGGCACCGTTTGGCACCTCGATGTCGGCTCATCTCATCCTGGGGCTGGAGCATGTCCCAAGGGTACGGCTGTTCGCCGTTTAAAGAGGTACGTGAGCTGGGTTTAGAACGTCGTGAGACAGTTCGGTCCCTATCTGCCGTGGGTGTAGGATACTTGAGAGGAGTTGCCCCTAGTACGAGAGGACCGGGGTGAACGATCCACTGGTGGACCAGTTGTCGTGCCAACGGCAGTGCTGGGTAGCTATGATCGGAAAGGATAACCGCTGAAGGCATCTAAGCGGGAAGCCCCCCTCAAAACAAGGTATCCCTGAGGGCCGTGGTAGACCACCACGTCGATAGGCCGGAGATGTAAGTGCAGCAATGCATTCAGTTGACCGGTACTAATTGCCCGATAGGCTTGATTTGATCCAGTAACAGCAAGGCCGTTACTGATCGAAAGCCGTACTACACATACAGTGCTTGACTTGGATGATGGTTTCTTTCTCGGTTTGGTGGTCATAGCGCGAGCAAAACACCCAGCTCCATCCCGAACCTGGCCGTTAAGTGCCGTAGCGCCGATGGTACTGCGTCTTAAGACGTGGGAGAGTAGGTCGCCGCCAAACCTAGTAAGAAATCATCCGCCGTATCTCTCAAGACGATGACCAGCGCGAAAGTTCGGAAGCAGCAATCGCGCACCCAAGTGTCGCGGGGTGGAGCAGCCCGGTAGCTCGTCAGGCTCATAACCTGAAGGTCGTAGGTTCAAATCCTACCCCCGCAACCAAACTCCTCAAGAAAATAGATTAATTTCAATGCCTTGGGGGTGGAGAGATATCGCCGCTCGTTTAGCCCAAGCAATATCAGTGACTTAGCCTCGTAGGTGCAAATCACCCCGCAACCAAATGTGACGGAGTAGAGTAGCGGCCAGTCGGCGTCGTTCTCGTGATGGATAGGAGATATTTCGATACTATTTCAATAGCGTAAAGGGGTCCATGGCCGGCACGTTTTAATGCTTCTATCAGATTTTTTTCGCGACTCAGCGAGCCGATTTCAATCGGAAGCCGCTCGGTTCATGATCAAGACTCGGGTTGCAGCAGCGGTTCGGTGTCGGAACGCCCAAGACGCATATCAAGATCCCGTATCACTATGATGTATCATGTCTTTTGGTTTGTTGCGCTTGGTACACCGATGCCACGAGGGGGGCGATAACAACATTAACGCCCTTACGCAGCACCAAGTTGCCACCACTTAGCCCCAGCAGTGGTTCGGTTCGCCTTCTGAATTGATCTCGAAGAAAGGCAGCGCGCGTCGTTGAAGTGGTAGTAGGCGGAGGCTTGGCCGCCGACGATGCGTGTCGGCGAGGGCTTGGACCGGCAACTACTCGATATCTCCATCGCGGCGGTCCGGTTGTCCGAAGGCAAGCATGCACGTCTTTCGTCGCGTCCCCCGATAAGTTGCGATAGCCGCAGAGGCCTTGCGCGAATCAACACCGCTAACTTAACGTTAGGTTGAAGATCGAAAGGACATATTTCTTTGAAAGTTGTTCTAGCCGTTGTTTTCTCGATTGGATCGGTGTCTGCCGCATTTGCTGACTATGCAGCGGTGGACAAGCGGGTACGAACGGAACCCCTCGACTACCGCATCGCCTTTTGCTCCCGCCTTTCTGACGGAAATATCCTACCGACCCACGCATTCGTAATCTACACGCGCGCCGCGCCGGGGCAGTCTGCCGATTTCATGCTGGCGACTGGCTGGGCTCCCGCTGCGGGCAAGAAGTTCACGACGAGTGCGGTTGTCGGCGCTTTTTCCGAGGAAATCCTCACTGATCGCAGCCAGAATTGCCTGCCGGTTCTGGTCAATTCGGAGGCCTGGCAGGCAGCGCTTGACTCCGCCCGCGCGGTTGACTTCGAAGAGGTGTTCGAGGGCGATATCGACCAACTGGCCGAACGGTTCTCGGTGTATCGGTTGCTCGAGGACGACTGCATCACGTTCGTACAATTCATCGCTGGTAAGATCGGTTTGAAGGTCCCGGATCGGGGCGCGAAGCGGCCAGTGGACTACATACCGGAGCTTGCCAAGGCGAACGGCGCATGATGCGCGCCGATCCGTATTTGAGGGAGAAGTAATCGGCCGTATGGCCTGACGTTTTCAAATCGGGGGGATTTGCAGTGTCTGATTATTTGACTGGTTGTCCGGGGACGGCAATGTCTCCTCGCGTCATATTCCATGAAGGATGAAGACCCGCAGTTCGTCGCGCGCGCTCTGCCGCTGACGCGGCGCGCCTTTCTGGGAACGACCGCGGGGGGATTGGCGGCTACCGGTCTTGGCGCGCAAGGAATTCATGAAGATTTTGATCTGAGCTTCGATTTCTCTGAAGATCGGCGCTATCTGACCGTCAGCATCATCATGGGCGATCTGGCGACACTCCAGGCGGGTTTGCACTCCGTCAAGACTGATCGCGAACGTTTCGAAGCATGGCAACGCTTTCGCCAAGGGTTGTTTGCTGATGACATCGTCTGGACGGTGGATGCCCGCAAGTTCGGCCGGGAAGCCCGGTTCGAAGTGCGTGTGGAGGGGATCGAAACCAGCCCCGAGTACCGGCTGGAGGTCCTTGGCATCCGCTACGGTCGCGAGGCCAACCGTACGCTGACCATCAGTTTCAAGCGGTTCGTTCGCGGTGGTCGACGGACCTGGGCCATTCTTGGAGAGACCAATGTTTGGTCCGGCAGCCAGGCCGGCGCTTTCTTTGATCTGGGTGCCACGACGACGGGGCGGTTCCTTGATTTCCGCGCCTTTGTCCGAGAGGACGCTCCGTTCCTGCAGACCATCCGGCGCAGTCGCGCCGCCGGGTTTTTCCGCCGCGTGTCGAACACGCTGATCGCGCCGATCGGCGATGACACGCTCCTCCGTCTGCATCCCAACGGCGACTGGACCTATGGTGGCGCGCCGAACTTGCCGTTCGTGCGTGCGATGAACGGCAACCTGACGCTCGGACGGGTGCGGGTCGGTTGGTGCCTTGGCACCAGCGATGGCGGAGCGGAGGACGACCCGATGTGCGTGGCCCTTGGCGATGCCAGCGCGTCCGCCGTGGTGGCCTTCGGCGATGTCTTCGGGGATGTCGATATCACCTATGGCAGTGGCCGAAGTTTGCGTTTGACCGCCGAGAACCCGGACGCGTCGCCGCTTCGCGCCGTGATGCGGACGGCTGACCGGGACGAGGGACGGGGCACGGCCGTCTATCCCCGCGTGTCCGAAATGCGAATCGAGGCTGTCTGGTCCGCGCGCGCCGAGATCGATGGAGTCGAAACCGGGCCCTTCAGAGGACTTCGGGGCATACTCGCACGGCGCGCGGCGCTGCCGATCTCCGGCATTTCAGGCGATCCGGTGCGGTTCGACAATGCGGTCGAGTTCAGTGCCGATTTCACGGCTCGTGATGTGGTGCGTTTCAACTCTGAACTCGGCACCGTCGTTGCGCTGGGTCTCAGGGCTGAGGCGGAGGAGGAAGGCGTCGTTCCACCGCTCTTCCGAAACCTGTCCGGCGCGCAATTCCGCGCCGCGCTTCGCTCGCAGACGATCGGTACATCGAATGCGCCGATCCTCCAGTGGCTGGAAGCGAACCTTGAACTGGTCGAGGCGGCTTTCGCGTTGCCAGATGCCCATTACAGCCGTCTGATCTTTGATCCGACCGAGTTCCGCGTTCTCTTCGAGGCAGCTGAGAACCGCGAAGACGATCCCGTCGCGACGGAGACCGGGCAATATCAGGGCTCGTTCCTGGCGCTTGGGCCGGTCGGACCGGACGCGTTGCGCGGGTATTTCGGACTGTCGCGCGCGAAGCTTTACGCGGCGCGCGCCGATGACATGGCGTGTATGAATTTCCGCTTTCAGGGCCTTGGGCTCGCCATCACGGATAGCGACCATGAAATCGTGATGGAGCAGGCGGTTTGCGGAGCGGAAACCGCGCCGAACTTGACCAGCGGTGCGGTTGATCCGCAACACGGCCCCCGTGACACGCGGCCGTTGCTGGTGGCCGAATTCCCACCGCAACACGTGCTGGAAGAGGCATGTTTTGTGCCCGCGCCAACGCCGCTGCCGGACCTGACGCCCGACAGGCAACTCAGCAAACGCACATTTCTGGAGCGCACAGATGGCGCGCTCACGCGGGTACAATTGCAGCCTGACACCAAGAGCGATTTCACCAACGAGAGATGGGTGGTCGATCCCTTCGACAAATCGGCGGTTTCGGTCGCGTTGTCTCGTCTCGTGCGCGTAAACGACCGAAAGCTCTTTCGAGAGGAGGTCAAGAAAGTCAAAGTCGAGGAAACAGCCGACGATACCAAGGCGTTTTCTCTAGTCTACTCGGCGTTGGAGAATGCGACCGCGCCCGGCATGTCACGCACGCTTCTGTTTCTCGGGATCGACACGCGCACGCTGCCTGCCGACCAGAAGGTCTATATCGGGCCGATCGCGCTCGATCCCGATACCTCTATCGTGCTGCGCCAGATCCAGCGCGACTTGCAGGCGGCGGTGATCGACGAGCTTGTCACGGCGATGTTTGCGGCGGTCAGAGAGCAGGCGAGCCGACTCGCCGCCGCGGACGAGGACGACATTCGCGGGTTCGAGACGAATTTTTCGGCCGCCCTCGCGCTTGAGGGCCGAGTGGAAGCCGCCGTGCCGTCCTATCAGTTGTTCCGGTCCTTTTATCGGGAACAGACGCTCGATGCCTTGCAAAGCGCGAGTTCGGGTTTTGAGGGCTTCACGCCTGATCCGCTGAACATCGAGTTCGCGATCGATGCCGTACCGATCAAGAACGGGGACGGTGCCACCTACAACATGCGCCGTTGGGCGGTCGCCCCGCACCCGCTGCGGACGCCCGAACACGTCAACGGCGTGATCGCGGCATTCGGCGAATTCCTGACGCTCAGCCGGCGCCCGACCGGTCTCGCACATGCGCGCAACGCGTCGCCCTCAAGACTGGCGTTCCGGGTGTCGTGCCGGGACCGGGTCGCGGCGGCGCGCGCGCGTGTCAACGCCGAAACCGATCGTTTGGTCGACGCGCTCGATCAGGTGCCGGAGGAGACGCTCGGGCTGGGGCGGTCGCGCATGCCTTTCACGATGCGCGCGCTGACAGACTGGTCGGCGATGGAACTCTCGGTCGTCAAGCGCGCGGCCAACGTCTATTCGCCGGGTCCGGGCGGACGGCTCGACGCGCGGAGCGGCCGGACCATCGATCTCTCCGAGGCGGCACGGCTTCGGTCGCTGGGCTACACGGAAGCCGGGGAGGGTGGTTCGGTGGATGCCGCCACCCGGCTTGGCGACATCGAGCGGTCGATGAAGGACCCGCCGGGCGCCTACGAGACAGCGATCGAGATCCCCGCGCGGCTGCAGCTTTCACCGTCGGACACGGCGGTTTTCCTGAACCGCCGCGGCGTGATCCGCGCGATTTTTCAAGAGACGAACGTCAAGGTCACCGAAGCGTCCGAGACGGATTTCGTCCGATCCGAAAACGGGCGGCTCTGGACCGCACGACTGCACACCGATGGGCTCAATCCCGGTCTGAGGGCGATCCACAGCCAGGATTTCAGACCGGATTTCGTCTGGGGCGGCGCGCGGCTGCGGCAAGGCAGACTACTGTCCGAAGACAAGTATCGCTTGCCCGGTGGCAGCCCACCGCCGGCTGGAAATATCGCTCCCTGGATGATCGGTCCGACGGAAGGGCTCGGGATCACGCCCGAGGCGCTGCAGGTCACGAAGGACGTGATCGCGCGCAACTCGAATGACGCGGATGAGTGGAGCGCGGATGAGGACGAGGTCAATTTCTCCCGACTCGACACGCTGCTCGCGATGGACCCGGACGAGCGTGCGTTTTGCAAGGCGGTGATCGAGCAAGCCGACGCCAAGCCCTACGTGCTGCCCCGCCTGATCGAGCTTTTGTGTCGGCGCAGTCCCTATCTTCGCCGCTGGAGTGCCGTGGGCGACACGTTCGACCGGACCGTGGCGAATGCGCTGTTCGAACATCTCCGCCATTTCCGTGCGCCGCTTTCTGCCAACGACCGGCATCAACTGGTCGTACTCAGTTCCGCCTATGGCCTGCCGGTGACGGGACGCCTGGGCCAGGATCGGAAGGTGATCGCGAATTCCGGGCAGATCGATGTGTTGATGGGGTTCGCGATTTCGGACCTGCTGCCCGGCAGTGCGATATATCGGCCCGCACCGCTTGAAGTATCGGAGCTGTCCTTGTCGACGCTTGGCGGTTCACTGCGCCTCGACACGTCGTTCGAGCCGCCTGTCGCCGCTCGTCAGCTGGACGGAACGGAGCTCTTCGACACGCTTTCTGTCGAGAAGTGGCAGCAATGGACAGTGCTTGGACGCGATGTCTTTACCGAGATCGTCTACAAGGGGTTCTTGTATCCGCTTGGGCATCGTGCGTCGCTGATCAAGGTAACAGAACGGACCTATTTCGTGGACCCGGCGGACGGGGTGCAGCGGGCCTATCTGCGCCAGCGGATGTTCATAAGGTGCAGCAAGCCGCTCAAGGTGTTCCCGGCTGTCGGCCAACCCAATGGCGGGCGCAGCATGCCAGCCGATCGGATCAGCGTGCTGACCGTTCAAAGCCCGGATATCGTCGACCCTTACTATGGGCAAGGCGGTCAATCGGGCTCCGCCACCGAGGCGACGCTTCTGCCGAGCGGGAGGATTACGTTGGGCTCTTTCGCCGGGCTCGCTTTCTTCCCGCGCACCGCCCTGATCGATGGGGCCGAAGTGCGGTTCGAGTTGGATATCGCCGGGCACTTTACCGACATGCCGCTCATCTTCGTTGACAACACTGCGGCCAACAGCCGAGAGGCGCTGGCGCTTCTGCAGTCCTATTACAATGCCAAGACTGCTGGCGGAATCCCGTCGCCCGATATCGAGGGCGAGGACATCGACCCGATCCGTCACAAACGGAGTATCAGGTTCGATGGAAGCAAAATCCGTTATGCCGATGAGATCACATCGGGGTCGGCAAGCATCGAAACCGACGCGTGGACGCTCGCGGTCGAGGGTCGGGAGAACCGGCTTGCCCCTGCCGATCTGGCGTTTCAGGGCGGTGCCTCTGGCAGCAAGGTGCGCATCTTCGGGTTCGACAACACCTCTTACGTGTTTACACCGCTGCTTCAGGGTGTCGATCAGCCGCCATTCTATCCGGTGCTCGACACTGCACGCGTCCAGTTGCGGCAGGTCGAGCGGCTGACGGGCAAGGCGTTCGGTTCGGTCCGGGTGCGCTTTGACGGTCACTACCTCGCCAACGGTCTGCCGCTTGCCATCCCGGATGCGGAGGTTTCGGAGCAGAAGATCGCCGCCGATATCGAAGACGCATCCCGCGCGATCGGCAACGGTTCGCAAATCTTCCTGATCAACGCCGACCCGAAGCTTCAGGATATGGGCGCACAAGGGGACAATTCCGGCGGTGTTTTCCGACCGAAAGGGGAGGTCGTCGCACTCTCGAGGTCGAAGGGCGCGGTCACTCTCGGTGACAAGACCGCGGCGGCGTTCGACTTGCGTCGGCATGCGGTGCCCCCGCCGCCCGGTGGGAACGCCTACATTGCCGATGTCGCTCAGCCGAGCCTCGCGGCGGCCTTCAATGCGCTGCCTCCGACAGCGAAGCCGCAAAAGAAGCCGATCGCCCGTCCCGAAGATGTGCCCGCCACGCGTTCGGAAGACCCGATCGCAGGTGTGACCGAGGAATTGAATAAGCTTCGCGAGTTCTTCCAGGAGATCTTCGACAGCGATGCGAAGATCCTTGGGCTCGTCTCGATCAAGGACCTGCTGAAACTCTTGATGGAGCTCAGCGGCGACGGCAAGGACGGGCCGCCCGAACTGGTCGAACAGGTCCAGTATGGGGCTGGGCAACTTGGCGAAGCGGCCGACGATGCGACGAACTTTCTGAAGGACAGCGTTCTCAGGCCGATGGACCGTGCATTGGCGGTCATCCGGGAAAGCTGGACCGACATCGATGAGGATTTGCGCCGGTTGCAGAACGTCAGCAGTGCCGTCGTTCAACCTGTGACCCTCCAGGAACTTTTCCCAGAACTGTTTGCGGGGCTTCGGTCGTTGCAAGCGGCTGTCCAGTCATCGCTTGAGATCGAAGACGGGATCGAGTTCGCGCTGTCGCTGTCCGAAGTCTACGAAGCGGGCCAGCGCTTCCTGAATGCAGTGCAGGCGACGGCCACCAACCCGGTCGAGCGGTTCGAGAACGCCTTTGTCAGCCGGGTCAACGTCATTCAGACGCTGGCGGTCGACTTTGCAGATGCGCTGCCGAAGCTTGCCGAAGATGTTCTTGATCCCCTGAAAGACGAGGTGGCCGAACGCATCGCACTCTTCCTTGTTCCACCGCCTGAAACGCGAGCACGCGGGCGTGGACCGACCGCGCTCCGACGAGAAGAAGCGGACGCGCCGTTCACCGCCTTTCCGATCCTGTTGCCGAGGCCGCCCGACGTGGCGCTTCAGGAGGCGTTTGAACTGGCATTCCCGACGCGCGGTTTCGTGCGAGGCGTTATCGAAGAGTTCGTGGATATCGTCCTGACGCGCCTGCAAGACACGCGCTTGCAAGACGATCAAAAGTTGGACCTCGAGCAGATCCTCACATCGACGGCAGGTGAGGATTTGGTTGATCGGGTTCGGGAGCATCTGGACGAGCGTCTGGAGGCCGCGCAAACGAAGCTTGCAGAGATCGCAACCGACACGGCTGCCGAATACGCCCGCACCATTGCCGGTCTTCAGTCGCTGATCGAAGCCGAAGCCGACAGGTATTTCGACATCCTCGTGGACCACCTGGTTCGCGAGTTTGACCCGCTGCTGCGGTTTGCCGACGCCGTTCAGAAAGTCGCCAACACATTGGAGACGACGCCGATCAACGTGGAACTCGCGCTTCAACACGCGCTTGAGGCGGTGGAGGTTCTGACCGGCGACCTGAACTTCGATGTTGCGTCGATCTGCCGACCAAAGCCCGTGGCCGATGCACTTGAAAGTGTTGCGAAAGCCGTCGATCCGTCGCGCCTTGCATTTTATCAGATCAGCATCGGGACCATTCCGGTCGAGCCTTGCCAAGGGTTCGATGATCCCAATGTCACGGTTGTTTCGCCGGAGTTGTTCTCCGCTCTCAAAGGGTGGCACGACAAGATCGCGGAGGTGAAGACGGCCGTTGCTCCAGGCCCGATCCAAGAGGCGTTCGGTGATATCCTTGAGAGCGATGAATTTGACGATATCCCCGATCCTCAGAAGGCGGAGATCGAGCCGCTCATTCGCGCCGCGCGCACAACTGCGCTTCGCGCCGCTGACAAGATCGACGAGACAGCGGATGACCTGCTCGGCGCGCTGACGAAATTGCACTGTGATCTGGTTGATGATGCGGTGCGACTGAAGGGGCTCGGCGAGGCGTTTCAGACCGCACTTGACGACCTCGCCGACCTTTGTACCGATCCGACGGCGGCCGTTCAGCGCCTCAGCAAACAGACGGCTGCATTCCTCAGGGGACGGCGGCAGATGCTCGACCGCGCCCTGCGGAACATGGCGGCAATCTCGCAGACGCTGGAGGCGCTGGCGACGGACCGGAACGTTGCGACCGTCGCGGCTGCGGGTGGCATCGCCGGTTTGGTCAAGAAGGCGATCGACGATGTTATCGCCGAGGTCCCGCCCGGCGGGCAGGTGGCGGAACTGAACGCGTTTCTGGCCGAGGCCGAGCAGCGGTTCACGGAAATTCGCGAACAGGTTGACGCAGTCATCGCGGATTATGCGACGCGTGCGCTTGAAGCGATGCTGGAACTCGCGAAGAAAATCCGCGCGCTCGTCGTGCAGGTGAACCTGCATGCGCGCGAGATTCAGGACAGGTTCGACGCGATCAGCCAGGACCTTCGCCGGTTTGTTCAGATCGAGACCAATGCGTTCGCTGAAATCATCCAGGCTGCCAGCGAACTCGAGACGTTCTTCACGGCATTGGAGGCAGCACTTCAGCGGGATCTGACGGCGGCGCGCGCGAACCCGGACAGGGCCATGGACCTGTTGCTGGCACAGGCCGAACGCAAGACTGCGCCGGGTCTCGACGTGCCCACCTTCTGGGTGCAGGTCAATTTCGTGCAAAGGGTTCCCGTCGACGAGGACGACCTGCGCTCGATCTTCTACCGAGTCGAAGAACAGATTACCAAGTTCATCCTGTCTTATTCTGGAGCCGTCGATCGTGCCTTCGGTGTCCTAACGGCCGAGGTCGAGCGACAGTTGGACAGGCTGGTGACCTATGTCATCGGAAACCCGGCTGATGGTCTTCGCGATGTACTGCTGATCGACAAGCCGAGCCTCGGTCAAGACTACAAGGATGCCAAGTTTGGCCTCGTCTGGGCCCTTTACCTGTGTCTGCAAGACCTGCGCGACGAGGTGCTCGATGGCACCGGTGCGGCGGCGGCACTCTTGAAGCCGGTGCTGCTTGTTGAGAAGCGTGACGGGACACCTGCCGACGACGTCACATTTGACGACCGGCTGTCCGAGGATGTGCGCCTGTTGCAGGCCGCGTTCACCGATGCGGGCGATGGTGCGACGCCTGTGTCAAATGCAGCGCATAGGGCGTTCCTCAAGGAGTTCGTCACCGAATGGACGCAACGCAACAGTACACCGCTTTTGATCCTGCGCGGTGTGCAAGAAGTGTTCGCCGACCTCATTCGCGGCAACATCATCCAACAATTCCCCTTCGACCAGATCCGCGATCAGATCGAGGCGGAGTTGCGCGCGCTCGTGCCGACCAAGGTCGAGATGAAATATGCGTTCGGCGCCAAGTTGAACCCGGGGATGAAGGCTGCAACCGCCGGTATATTCGAGCCACTCAAAGGGTCGAGCTTTACCGTCAACAGCGTCATAGCCGTCGATATCGGAAGCGGCCGGCCGGAGGTTAGTTTCCGTTCGGAGGGCGTGCTGGGCAAGTTCGACATCAACCTTGTCGGCAGCTTCGACGCGATCAAGCTCAAGTTCAACGGCGCGATGTTCGTCACAGAGAACGGGGCGGACCCGCGTTTCGACGTGGATTACTCGGATTATGTCATCGGCAAGGAACTGGAGTTCGTTCAGCAACTGCAATCCTACTTCACGCCCAAGGACGGATCCGGCTTCTATCTCGAGCCGCTGTTTTCCCCCATCGGCATCGAGGCGGGATACGATCTACCTCTTGGGACAATCAGCATCGGGACGGCGTCGTTTTTCAACGTGGCTATTTCGGCCGCAGCGCGCTTGCCATTTGACAATGACGAGGCTCGGTTCCGCGGATCGCTCTCGCGACGGAGCGCGCCCTTCACGGTTTCGATCGCACCTTATGGCGGTTCCGGCTTTTTCGCTATCGAAGCCAACACTAAAGGAATCGTAGGCTTCGAGGCGTCCTTCGAATTCGGCGGCGCGGGGGCCTTCGCATTCGGTCCGCTGACTGGGCAGGGCCGTTTGATGGCCGGTGTCTATGTCCGCCAAACACAGGTGCCGGGCCGAGGAAAGGTGACCGAGATCTCGGGCACGTTTTTCGCCGGTGGCTCGGCAAACATCTGGATCTTTTCGTTCGGCTCCTCGCTTTATGTTCGGCTCGGCATGGTCAATGGGGACATGTCGGGCGAGGCGGTCTTCACCTTCTCTTTTTCGATGGGAATTAAGGACTTCGAGTTCTCGGTGGAGGTCTGGCGGCAAGAGGGCAAGGGCTTCGAGTCCAGCAGCCAGGCATCGCTGCCGCCGCCGGGAACGCGACTTGCCGGGCACCTTATCGCGGGGGCAAGTTTCGTTTCACGCGATGCAAGCGATCTGATCATCACTGACCGCGTCCCGCAGGTTGAGGTGGATGTAGTCCCGAAATCCCAGAGTTGGCGTGAATACAGGCGCTACTTCGACAATCGCCTTCGGGTCGAGGATGTCTTCTGATGGCCAGAACATCCTCCAATTCCGCGATATCCACCGAATCAGAAGACATCCATGTCGAGCCCTACGCACGCGTGGTGCCCGCAGGTTCAGGTGGCGGGACATTGCGCGCAACGCTCCTTTTCTCGCCGGACCTGTCGGAAACAGCCACAGGCCTCACGCTCAACGACTGGACCAGCGACATCTTCACAGTACTGAAAACCGGAGTAGGTGCGCCGAACTTCCCTGCTGAGACATGGTCGCTGCCGTTGGCTGTTCTTCCTGTGACATATGTCGAGGGCAATGGTGGGACGTTTATGAAGCCCCGGCCCGCAAATTGCGGCGATGCCGTTCTTGTCCGGGGGCAGGCGCGGCTGGCTGGGCGGACGCTCAGGCGCGACCGCGATATCGCGCGTGTGGGAGAGCTTTGGCGAAAGGGCATCTTTAAGGACCCGACGCGGGAAAACTGGGCCGCGCTTGCGGCAGCGATTGCCGCTTCTCTCGATCAGGGGGCGATGGAAGCCGATCTACTAGAGGCGGACCAGGTACCTCATGATGCAGCGCTTTTCGGGGATCATGGCCAGGTCGACAAGCCAGTGGTTGAGGAAAGCCGCCGCCGCTTGCGTTCGATGTTCACCGTCCCGCAGGCGGACTTGTCCGTCTGCCTTGAGTTTCAACGTGTCGAAGAACTGCTCTGCTCTATTTCCTGCGCCTGCGGTGATCTAGACGCGCGCAAGAAGGCAGAACTCAACCGAATGGTCGACAAGGTGTTGGCGGTTCAGAAGGACGCCGATGATGACCGGGGCGCTTTTGTACCGCAACCCGACACCTACAATATCGAAAGTCCCGGCTTCGATGAGGAAACGCTTCAGGCGCAGATCGCCGAGCACGAGCCAGACGTACAGGGCAAACTGCGCGAGGCCAAGATTAAAGAGCACGCTCGGCTTCGAAAGGCGGCCACGGGGCTTCGAGAAAAGGGCAAGTCGTACTTCGATAGCGCGCTGGAAGAGGCCGACCAGATCGAATGTAGTGCGACCGATCAGGTGGCCGATCTGTCGGCGGGTGTCGTAGCCCCGATCAACGGGGCAGGTGACGCGGCCTTCGACGCTGCAGCCGATGCTCACGATTTGGCGTCATGGCCAACGTACAGTGAAGAGCGTGGCACGTTCGGACAAAAGGCGCGTGTTCAGAGACAGGAGACCGACGAGGCAAACGCCATTCGGCAGGAGGGCATCCGCACCTTCTTTACCGCGCAATCAACGCCTGCAATCTCGCGCCTTTTCGGCCTGGCGGTCGATGTGGAGATTGATCTCGACGAGATGCGCGCCAGCATCGAAACCTGCCTCGGCGGGAAGTCGGAGGGGTTCCTGTACATCAGTTGCCCCGCCGCGCCGAACCGCTCCTTGCCGTGGACGCTCACAAAAGTCCGCATCGAAGAAGACGATCTGTGGTTCTGGCCCGCAACGGAGGCCGAAGTAAATCTTGGCCCCAACATTCCCTGTAATGCCAACTCTCTCACGGAGTTTGACGGGCACCGGGTCATGGGTGCCGGGACGCCGTCGAACATGACTGACAAGAGCGGGCCATTGGTGCGTCGTTTTGAAGTGACGAGCCTTGATATCCGGACCGCGACCGAGTTGGAGTTGCAGCGCCGCAAGACCCGGTTGGCGAACCTGCAATCGCTGGATGTCTGGCATGAAGACGAACGTCTCATGGACCCGGATCATCCCGAGCATGCGACCGTGCGCGCCGAATTAAGCTTACAGATTGAGGTCGGGCATTGGCCTGACCTCGAGGACAATTCAACGTTCCAGACGGCGGGCCTGGCCCTGCTGGATCGGGGGGCGCTCCGCCAAGCGGCGCGGAAAGCGGCGCGGCGCGTCAGCAAGACCGTCACCGCAAGCGACGGCCCCCGGGCATGTACGCCGGACGTCGACGCCAAACTGATCTGCGAGCATGAGACCCATATTGTGCTCGACGCCGAAGATCTCGCCATTGGCACGCGCATGGATGTGGGCTTGCCGGTCGTTGGTCAGTCGGAGACGGTCTGGAGATCACTCACGGCGCGGATCGTCGACTATGGCACGACGGGTGATCCCGTGGCCCGAACGGTCATCGACGACCTTCTTCCGCGACTGACAGGTGGGTTTGGTGGCGCCTACCGGATCAGCCTCGACAGCGCGCTGCAATCGTTGCCGGCCCGGCTCAGTCCGCTCGCCAATGTGGGTCCAGGGCTCGACAAGCAGAATGTGGAAGCCGTGGTCGAAGAGGCCTTCGTTCAGTGGGACGGATCGCCCATGGGGGCGGACACGTCCGCGCCCGATGTGACCGCGTCGGATGTGACGCTCGACACGTTCGACTTCGGGCGTAGGATTTCCCTGCCGCAGGCGGGTCAGAATGCCCGCGAGTTGCTCGCTCCGCGCCTGCGATACGGGCTGCCTTACCGCTTCAAGTTGAGAACTGTCTATCAAGGCGGTCTTTCGGTGCCAGTCGACGCTGGCGGGACGTCGGATGCACGGTTGGACGGTCAACTCCACCTACCCGCGGTTCCGACAAACGGCAGACCGTATTCACGGTTCCTGCGCCAGCACCGGATAGATCCGCCGACTGTTCTGTTGGAAAGGGTGATGGCCGAGCGGCGCAACCTGCCGATGGCGCCCGAGCGAGGGACGCGCGTCGTCGTGCGATCGCTGACCGAGAACGGCGATGGCGATCAGCTGGCGGCTTTCCAGAACCGCGCGCGTCCAAGAACGGCGCGCCGCGTTCTGATGCCCGCTGCGACATCTTTCGAGGAAGCGGAGCGGCATGGTGTCTTCGATGACATAGCGCCAACCCGCCCGCGCGGTATGTTTCCCCGCGCCGAAAACACCGCAAAGACCGGCTTTCCTGTGACAGTGTCGACAACCCGCAAAGGGCCCAACGACGAGCGCTATCTGACCGGACGGGCTGTCCGGCAAGCGCCGAGCGCGCCTGATCCGAGCACGACAACGGAGTATGGCGACCCGGTTTTGCGAAACGGGGGGGCATTTGGACAGGGGCGCTACTACCCCGATCCCTCGGCCGAACTGATGGCATTCGGTCTTCGCCGCCCGGGGACGAATTGTTACCTTGCTCCCGGCGAAACCGACCTGACAGTGCGGCACGACCGGCGCCCGCGGTCGTCGAACGTTCAACCCTACCCCCGACTGATCCCGGCCGTTCTTGACGTGCAGGCCGACACCCGGTTGACCCCGCGCGCCAATCCCAAACTGGACGACGTCCTGACCAAGCCCCGAAACGGCATCTTCATCGAAACGGGCGGGCGTAATCCGGGCGATCCCATAAATGAGCGCGTGTGGCGCATTGTGGCCCGGCTGGCACCGGGAGAGAGCTATCTTCTCGACGTTTGGTCAGTGCCAAGTGCCGAGAAACTCGCGCGGAACTTCTCACTTCTTCAGATGCTCGGTATCTATTGCAGCTTGAAGGGTGAGGCGTCGTCGCATTTCGATGTGACGGGCATCCTCGCGGGACTGCGCACCCTGATGGGCGAAACACTCTACGACAAGATGCAGGCCGCGCTGGCCAAGGACCCGGATGCATTGACCGAAGAGAGCCTGAAGGCGGCTGCGTTGCAAAGCTCTTTCGTCGGCCCGGGCGGGCATCTGGCACCGCCGAAGCCGATCCTGACATGTCTGGCTGAGATCATTCATCAACTGATGAAGACGCGCCCTTTGCCGGAGATTGCGGCCGTTCGCACGCTGGAGATCACCCACGCCACCAACCGGCCGGTCCGACCGCCGGTTCTGGTGGACAACCGCCCCGCTGATTTCGAGCCGTTCGAGGCGAAACTGCGCTCCGGTGTCGATGCGGGGCACGTCCATCCGCTCAGGGTTTTGCGCCCCTCCCGCGAGCGGTTGACAGCGGCGCAAGTTGTTCCCGAGGGCGCTGGTCCAGCACCGACGGGGTTCATGACGGGGTCCCATCCCATCGATTTCGAGAGCCGCGAGTTTGTCTTGGACGGCATCCTGCGCCTCGCACTCGATACGGTGGACGGCTTTGAGGTCGTGGCGCGCGGAGCGTTGCCGTCAAGTTCCGATTTCGACAACCGCTCGCGCGGGAGAAGCGTTGCGGCGCGTTTGGCGGGGTACTGGCCGCGCTTCAAGTTGCTGGACAATGAAGACTACTACCAATCCGCACGCGATCTCTTCGGGTTCAAGCTGGCCGAGAACGGGCAGGTGGGTTTCGATGACGCGGAGTTCACCTTGCTGCGTGTCGAACAGATCGGGCGTCCCGTTGTCGGGGCAGACGATGGATACGCAACACTGGAGCTCCGCCAGTTCTATTTGAGCGACACTGATCCGACGGGCACATGGCGTGTCACCAAGCGACATGTGTTTCCGGATGGCAAAGCCCGGTTGCTTGACCTCGAAGTCCGGGCGTTCTCACGCACCAGCGGATTGATGCGGACGGTTCGCTTTATCGACGGTCTGAACCGCGCCCGCGATGCGGAGGAGATGCCGGCGCGGTTGTCATATCGCGGTATGGATGGCGACCGTCTGAAGGTCGCGCTGCCCGCGACACGCCGCCCGGCGGCCTGTGACGCGCTGGCGCCCGAGCCGGAGTTCGTGCAGAACGATCCCGTGCGGACGCGGTCCGGCAGGCTGTCCTTGTCACGACGTATCGTCACGCGCATCCGGCTGGGCCGAGAGTGGTACTCAACTGGCGAAGGCGAGAAGCTCGGCGTCGTCCTCTGGCCGCCTGAGATCGATCCGGGCCTGAAGAAGCCGTTTCACGCGTTCAAAGTGCCCTTCAAGGGCATGCAGAGCGAACAGGCGAAGGTGACGCTCGACCTAAGTGACTTTGAGGACAGCGATCTTGGGCCCGGCGGCGCATTCGTAACGCGTCTTGGGGCGGACCCGACCATCCGGCAAAATCCCGCCTTGGCGGAAGAAGAACAGGCGCACCGTCTTGCACTCGAGGGCGTCCTCGACAGTTTGCCGCGGAACTTTTCTCTCGCGCCGCATCTGCCCGGACCGTTTCTGGCACCTTACGCTTTCCATCGTGATCTCGAGCGGCCCGATACCGATCCTCGGAAAGCGCGGTATGTCGACAACGTCCTGATGCCGGTGGTGGGTGATGCGGTAGAACAGGGCGCGCTGACACCCGACAAGACACTGACGGTCGGTCTTGTCTGTTACGAGCCGCGCTTCGATCCAGAAGACGAGGAGTGGTACGTCGAGATCGACCTTGATACCCACGGCATGCCGCAGGCGTTCGTGCGGTTCGGCCTTGTCCGGTACCAGCCCAACACGACGCGCGCATTGCAGGTGTCGCAACCGGTGATCCAGCAGGCGCAGATTCTGCCGGACCGCCACCTGAGCGTACACCTTGATGATCGTGAACTGTCGGTCGACCTGCTGGGTATCGTATCATTTGGAGCGAAGCGGTTGCTGGACGACAGTCTGGATGGCGAGGTTTCGTTCGATGAAAGCGTCGGCGACACTGACGACGTCAAACAGCGCATCGCTGCCCGCGATGCCGAGAACGAAAGGCCCAAGGTGCTCGTCCGGCTTTATGTCGAACGGACGTTGCCAAACGGTGTCAAGACGCGGACGCCGCTTGGTGACCCTGCACCGATCGATGCCGAAGACCTGTCCGAGGCCGACTTGCTGGCATGTTTGCGGCGCGATCCCGCCCTGATCGGGGACGATCGCGAAGCGGAAGAACGAAAGCTGAAGCCATTCAAAGGGTTGGGCCCAACAGATCACTCCTGGCTCTCGCGTTGGCAAACGCGATACAAGCTGCCAGAGGGGCTCGACGGCGACGATACGCTGGTGCTCTTCGTTGAGGAGGTTACATGGCGCCGGGTGTCGAGCTATCCCATCGAACCCCTGCCGGCTGACAAGCTCCATATCGATGACGTTGATCTCTTCAGCCCTGCCGGTCCCACATACAGCGCCAAGGTGACGCTGGGCCGCGTGCGCGATCTCTAGGTGTTCAGTCCCGGATTGTGATGGGTTGGATCGACGTTGAAACGTTCCGGCACTGATGTCCGGATTTTGCAGATGTATTCGAACGGCGTGAGGCCTTGCAGCTTGTGAGCCCGGTGCCGCGAGTGTGACGGCCTGCGTCCGGAAGCTGTTCGACGAAGCGATAACGCCAGCTTGACGGAGAAAGATCCCGGCCCAGTCTGCGCCGCTACCAACATTGCAAAGACCCCGACCGGATGCTTGGCGTTAGGCGGATGGGCCCGCCTGTTGTATGCTTGGCTACATTTCCAATTGAAGGATGTTGCCATGAAACGACTAATTCCCATTATCGCATTCTCGGCCATCGCCGCCGCTACTCAGGCGATGGCGGCATGCGGCTCGGGGCCGGATTTCTGCAAGGACGATCCGCGCATCGCGGACCTGCTTGCTGAGAAGAAGGCACGTTTGGCCAAGGATTTCCCTGCCGAGCTTGTCGCCCTGCTCGACCGCGGCTCGATGTGCGTGGCTCGGATCAAGCAGTCGCCCGACATCTTCACCATAAAAGAGGTCAAGGCCAATGGCGACTGGCAGACCGTGCCACTTGACTCCGACGCATTTCGTATCTCGAAGGGTCGACTGACGACGGGCGAGATCAGCCATTTCTGGCTTCTGCACGCCAGCCGCGCCTTTGCCTGTGACGGCGACAGCCCCCATGACCAGAGGGACGACTGGATTGCCGCGGAGGAGGTCAATTCGGACCTGGCCATTCGCTGCGGCGATTGCATGCTGACCTTTCCGGGAGACGCATCATGAGGGTGGGTTGGAGCGGCGTAAGTGCGTTGGTGCTTTCCCTTTGGGCCGGCGGCGCGGTTGCGGATGATTACGACGAATATCGCGTCGCCTGCACGGCGGCAGAGGAAACCGCGGCCCAGGCTGCTGTCGCGCGTGCACGTGACCTCGTGGGTGCGGCGCTCGATGCCCTGCCCCCGGTCAATTCAGAAGGCGGAGCGCGCTTCCAGCGGTGGTTCGGTGGGGCTGATGGCGAGTATGACGCCGTGGTGCGTGACGTATATGCCGGGATTCTGGTCTCGCTTTCGTTTTCCAGCATCTGGTGCCCGAACACGAGCCTGCCGGCCCCCGATATCGATCCCGGCACATGGGCCTTCGTGCCAGGCGATGCCGTCGACGAGATGTTCCTGATGGCGCCATTCTTCGGTCTTGGAACAAGCGGGGCTGATAGCCGGGCCGGTGTCATCATCCACGAGGCGTCCCACTTGTCGGTGGTCGCCGATGTCGTCGACTCCGACGTCACCGGAGACAATGAAGCCGATTACGGGATCGAGAATGCCGAGCAACTGGCCCGCGTCGATGCCGACCGCGCGCGAAGCACGGCGGACAACTACCAGTACTTCGCCGAAGACCTAGCGTCTGGCATCTGACCCAAGCGCGGCGCATCTACGCGCCGCGTCGATCAATCCCCTCCATTCATGGCCGGGGCGACCTGCGACATGTCAAGGACCATTGCGAAGATCACAGGCGCAGCAGGTCAAACTGGGGAGCGCGGGATGTCCTGACGGTGCACAGGTCGTCGCGCGGCACTGGCACGACCATATGGTGCTCACCGTGATGCCGTCGCTCGAATTACGCTTCCGCGAGGCTCAAGAATATCCGCTGCGGCAGGATGTGCCGGTGAACAGGTGAAAGACGCCAGTTCGGGCGCGTCGGAAAACCGAAAAGTTGCCCGGAAATCAGAGGTTTCTGACGTGAACGAGCACTGCCCATTGGGACCCAGTCTCGTATCGCTTGCATTGAGTGGGCGGCGCCTGTGCCCGCCATTCGTCCTGAACTCCGCAATAGATGGATGCCTGCATTCACCGAGCCGCGGCTGCACAGAGGGCGCGCCATTGTGACCTATGGTGCGACATGGCAAGCTATCACGCGGTCGAAACATGAACACATACCGCACAATCGACCACAGCACACTTTCCGTAACCGAAGCACTTTTCGTTGATGCCGACAGGAACGGTGCCGGGGTGTCCGCAATAGAGCAAGTTGACTGATAGACCGGCTGCCAAGAGTAAGCTTCATGTTCTGAGCCGTCCGATCCGCTGCCCTGCGTTTTTCCACCGAAAGTCTTGCTACTATTTCTGCACCTACATCGACGTCATCGGGGTGGTCATCGATGAGTATGGTTGAGGTGGAGTTTGCAGCGTCCGCCACGAGCCGTCCGCCGGGATTTCGGCCAGAGGCCAACTATCCCCTTCTCCGCGGAACGACGATCTTGAAATTCTGTGGCTCGGCGTGAGCCAAAATGCTGACTTGCAATGCTGAACGAAGGCCATTTATGCGGTTCTCGCCTCCCACTGTCACCCCGCGCCTCCCAATTCTACGCCGCAATCCGCGGGACCACGCCTTCGACCAACCGCAGAAATCGTGAGTTGCGAGCCCCCGCAACTGGAGTAGCCCCCTGAAAGTGGTCCACCAACTGGGATAGTTTTGTCCCGTAGTTTGGAGGATCAGCGATGGCTGGGAAACGAGAGAAACCCGAAGAGATCGTATCGAAGCTTCGGCAAGTTGAGGTTTTGCAGGGTCAAGGAATGACGGTCGCGGAGGCCGTGCGCCAGATCGGCGTGACGCAGCAGACGTTCTACCGATGGCGCAAGCTCTATGGTGGGATGGGCAGGTCTCAGCTCGCACGGCTGAAGGAACTGGAGAAAGAGAACCAGCGGCTGCGGCGGGCTGTGTCTGATCTCACCCTGGACAAGCTGATCCTGACCGAGGCAGCAAAGGGAAATTTCTGAGCCCTTCGCGCCGCCGTAGTTGCATCGAACATGTGCGGCAGGAACTGGGCGTGTCCGAGCGCCGCGCCTGCCGCACGTTGGGCCAGCATCGATCCACGCAGCGCAGGGTGCCCCAGGGTCGAGCCGATGAAGAGCGTCTGACCGACGACATCATCGAGTTGGCTGACCAATACGGGCGCTATGGCTACCGCATAGTCACCGGCATGCTGAACAATGCAGGCTGGCATGTGAACCATAAGCGGGTCGAACGCATCTGGCGGCGTGAAGGGCTGAAGGTCCCGCAGAAACAGAAGAAAAAGGGACGGCTCTGGCTGAACGACGGGTCATGCGTTCGTCTCAGGCCAGAGCGGCCGAACCACGTATGGTCCTATGACTTCGTGCAAGACCGGACCCACGATGGCCGGGTCTATCGGACGCTCAACATCATCGACGAATACACCAGGGAGGCGCTGATGATCCGCGTCGATCGCAGGCTCAACTCAACCGACGTGCTGGATGCGCTGACCGATCTGTTCATCCTGCGTGGGCCGCCGCAATACATCAGATCGGACAATGGCCCGGAGTTCATTGCGCAGAAGGTGCGAGACTGGATCGCCGCCGTCGGCGCAAAGACAGCGTATATCGAACCAGGCTCGCCCTGGGAGAACGGATACTGTGAAAGCTTCAACGCTCGCTTCCGCGATGAATTGTTGAACGGTGAGCTGTTCTACAGCCTGCGCGAGGCCCAAATCATCATCGAGAAGTGGCGGGTTCACTACAACACGGTCAGGCCGCACAGCGCCTTGGGATATCGCCCGCCTGTTCCAGGAAGTATCGTGCCCATAGACCTGAGGCCGACGATGCACTAACAATCAAACCGGACCACCGGAAGGGGGCAGTCCAGCTTCGTGCTTGGCCTGAGTTTACCGACACGAACATTGGAACCAAATGGTTCCCTCCAATAAAAAGGCCCGCCAGATTGGCGGGCCTTTTGCGTTTCAATTTGGACCGGTTCAGAAGTGAACGGACAGTGAGTCGAGAGGCGTTTGCTTGGGAGGCGCAAACTTGGTCAGATCAATCCCCTTCACCGCCTCCTTGTACTCAGACAGGGTCGGCGTCCGACCGAGAATGGCCGAAAGCACAACAACCGGAGTGGACGCGAGAAGAGACTCACCCTTCTTGGTATCACTGTCGGCAACCACACGGCCTTGGAACAGGCGGGTCGAAGTGGCCAAAACGGTGTCACCCTTTGCGGCCTTCTCCTGGTTGCCCATGCAAAGGTTACAGCCCGGGCGCTCGAGGTAGAGAATGTTCTCATACTCGGTGCGCGCCTTGGTCTTCAGGTTGAGGTCATCGAACTCGAAGCCGGAGTAACGCTGAAGAATCTCCCAGTCGCCTTCTTCCTTGAGCTCGTCGACGATGTTGTAGGTCGGTGCGGCGACCACGAGTGGTGCCTTGAACTCGACCCTGCCCGCAGTTTCTTCAAGGTTGCGGAGCATCTGAGCGACAATTTTGATGTCACCCTTGTGGACCATGCAGGAGCCCACGAAGCCAAGATCGACCTTTTTCTCCGCCATGTAGTAGGAGATCGGGCGAATGGTGTCGTGCGTATAGCGCTTGGAGACATCGGCGTTGTTCACGTCCGGGTCTGCAATCATCGGCTCGTCGATGGCGTCGAGATCCACGACCACTTCGGCATAATACTTGGCGTTGGCATCCGGCTTCAGCGCCGGCTTCTCGCCGGAGCGGATCTGCGCGATGCGCGCCTCTGCGATATCGATGAGCTTGGCGAGCATGCCGTTGTCATGCTCCATGCCCTTGTTGATCATGATCTGGATGCGGTGTTTGGCCAACTCCAGCGACGCGATGAGCGTGTCATCATTGGAGATGCAGATCGAGGCCTTGGCCTTCATCTCGGCCGTCCAGTCGGTAAACGTGAAGGCTTGGTCTGCCAGCAGCGTGCCAATGTGCACTTCGATGATCCGGCCCTGGAACACGTTGTCGCCGTGCTGTTTGAGCATTTGCGCCTGGGTGGCGTGGACGACATCGCGGAAATCCATGTGGTCCGCCATCTCGCCCTTGAAGGTCACCTTCACCGATTCCGGGATCGGCATAGAGGCCTCGCCGGTCGCGAGTGCCAGCGCCACGGTGCCCGAGTCGGCCCCGAAGGCCACGCCTTTCGACATCCTGGTATGGCTGTCGCCGCCGATGATGATAGCCCAGTCGTCCACGGTGATGTCGTTCAGCACCTTGTGGATCACGTCGGTCATCGCGTGATATTCACCCTTTGGGTCGCGCCCGGTGACGAGGCCGAATTTATTCATGAATGCCATGAGCTTGGGCGTATTGGCTTGAGCTTTGGCGTCCCATACGGAGGCGGTGTGGCAGCCGGACTGATAGGCGCCGTCCACGGCGGGCGACAGCACGGTCGCGGCCATGGCCTCCAGCTCCTGAGCCGTCATCGGACCAGTCGTATCCTGGCTGCCGACAATGTTGACCTTGACCCGGACATCCGAGCCAGCGTGCAGTACTTTGCCCGGGGTCGCGCCAAGGGCATTGGCATTGAAGATTTTCTCAACCGCCGTCAGGCCCTGCCCCTCGTGGCTGACCTCCTTGGAGGGCGCAAACACCGGTGTCGGCTCAACGCCGAGGATCTCGGCCGCCGTGGTTTGAAGCTTCTTGCCGAAGACGATGGCATAAGAGCTGCCTGCCTTCATGAACTCGAGCTTCTGAGGCGTGAAGGACGACGACATGTCGACCAGCTCTACGCCGTTATCGTCGTAGAGCTTCTTTTCTTTGGTGTTGATCGTCAGCACTTTGCCGGTCTCGACCGAGTATTTCTGTTCGAGGATCGGGTTGCCATCGTTACCGAGGATCGGCTTGCCATCGTCGCCAATCTTTTTGACCCAGTTCTTGAGGTCGACCCCGATGCCGCCCGTCACGCCAACTGTGGTGAGGAAGATCGGCGAGATCCCGTTCGTCCCGGCCACGACAGGCGCGTAATTGACGAAGGGCACATAGGGGGAGGCCTGCTTGCCGGTCCAGAGCGCCACGTTGTTGACGCCCGACATCCGCGAGGAGCCAACACCCATGGTGCCTTTTTCGGCAATGAGCATCACCTGCTTGTCCGGGTGCTGAAGCTTGAGCGACTCGATGTGCTTTTGAGCAGCCTCGTCGCACATGCATTTGCCGTGCAGCTCGCGGTCGGCGCGGGAATGCGCCTGATTGCCCGGGGAGAGCAGGTCGGTCGAGATATCGCCCTCGGCGGCGATGAAGGTCACAACCTTGATCTCTTCTTCGACCTCTGGGAGCGTGGTGAAGAATTCTGCCTTGGCGTAGCTTTGCAGGATTTCCGTAGCCACTGCGTTGCCAGCCTTATGGGCGGCTTCGAGCCGGTCCGTATCTGCTTCGTATAGGAACACTTGGGTCTTCAGCACATCAGCGGCCTGCCGGGCAATCGCCGCATCGTCACCGAGCGCCAGGTCCAGCAGTACCCGCACGGAGGGGCCACCTTTCATGTGGGACAGCAGCTCGAAGGCGAAGTCGGAGGTGATCTCGGGCACCACGGAGTTGCCGAGGATGATCTCTTTCAGAAGCTCAGCCTTGACCCCAGCGGCAGAGGTCGTGCCGGGCAGGGTGTTGTAAATGAAATGATTGAGCGAGTCCTCGCGGTGCGCGTTGCCCGCATCCCTGATCTGGGCGATGATCTCGCCAGTCAGCGCGCCGTCATCGATGGGCTTGGGGCTCAGGCCCTGCTCTTTCCGGGCGGCGATTTCTTCAAGATAACTGACGTAGAGGCTCATCGGCGTTCCTCGTTGCTTGTTGCGAATTGGCGTGCAGCGCTGTCGGTCACGGACAGCCGGACCAATCTGTGTGCAATAGTATACAATGCGGCATCTACAACCAAGTCACAGCTACTGCAAGCTTTAGCCAATTGGCGCGAATTGTCATGCTGGCCGGGCGTCGTTGACGACCTGCCTCTCCCGAATTCCGACTCAGATGCCCGAAGGAAGGGCAGAGCCCAAGGCAGAAGCCGAGTTGCTGGGCGGTCCCGAAAAGGTGCCACCAGATTGCAGACGCAGGTTCTAGAGCGCGCCGAGCTTATCCGACGATCAGCTGCTTGATCTGAAGCGCTTCCAGCTCGAGCTGATTCAGCCGGAAGTTCACGGCGTCGCCAATGGTGATGAGCCCAATCAGCGATGTCCCTTCGACGACCGGCATATGCCGGAAGCGGCCCTTCGTCATCCGGGTCAGAACCGTCACCAGAGGCTCGTCGGCGGTGCAGGTCTCAACGTCGCGAGTCATGACCTCTTCGACCTTCTTGGGCAGGGTGTGGCCGGGCGTGTCCGCCAGTTTCCGCACGATGTCGCGCTCCGAAAGGATGCCCACGAGCTCGCCATTCGCATCGGTCACCACGAGCGCACCGATCCGGTGATCGCGCAGCTGGTCGACCGCATCATGCAAGGTCTGTTGCGGACGAATGGCGTGAACGGTCGCATCCTTGCTGTCGAGCACATCCTGCACCCGCGCATTCGAGACGCTGGTGTTACTCTCGACTGACTGGCTCGACGTGCGTTTCTCCTCGTCGTCCTTGCGCAAATGAGGGCGGTATGACTCGGGCATGTGATCAGTTCCTCGCTTGTCCTGCCAATGGTGGCCGTGTCAGACAGCCTAGACCGGAACCGGGCAAGGATGCGCGTAAAAAGTGTTTGAAGATCAGATTCTCTCACCCGCGGTGGCGACGACCATCTTTGTGATCGTCTGTCTCGCGGGCTATCGCTACCGCGCCATCTGGAAAGCGGAGGGGCCACGTTGGCAGCTTTGGCTCTTCGGGGTAATCGCGGCGGCAGGACTGCTTACGCTTGCCTTCGTCCCGCTGGCGGTGCCGGGTTAGTTCAGCCTGCGGCGCCAGCCCGTTCGAGCATTTTCCGCGCGCGGGGGCAGTGCCCAAGCCGCTCTTTCAGCGGGCTGTCCGGGTCGATTTCCTTGTGGCACACAAGGCATTGATCTGCATCGCCGATGGCGTTCAAACCGCCGCAGCTTCCTTTGATCCGCCGCCCAGAGAAAATCACGCCGACGGCCATGCCCAGCATCACGAGGCCGAGGATAACAAAGGTCAGCAGTGCGGTTTCCATGGGCAAGCGCCTTTCGGTCAGGCCTGCAAAGAAGCGTAGTGGCTGCTGGTGGCAGTTGTGAAGCCCTCGCCGGGTTCACGATCGATGAACACAACGGCAAGTCCGCGCTCTTCGGCAATTTCCATGCCGCGTTCGCGCCCCAGCACGAGCATCGCAGTGGACCATGCATCGGCCATCATGGCGCTCTCGGTCAGCACGGTTGCCGACACGGTTTTGTGCAGGATCGGGCGGCCGGTGGCCGGGTCGATGATGTGAGAGTAGCGGTTGCCGCCATCTTCAAAGAAGTTGCGATAGTCGCCGGAGGTGGCCATCCCTAGATCAGTTGCATTGGCCACAGCGTGCAGCGCACGGTCGCCCGCAACGGGGGACTCGATCCCGATCTGCCAAGGCAAGCCGCTCGCATTGCGGCCGGAGGCATACAGGTCGCCACCGATCTCGACCATGAAGTCGGTGAGCCCGAAGCCACGAACCGCCTCGGCCACACGGTCGACGCCATGGCCCTTGCCGATGGCCGGCAGGTAGATCTCAGCGCCGCTTACGGATTTGGTCAGGGTGTCGCCGGTGAGGGTCAGCATCCGCTCTTGCCCGGTGCGTGCCAGCGCTTCAGCAACGTCGGCATCGGCAGGCACGTGAGACGCAGTGCCGGTGGAGCCAAAGCCCCAAAGCTCAATCAGCGGACCCACGGTCACATCGAACCGGCCAGCGCTTGCATGGTGCACATCATCGGCGGCGCGGAGCACGCCGGCGAGGGCAGGGGAGAGAGCCATCGGCTCGTTCGCCGCCGCAGCATTGATCCGCGAAACTTCGGAGCCAGCGTCCCAGTTGGACATCTGCACGTTGACCTCGGCCAGCGCGGTCTTGATCGCGGCATCCAGCGCCTTCTCGTCGACACGGGCACTGCCGGGAATGGCGACGACATTATAGGTCGTGCCCATGGTAGAGCCGCTCAGCTTGAGCACCTCGGCCCCTGTCTTGCACGCTGCCAGAGCGGCTGCGGAGAGAATCAGGAAAGACCTGCGGTTGATCATTGGGATGCCGGACACGAGAAATGCCTCCTCAGAAAGCTTGCGCGCAGAACGCTGTGCCTGCATATGGCGTCGAGTTTGCGGCTGCAAGCGAGGCGCGGGCAAAAAACTTTATAAATATTCGCCCGGTTGGTGTTTCGTTCTCCGCCGCATCGTTGCACAAGGTATGAAAAACGGATGGCGATCCAAGTGCAGAACTACACTTTGAAGCGAGGCCTCGATCTTCCGATAGAAGGTGCGGCAACCAGTGGAGCGGCTGAGGCCGTGACTGTCAGCACGATCGGGCTGCTCGGGGCAGACTATATTGGGCTCAAGCCACGCCTGGCTGTCGCCGAGGGAGACGTAGTCGCCCGTGGTGCGCCTGTGCTGGCCCACAAGGACAACCCCGATGCGCAGATCACGTCGCCGGTCTCTGGCCGCGTGAAGGCGATCAACCGAGGTGCACGGCGCAAGCTCATCAGCGTCGAGATCGAGGTTGATGAGGGCGCTGCAGAGCCGCTGGACTTTTCACAAGTTGGTGATGCTTCGACTGCCGATGGTGTCGTAGAGCGCCTGTGTGCTGCCGGTCTCTGGGCCTCCTTCCGGACCCGCCCCTATTCGCATGTTCCGCTCGTCAGCGACCGCCCCGCGGCCATTTACGTGACCGCAATGGACACCGAGCCATTGTCTCCCGACCCTGCGCCGATCATCGCAGAAGAGGCCGAAGCCTTCACTCGGGGGCTTGAGGCGGTCGCGCTGCTCACCGAGGGCAAAACCTATCTGTGCCATGCCGCAGGGAGCAAAATCCCGGGCGCGGATGTTGCCGGGGTTACCGCAGCCACGTTCTCCGGACCTCATCCGGCTGGACTTGCCGGCACCCACATGCACTTTCTCGAGCCGCCGAGGGTGGACCGGTTCGTCTGGACCATCGGCTATGCCGATGTCATCGCCATCGGTCGCCTGTTTCTCACCGGCAAGCTCGACACCACGCGGACAATCGCCATCGTCGGCCCGCTGGCGGCACAGCCACGGCTGGTCAAAACCGTGGTCGGCGCCTCGCTGGCCGAACTTTGCGAGCGCGACAACCCGAATGGGCTCCCGATCCGCATGATCTCGGGCTCGGTGCTCAGTGGCCGGGCCGGCGAGGGTGTGGATGGCTACTTGGGCCGCTACGCCCGGCAGGTCACGCTGATGGAAGAGGATCACAAGCAGATCCCGATGGGGTGGATCCGGCCAATGGCGTCCAAGTTCGCCTTCCAACCTGTGCTCGGCTCGGCCTTCAGCCGAAAGCTCTATGACCTGACCACCAACCTCAACGGCGGGCGTCGGGCGATGGTGCCCATTGGCACATTCGAAGAGCTGATGCCGCAGGACTTCCTGCCGACTCAGCTCCTGCGCTCGCTTCTGGTGATGGATACCGATCAGGCTCAGGCGCTTGGCGCGCTTGAGCTTGACGAAGAAGACCTCGGGCTTTGCGGCTTTGCCTGCCCCGCCAAATATGAATACGGCATGGCGCTGCGCGACTGTCTGACCAAGATTGAAAAGGAAGGCTGAGCCATGGGTTTGCGCAGCTTCTTCGACCGCATCGAGCCGCACTTCGTGAAGGGCGGCAAGTACGAGAAGTGGTTCCCTGTCTACGAGATGGTGGAGAGCTTCCTCTACACCCCCAAGACGGTGACCACCGCCGCGCCCCACGCGCGCAGCTACATCGATATGAAGCGGATCATGACATACGTGGTGCTCGCCACGGTGCCATGCATCCTCTTCGGCCTTTACAACACTGGGCTCCAGACCAATCTCGCGATTGCCGAGCATGGAGCATCGGGTTGGCGCGCGGCAATCATCGACGGGCTGGGCATTGGCTTCAACCCGGCGAACCCGATTGCCAACATGCTGCACGGGCTGATGTACTTCCTGCCGATCTACATCGTCACTCTCGCCGCAGGTGGCGCTTGGGAGGTGCTTTTTGCCACGATCCGGCGGCATGAGGTGAACGAGGGCTTTCTCGTCACCTCCATGCTCTACACGCTGATCCTCCCCGCTTCGACGCCGCTCTGGCAGGTCGCGCTGGGCATTTCCTTCGGCGTGGTGATCGGCAAAGAGGTTTTTGGCGGTACTGGCAAGAACTTCCTGAACCCCGCGCTGGTGGGCCGAGCATTCCTCTACTTTGCCTATCCCGCTTACATGTCGGGCGACACGATCTGGACCCCGGTTGATGGTTTCTCGGGCGCCACCGCGCTCTCCATCACCGCCTCCGAAGGCCCCGCTGCGCTGCCCGAATACGGGATCACCTGGATGGATGCCTTCATCGGCACGATACAGGGCTGCATCGGTGAGACCTCGACCATCGCCTGCCTGATCGGCCTCGCATTCCTGCTGGTGACCAAGATCGCCAACTACCGGATGGTCGTCGGCTGCCTGCTGGGCATGATCGCTTTTTCGTCCCTGCTCAACTGGATCGGGTCCGACAGTAACCCGGCCTTCGCAACACCGTGGTACTGGCACCTTGTCATCGGCGGCTACGCCTTTGGCCTCGTCTTCATGGTGACGGAGCCGGTCTCGGGCTCGCACACCAACATGGGCCGTTACATCTATGGCGCGCTGATTGGGTTCATGGTCGTGATGATCCGTGTGGTGAACCCGGCCTTCCCTGAAGGCATGATGCTCGCCATCCTGTTCGGCAATGTCTTCGCTCCGCTGATCGACTACTTCGTCGTGCAGGCCAACATCCGCAGGAGGGCCCGCCGCCATGCCTGACAAGGACAACCAGACCAATCAGGGGGAAGCCGACTTCACCCCCGAGATGAACCCGCCAGACCGTGACCTGCCCGCGCCCGAGGGCGAGGTGGTGCAGGGCGGCGGCTTTTTGCGCCGTTTCCTCGACACGCCGGCCGACAACACGGTCAAGACTGTGGTTGTGGCGCTGGGCCTCTGCCTCGTCGCCTCGATGGTGGTGTCCGCCGCCGCTGTGTCGCTGCGCCCCTTGCAGGAGCAGAACGCCGCGCTCGACAAGCAGGTGAACATCCTTCAGGTCGCCGGCCTTTACGAAGACGGCACCGATGTGGCCGAGGCGTTCGAGCAATTCGAGCCACACGTGCTTGAGCTCGAAACCGGGGAATTCGCCGATGGCGCCGATGTGGAAGGCCAGCTGCTGGACCCGCTCACTTTTGATGACCGCGCCGCTGCCGAGGATCTGACCCTTTCTGCCCCGCTGGATGACGACCCGGCCAGCATCGGTCGGCAGGCGAATTACGTCACCGTTTATGTGCTGCGCAACGCCGACGGCAGCCTCGATAAAGTTGTGCTGCCGGTCTACGGCTACGGCCTCTGGTCGACGCTCTATGGCTTCATGGCCATCGAAGAGGACGGCAACACCATCTACGGCCTCCAGTTCTACGAACATGCCGAGACCCCGGGCCTCGGCGCTGAGGTAGACAATCCCCGCTGGAAGGCGCTCTGGCGCGGTAAGGAGTTGCGCACGGAGGATGGCGAGGGCGAGCTGGCCATCACCGTGGCCAAGACCCCGCCGCCGCAGGGGCAGGAATACTTCGTTGATGCGCTCTCGGGCGCGACGCTTACCTCGCGCGGGGTCGACAACCTCGTGCGCTTCTGGATGAGCGAGCGCGGTTTCGAGCCGTTTCTGGAACGCGTGAGGGCAGGAGACATCTGATGGCACAGACCTACCGGACCATGCTCGTCGACCCGATGGTCGACAACAACCCGATCACCCTTCAGGTGCTGGGCATCTGCTCGGCGCTGGCGGTTACATCCTCGTTGCAGGTGGCACTAGTGATGACCATCGCCGTGACCTTGGTGACGGGCTTCGCCTCAATGTTCATCTCGGTGCTCCGCAGCCAGATCCCCTCGTCGATCCGGATCATCGTGCAGATGATCATCATTGCATCGCTCGTGATCGTAGTCGATCAGGTGCTCAAGGCCTACGCCTACGAGATCTCCAAGACGCTCTCGGTCTTCGTCGGCCTGATCATCACCAACTGCATTGTGATGGGCCGGGCCGAAGCCTTCGCCATGAAGAACCCGCCGATCGCCTCCTTCATCGACGGTGTGGGCAACGGCCTGGGCTATGGGTTGATCCTGATGCTGGTGGGCTTCATCCGCGAGCTCTTCGGCTCCGGCTCCCTCTTCGGCATCACCATCCTGCAAACCACCAACAACGGCGGCTGGTACGTGCCGAACGGCCTGCTGCTCCTGCCGCCTTCGGCTTTCTTCGTGATCGGCCTGCTGATCTGGGCCTTCCGCAGCTGGAAGCCCGAGCAGGTAGAAGAGCGTGAATACCGCATCCAGAGCGTGGAGGCGCACTGATGGAAGAGCTTCTCTCTCTCGCCGTAAAGGCCATCTTCGTCGAGAACATGGCGCTGGCCTTCTTTCTCGGCATGTGCACCTTCCTCGCCGTCTCCAAAAAGGTCGCCACGGCTATGGGCCTTGGTATCTCGGTGATCGTCGTACAATCGATCACCGTGCCGGCCAACAACCTGATCCTGACTTACCTGCTTGCGCCCGGTGCGCTGGCGTGGGCTGGCTTTCCGGATGTCGATCTCACCTTCCTTGGTCTGATCTCCTACATCGGGGTGATCGCCGCGATGGTGCAGATCCTCGAGATGATCCTCGATAAGTATTTCCCGCCGCTCTACAACGCGCTGGGCGTCTTCCTACCGCTGATCACCGTGAACTGCGCCATCCTCGGCGGTTCGCTCTTCATGGTGGAACGTGACTATGACCTCGCCCAGTCCACAGTCTATGGCGTCTCGTCCGGCTTCGGCTGGGCGCTGGCGATCACCGCAATGGCCGGCGTGCGCGAAAAGCTGAAGTACTCCGACATTCCCGACGGGCTGCAGGGCCTTGGGATTACCTTCATCAGCGCCGGACTGATGGCCATGGCCTTCATGTCCTTCTCCGGCGTAAATCTCTGAGGGCGGCGCGATGGAAACCTTTACTCTCGGCGTAGCCCTCTTCTCGGTCATCGTCATCGCGCTGGTGACGATCATCCTCGCCGCCCGCTCGCGGCTGGTCTCTTCGGGCAACGTCAACATCACCATCAACGGTGAAAAGACCATCAGCGTCCCCGCCGGTGGCAAACTGCTGCAGACCCTCGCGGCCGAGAAACTCTTTGTCCCGTCAGCCTGCGGCGGCGGCGGCACCTGTGCACAGTGCCGCGTGCGGATTCACTCCGGGGGCGGTTCGATCCTGCCCACCGAGGAAAGCCACATCACCAAGCGTGAGGCCTCCTGCGGTGACCGTCTCTCATGCCAGGTTGCAGTCAAGCAAGACATGGAGGTCGAAGTCCCCGAAGAGGTCTTTGGCGTCAAAAAGTGGGAGTGCACCGTGCGCTCCAACGAGAACGTCGCCACCTTCATCAAGAACCTCGTGCTGGAACTGCCCGAGGGAGAAGATGTGAACTTCCGCGCCGGCGGCTACATCCAGATCGAGGCCCCGGCACACCGCGTCAAATACACCGACTTCGCCGTTGAGGAGGAGTATCGGGAGGACTGGGACAAGTTCAACATCTGGCAGTACGAGTCCACGCTCGACGAGCCGATCGAGCGCGCCTATTCGATGGCCAACTACCCGGACGAGAAGGGCCTGATCATGCTCAACGTCCGGATCGCCACGCCGCCGCCGCGCACCGAAGGCATCCCGCCGGGCAAGATGTCGAGCTACATCTTCAACCTCAAGCCGGGCGATAAGGTTACCATTTCCGGGCCCTTCGGCGAGTTCTTCGCGCGCGACACGCCCAAGGAGATGGTCTTCATCGGTGGCGGTGCGGGTATGGCCCCGATGCGGAGCCACATCTTCGACCAGCTCAAGCGCCTCGAAAACCGGGATCGCAAGATCACCTTCTGGTACGGCGCCCGCTCCAAGCGCGAGATGTTCTTTGTCGAGGACTTCGACCAACTGGCCGAGGAGTTCGACAATTTCGAGTGGCACGTGGCGCTCTCTGATGCTCTGCCCGAGGACGACTGGAAGGGTTACACCGGCTTCATCCACAACGTGCTCTACGAGGAGTACCTCAAGGATCACCCGAACCCCGAGGACTGCGAATACTACATGTGCGGTCCGCCCATCATGAACCAGTCGGTCATCAACATGCTTCTGGAGCTTGGGGTCGACCGCGAAGACATCATGCTGGACGACTTCGGCGGCTGATCCGCCTTGATCATTGAGACATTGCGGGGATGTGGGCAAAGGCCTGTGTCCCCGCTTCGCTTTCTGGGCTGTCCCTTGGGCTCTCGCTGTAAGTGAAGTTTTGCTAACAGGATCATTAAGTTTTTGAATTTGTCGCGGCCCGGCGGAGTCGCTACCAACGGGCGCGGGTTGTGTGCCCGCCCTGTAGGGAGGAGCCACGCCATGAACGTTCAGACCGAAACCAAAATCGACCTGCGCCGCATGGCCCATGCGATCCGCTTTCTGTCGATGGATGCTATTGTCCGTGCAGCCGATGGCCACCCGGGCACACCGCTCGGCGGCGCCGACATTGCGACCGCACTCTTCACCCGCCACCTGAAGTTTGACGCCGCGAATCCCACTTGGCCGGACCGTGACCGCTTCGTTCATTCCGCCGGCCACGGTTCGATGCTGCTCTACTCGCTGCTGTGCCTCTGCGGGTATGAAAAGATCGACATGGAGCAGGTAAAGAACTTCCGGGTTCTCGGCTCCCATACCGCCGGCCACCCCGAATATGATCCCGAAGCCGGGATCGAAACCACGACCGGCCCGCTAGGGCAGGGGATTGCCAATGCCGTCGGCATGGCCGTGGCCGAGCGCATCCTGAACGCCAAGTTCGGTGATGGCCTAGTGGACCATTACACCTACGCCTACACCGGCGACGGCTGCCTGATGGAGGGCATCGCCGCCGAGGTGATCGCGCTGGCGGGCCACCTCAAGCTCGGGAAGCTGATCTTCCTGTGGGACGACAACCGCATGACCGACGATGGCCCGACCGACCAAGCTGTTTCGGAAGATCAGGTCAAACGGTTCGAGAACAACGGCTGGCACGTGCAGGGGGTCAACGGCCACGATCCTGAGGCAGTGGCGGAGGCGATTGCCGCTGCCAAAACCGATGATCGTCCCAGCATGATCGCCTGCCGCACCTTCATCGGCTTCGGCATCCCGCGCATCCAGAACGACCGCGCGGCGCATGGGGGCAAGATAACCACTGAAGATACCGACGCCGCCCGCGAGAGCCTAAACTGGCCCCACGCGCCCTTTGAACTGCCATCCGAGATCGATGCCGCTTGGCGCGAAGCTGGCGCCCGCGGCGCCTCCGAGCGGGCGGCTTGGGAGGCTCGGCTGAATGCGCTGGACGCTGAGACCCGCGCGGAGTGGGACAGGTTGATGGCGGGCGATCTCCCGGCTGGTTGGGAAGACGCGCTTCATGCGAAGAAAGCCGAGCTTGCCAGCGCCGGTCCACTGCCCGGAATTCGTGCATCGGGAGAGATGGTCGCAACGGCTGCCGAGACCATCCCCGAGTTGATCTCGGGCGCCCCCGATCTTGAGGCCGCCACCCAGCACAAGCGCCAACTTGCACCGTTCACGGCAAATGACCGAGCGGGCCGTTACATCCACTACGGTGTGCGCGAGCACGCGATGGGCGCGATGATGAACGGGATGACAGTGCACGGCGGCATCGTCGCGATGGGAACCACCTTCCTTGTGTTCTCCGACTATATGCGCCACACGCTCCGAATGGCCGCGCTCATGCGGATCCCGGGCCTGTTCGTCTTCAGCCACGACAGCATCGGCATCGGCAAGAATGGCCCGACACACCAGCCGGTCGAATACCTCGCCTCGCTCCGCGCCTACCCGAACATGTGGACAATCCGGCCCGCCGATGCCGTCGAGATGGCAGAGGCTTGGGAACTGGGGCTGAAGCACAAGACAGGGCCTACCTCCATCATCTGCTCCCGTCAGCCTCTCGACGTTGTGCGCGCCGATGCTGGACCCGAGAATCGCTCCGCCAAAGGTGCCTACGTGCTCGCAGAGGCCGCAGGCCCACGCCAGGCGACGATTCTGGCAACGGGCAGCGAGGTCGCCGTAGCCCTAGTAGCCCGCGAGCGGTTGGCGGGCGAGGGCATTCAGGCTGCCGTCGTCTCCATGCCCTGCTGGGAGATTTTCGAGGCGCAGCCCAAAGCCTACCGCGACGAGGTTCTGGGCAACGCGCCGCGCGTGGCTGTCGAGGCTGCCGTGCGCTTTGGGTGGGACCGCTACATCGGCGCCGACGGCGTTTTCATCGGCATGGAAGGGTTCGGCGCGTCGGGCGATTACCCCGACTTGTTCGAGCATTTCGACATCACGCCTGAGGCTGTTGCAGAGGCCGTGAAACGCAGTCTCTGACACCTTCCACCGATCACGAGGATGTGCGCGTCGACCCCTCTGGCGCTTGCCGGAATTTCTGCCAATGTCCGCGCCGCAGCGGCCGATGGGGTCGCTGCTTGCAGCTATGGAGATGCACATGAGACGAGTGGCATTTGGCGCTCTTCTCGCCGCTTTTGCGGCCCTTCCCGCCCTTGCCGAAGTCGAGATGATCGACACCGACGGCGACAGCATGGCCTCGTTTGACGAGGTGGCCGCTGTCTATGAGGGCTTCACCGAAGAGCAGTACGGCGCTCTGGATACCGACGGCGATGGCCTTCTCAGCGATGAAGAGCTGGTTGCCGCCATCGACGCCGGCACTCTGGAGACCCTCGGCGACTGAGCCGCGCAGGCAACAAAAAGGGCCGCGACGCTTGCGCCGCGGCCCTGATCATATCTGAAGTGTCAGATCACTCGGTATATTCGGCAATCTTGGCGCGGGCCTCGTCGATCAGCGCCTGACCGTCGATCCCCTTCGCGTCCATGTCCTTCACCCAGGCTTCATAG
The DNA here is from genome assembly GCF_019801175.1 of Vannielia litorea. Classification (NCBI taxonomy): domain Bacteria; kingdom Pseudomonadati; phylum Pseudomonadota; class Alphaproteobacteria; order Rhodobacterales; family Paracoccaceae; genus Vannielia; species Vannielia litorea. Next base: position 223,039 of record NZ_JAHVJR010000003.1, read on the forward strand.
ATCGGCTCGGACAGTTCACGCCATTCGGCGGTCGCTTCCTCGTCGAGGGTGATGATGTTGTTACCGAGATCCACTGCGATCTGCCGTGAGGGCGCATCGGAAGCTTCCATCGTGTCACCGGCAAACATCGAGAACTCGAGGCCGGAGTTGTCGTCGATCACCTTCTTGAGGTCATCAGGCAGGCTCTCATACTTGTCCTTGTTCATCGCCAGCACAAAGGTGAGCGTGTAGAGCGACACATCCTTGAACTCGGTGTGGTTGGGCACAAGCTCGGCCACCTTGAGCGCGGCGGTCACCTCCCAAGGAATGGTCGTGCCGTCGATCACACCCTTGGACAGCGCCTCCGACACGGCCGGAACCGGCAGGCCGACCGGTGTGGCACCGAGGCTCTCCAGCAGCATGTTCACGGTGCGCGAGCCGCCGCGAATCTTCATGCCCTCAAGGTCGCCCGGCTCTTCGATCGGGTCTTGAGTGTGGAACATGCCCGGCCCGTGCACCCACGTGCCGAGGATGTGGACATCCTTGAACTCGGTGTCCCGCATATGCTCTTCGAACATCTCCCAATAGGCGCGGCTGGCGGCTTTAGCGGTGGTCACCATGAAAGGCAGTTCGAACACCTCGGTGCGCGGGTAACGACCGGGGGTGTAACCGACCACCGTCCAGACGATATCCGCCGAGCCGTCGATGGCTTGGTCCATCAGCTCGGGCGGCGTGCCACCGAGCTGCATGGAGGGGTAGTGCTCCACCTTGATGCGCCCTTCGGACTGCTCCATCACGTCGGCAGCCCATTTGTCGAGAACCAGCTTCGGCACATTGGCCTGTGGCGGCAGGAACTGGTGCATCCGCAGCGTCACCTCCTGTGCCAAGGCACTCGTGGCGCCCATGGTGGCCAGGGCAATGCCGCCCAGTGCTCCCAAAATCTGTCTGCGATCCATCCTCTCACTCCTCCCGTTGGTGATGGTTTTGCATTATAGTGCCGAGATTGCCTTATATCGCATCTTCGATCCAGCTAAATTATCGATAATTTTAGCGCGCACCACAAACGAAAACGCCCCGCACGAGGCGGGGCGTTCTGCAAATCTGATGGCCGCTTACTTGGTGTACTCGGCAATCTTCGCGCGGGCCTCGTCGATCAGGGCCTGCCCGTCGATTCCCTTGCTCTCCATGTCGGCGATCCATTCGGCGTAGATCGGCTCGGAGAGCTCTTTCCACTCTTCGGTGCCTTCGGCGTCGATGGTGATGATGTTGTTGCCAAGATCCTCGGCGATTTTCAGGCCGGGGGCGTCCAGCTCATCCATCATCTTGCCAGCCCAAGCGGAGAACTCCGCGCCGGAGTTGGCGTCGAGCGCGGCCTTCGCGTCATCCGGCAGGCTCTCGTACTTGTCTTTGTTCATCGCGAGCACGAAGCCCAGCACGTAAAGCGCGTTGCCTGTGAACTCGGTGTGGTTGGTCACCAGTTCCGAGCTTTTCACGGCGGTGGTCACCTCCCACGGAATGGTGGTGCCGTCGATTACGCCTTTGGAAAGCGCCTCCGACACGGCGGGCACCGGCATGCCAACAGGGGTGGCGCCGAGCTTTTCGAGCAGTTGGGTCACAAGCCGCGAGCCGCCGCGGATTTTCATGCCCTCAAGGTCTTCGGGCACTTCGACCGCATCTTTGGTGTGGAACAGGCCAGGCCCGTGCACCCATGTGCCGATGATGTGCAGGTCGGCAAACTCGGTGTCTTTCATGTGGGTCTCGAACATGTCCCAAAAGGCCATCGAGGTCGCCTCGGCATTGGTTGCCATGAACGGCAATTCGAACACTTCGGTCCGGGGGAAGCGACCCGGTGTGTAGCCGATCACGGTCCAGACGATATCGGCCACGCCGTCCTTGGCCTGGTCCATCAGCTCCGGCGGGGTGCCGCCAAGCTGCATCGACGGGAAGTGCTTGATGCTCAGCGTGCCATTCGATTCTTCGGCGACCTTGGCCATCCACGGCTCGAGAATCTGCGACGGCACGGCAGCCTGAGGCGGCAGCATCTGGTGCAGGTTCAGCGTTTCCTGCGCCTGAGCTTGTGCGGTGAAGCCAGCGGTAGCAAGCGCAGCGGCCCCGGCCATGTTGAGAAAGGTGCGACGGGTTTTCATTTGATCCTCCCAGAAACATGAAAACTTGGTTCGGCGCGGATCGTCGCACAGAGGCCCTACGCGGGCCATGCGATTATGCGCTGCGTTAATAAAATTTTTCTTGAGCTCTCAATGCAAAACGCCCCGCCGAGTGGGCGGGGCGCTGCATGATTTCTATAGCGATGGCGTCAGCTGGCCGCTGCAACGGCCCGCTTGGTCAGCACGCCGATCAGGTGCGCGCGGTATTCCGCGGTGCCGTGCAGATCGCTGATCAGGCCGTCCGCTGAATGGCTGAGCCCGGTCACGGCATCGGGCGAGAAGTTGCCCGCGAGCGCCTCCTCGGCTTCCGCCCAGCGGAACACGCCATCCTCGCCAGCGCCGGTCACGCCCACGCCGACGCGGTCGCCGTATTTGGCAACGAAGACGCCCACGAGCGGAAAGCGCGAGGCAGGCTGTTCGAACTTCTGGTAGTCCGAGGCCTGCGGCACCGGGAAGTCGACGCCAACGATAATCTCGCCTTCTTCGAGCGCCGTGGTGAACAGCCCGTCGAAAAAGTCACCCGCTGCGATCTCACGGGTGTTGGTGCGGATCGTCGCGCCAGTGGCCATGCAGGCCGACGGGTAGCAGGCCGCCGGGTCGTTGTTGGCAAGGCTGCCACCAATGGTTCCCCGGTTGCGCACTGCCGGGTCGCCGATGAGCGAGGCCAGCTTGGCGAGACCGGCAAAGCTGCCTTTCGCCTCCTTGGCCACGGTGCCATGGGTGGTGCCGCCGCCGATCTTCATCGTGCCGCCATCCGAGGACACGCCTTTCATCTCGGCGATGCCGGTGAGCGAAACCAGCTTTTCCGGCGCGTTCAGGCGCTGCTTGAGCGTGGGGATGAGCGTTTGTCCGCCCCCGAGTGCCTGCGCCCCTTCGCTCGACAAAGCCGCAACGGCCTCGTCGATGGTGGAGGGTTTTTCGAATTCGAAGCTATACATGATCGTTTCTCCTCAGCCGTTCATCGCAGCCCAGACCCGGGAGGGCGAGAGCGGCATATCGATATGTTTCACATCCTTGCCGGCGCGCTGCAATGCATCGCAGACAGCGTTGACCAGAGCCGGCGGGGAGCCGATGGCCCCGGCCTCGCCACAGCCCTTCACCCCAAGCGGGTTGTGGGTGCATGGCGTCTGGCAGGAGTGATCTACGACAAAGTTGGGCAGATCAGCTGCTCGGGGCATGGCATAATCCATGTAGGACCCTGAGAGCAGCTGCCCGTCATCGTCATAGGCGCAGTTTTCCAGCATGGCCTGGCCGATACCTTGAGCGATACCGCCGTGCACCTGGCCCTCCACGATCATCGGGTTGACTACATTGCCGAAGTCATCCGCCGCCGCAAAGGCCAGCACTTCCACCTTGCCGGTGTCCGGGTCCACCTCGACCTCGCAGCTGTAGGCGCCGGAGGGGTAGGTGAAGTTGGACGGGTCGTAGAATGCGGTTTCCTCCAGCCCCGGCTCGATCTCTTCGAGCGGGTAGTTGTGGGGCACGTAGGCCGCGAGGGTCACATCGCCCCAAGCCACCGACTTGTCGGTGCCGGCCACGGTGAAGGCACCGTCCTTCAACTCGATGTCGCCTTCGGAGGCTTCCATCAGGTGCGCCGCAATCTTCTTCGCCTTGGCGATGATCTTCTCGGTCGCACGCACCATGGCGGAGCCACCCACGGCGAGCGAGCGGGAGCCGTAGGTGCCCATGCCCATCGGGGTGTTAGCGGTGTCTCCGTGAACGATCTCAACCTGGCTGGCGTCGATGCCGATCATGTCGGCCACCACCTGCGGGAAGGCCGTTTCATGGCCCTGACCGTGGGAGTGGGAGCCGGTCATCACCGAGATCGAGCCGGTGGCGTTCACTCGCACCGTCGCGCTCTCGTAAAGGCCGGCGCGTGCGCCGAGCTGACCCACGAGGTTCGACGGCGCGATGCCGCAGGCCTCGATATAGCAGTTCACACCCAGGCCACGCAGCTTGCCGCGCGCCTTGCTCTCGGCGGCACGCGCCTCGAACCCGGCGAAATCGGCCACCTCGATGAGCTTGTCCATCGTGGCGTTGTAGTTGCCGGTGTCATATTCCACCGCAACCGGCGTGGCATAGGGGAACTCGGTGATGAAGTTCTTCCGGCGCAGCTCGATCGGGTCCATCCCGATCTCGCGGGCGGCCTTGTCGATCACCCGCTCCAGCTGGAAGGTCGCCTCGGGGCGGCCTGCGCCGCGATAGGCGTCCACCGGCACGGTGTTGGTAAACACGGCTTTCACGTTCACGTAAATCAGCGGCGTCTTGTAGTTGCCGGCCATCAGCGTGCCGTGCAGCCATGTCGGCACCGAAGGCGCGAAGGTGGAGAGGTAGGCCCCCATGTTCGCGTAGGTCTCGGTGCGCAGGGCGGTGAAATTGCCCTCGGCATCCATCGCCAGCTCGATCTTGGTCACATGATCGCGGCCATGGGCGTCGGAGATGAACGCCTCTGAGCGAGAGCAGGTCCACTTGACCGGACGCCGGATTTCCTTGGCGGCGAAGGTGCAAAAGGCCTCTTCAGCGTAATGGAAGATCTTGGTGCCAAAACCGCCGCCCACATCAGGGGCAACGACCCGCAGCTTGTGCTCGGGAATGCCCAGCACGAAGGCGCCCATGAGCAGACGGATCACATGCGGGTTCTGCGAGGTAGTGTAAAGCGTGTGATCGCCGGTCGCATCGTTGAAGTCGCCCACGGCCACGCGGGGCTCCATCGGGTTGGCGACGAGGCGGTTGTTCTTGAGCTCCAGCGTGGTGACGTGGTGGGCCGACTTGATGGCATCATCTACTGCCTGACGGTTGTCTTCGACGAAGCCCCAATCGTAGCAGAGGTTGCTGGTCAGATCGTCATGCACTTTGGGCGCGCCATCCTGAACCGCGGCCTTCATGTCGATCACCGCCGGAAGGTCGGTGATGTCCACGTCGATCGCTTCGGCCGCATCGCGCGCCTGTTCGAGGCTCTCGGCGACGACAGCGGCAATCGGGTCGCCCACGTGGCGGACCTTGCCCTGTGCCAGCACGGGGTGCGGCGGCTCCTGCATCGGCTCACCGTGGCGGTCGGTCACCTGCCAGCCACAGGGGAGGCCGCCGATGCCTTCGAAGTCCTTGCCGGTGAACACGCGGATCACGCCGGGCATGCCTTCGGCTGCGCTGGTGTCCACATTGTTCAGCGTGCCATGCGCCACGTCGGAGCGCAGAAAGTACACGTAGGTCTGGTTATTGATGTTGATGTCGTCGGTATACTTGCCTTTGCCGGTCAAGAACCGAACGTCTTCGCGCCGCTTGGTGCTGGCGCCAATGCCACCGTCTTTGGGCATCTCATATCCTCCCTTGGGGATGGTGGGCCGGGCCCACCCTAAAGCTGATCCGGCCCGCAGAGCGGGGGCCGGGATGGCTCACTCGGCGGCGATCGCGCTCACGTCCTGCCCACTGGCTGCCATGATCGCCTTGACGATGTTGTGGTAGCCGGTGCAGCGGCAGATGTTGCCCTGCAGGTAATTGCGAACTTCCTGCTCGGTCGGCTTGGGGTTCTCCTTCAGGAGCGCCGCCGCCGACATCACCATGCCGGGGGTGCAAAAGCCGCACTGAAGGCCGTGGTGATCCTGAAACGCCTGCTGGATCGTGTTGAGCGAGCCGTCGGCGTTGGCCTGGCCTTCGATAGTGCTCACCTCGGCGCCGTCGGCTTCCTGAGCGAACATGGTGCAGGCCTTCACGGCCTCGCCGTTCACATGCACCACGCAGGCGCCGCACTGGCTGGTGTCGCAGCCCACGTGGGTGCCGGTGAGGTTCAGCTCTTCTCGCAAGAACGAAACAAGGAGGGTGCGCCCCTCCGCTTCGCCGGTCCGGGACTTCCCGTTGACCGTCATTGTTACCGTTGCCATTGCAATCCTCCCTGTGTGGTTATCCTGGCTTGAAATTCGCTTGGGTCGGGGAGGGTCAGCTGCCGGTCAGGCGCTTGAGCCACCCTTTCTTTTCTGTCGGCGCATCTTCCGCCGGGTCGGCCTCACCTTCGGGCGGGCCCTCGATGGCGGTCTGGAAGTTCTCGAAGAACTGGTCTGCCATCTTTTTTGCGAAACCGTCGATGATGCGGCTGCCCAGCTGTGCCAGCTTGCCGCCCACCTTGGCCTCGACCTTGTAGGTCAGCTCGGTGCCCTCGGGCACTTCCTTGAGCTCGACATCGGCACCACCCTTGGCAAAGCCCGCGGCGCCGCCCTTGCCTTCACCGGAGATGGTAAGGCTGTTCGGCTCATTCATCTCGGAGAGGGTCACAGCCCCCTTGAAGGTGGCCTTCACCGGCCCGACCTTCTGCACCACGGTCGCCTCGAAGCCCTCTTCCGGCGAGCCGGACATTTCCGTGCAGCCCGGCACACAGGCCTTGAGCACGTCTGCATCGAGCAGGCCGTTCCATACGGTCTGCGGGGTCGCCTTGATCACGCGGCTGTCGCTGAGTTCCATGAATCACCTCCCTCGCTTGAAACAGACCCTAGGAAGCGCACGGGCTTGCGCCTATTCGACCAAAGGCTTGGGTCCGAAGTATGTCGGCGCTTTGGCCGGTCCAGTGCCCGCGCCGAAATACTCACCCGCCCCCGACCAATTGGCAAGTGACCACCCGCGCCCGCGCCGTTATTCTGAGGATATGGACAGGATCGAACGTGATATACCCAAGGGCGCGCTGACCGGATGGGCGCTGGTGGTCGATGACCACCCGCTGTTCTGCGACGCGCTGGAGCTGACCCTCACGAGCGTGGCCTCTTTCAAAGAGGTCCGCACCTGCGACCGGCTTGAGGCAGCCATCGACATGCTCGATGGCGATCTGCCCGATCTCGTGGTGCTCGACCTGAATCTGCCCGATGTGTCCGGCCTAGACGGTTTGATCCGGCTCAAGGCCACCGCGCGCGGCGTGCCGGTGATCGTCGTCTCGTCGATGGCCGAGAATCAGGTGATCTCTGCCGCACTCAAGGCCGGGGCATCTGGCTTCGTTCCCAAGCACAGCCCGCGCAGCACCTTTCGCGATGCGCTTGCCGCCGTCTCGCGCGGCGAAAGCTACGTGCCGGAGGGCTTTGTGGCCACGGAGGCCAACGGCGACAGCGAGGCCAGCGATGCGGTCGAGCGCCTGTCGACCCTGACCGCCCAGCAGTCTCGAATTCTGCAGCTTATCTGTCAGGGCAAGCTCAACAAGCAAATCGCCTTCGACCTCGCAATCGCCGAAACCACCGTGAAGGCGCATGTGACCGCCATCATGCGCAAGCTCGGGGTCCAGAGCCGCACGCAGGCGGTTCTCGTTGCAAGCCAAGCGCGATTTTCCTCCGTATTGCCAAGCGCGCCGGTCTCCTCCTAACTTGTCCTGCCGCGGAGGGAGGAGTGCCCGCGACATGCTGGAGGAGAGCATTTGACCCCCGAAACCGACGCCACGAGGCCGCCCGACCCTCAGGAGCTCGGCCCGCAAATGGCCGAGGTTTTTGCATCCGATCCTGATGTGATCGGCGTCCTCGCCGAAGAGCTGGGGCCGGGCCCCTTTGCCCTCGTTTGCCTCTTTGCCAGCCCGGAATGCCAGTTCGATGAGCTGATGAAGGCCGCTGCCAAACGGTTTGGTTCGGCCCAAGTCATGGGGTGCACCACAGCCGGAGAAATCGGGCGCGCTGGCTATGCAGAGGGCCGTGTCGTAGCCGTGGCCTTCCCCGCGGCGGCTTTCTCCGCCACGGCATTGCTCATCAGCGAGTTGGATGGACAGGATGCTCAGGCCTTCGGCGACCAACTCGCGAGGGAGCGGCTGACCTTGGCCGAGCAAAACCCTGACCGGCCAAACGCTTTTGCTTTCCTGCTGGTCGATGGCCTCTCTCTCAAGGAAGATATCCTCGCCGCCTCCCTCTCGCCCGCGCTGGGCGGCATTCCTCTCTTTGGCGGCTCCGCCGGCGACGGTGTAGATTTCGCCCGCACTCGGGTCGGTCTGAACGGGGTCGTGGCGCAAGATGCCGCCGTTCTGGCCCTTGTCCGCACCACCCTCCCGGCGCGCGTGTTCTCTCTCGACCACCTGCAACCCACCGATGACCGAATGGTCGTGACCGAGGCCGACCCTAAGGCGCGGATCGTGAAGTCGATCAATGCAGAGCCCGCGGCCCGCGAATACGCCCGGATCGTCGGCAAGGATCCCAATCAGCTCGATACCTTCACCTTCGCCGCCCATCCGGTGGTTGTCCGGATCGGAGCCGAGCACCATGTGCGGGCAATCCAACGGGTGACTGAGGAGGGTGACCTCCAGTTCTTCTCCGCCATCGACGAAGGCATGGTTCTGACAGTCGCCAACAAGCAGGATATCGTCGCCCACCTCGACGCCGAGCTTACGGCTTTGGCCGAGCCGGTCGCGCCGCTTTCGATCCTTGGCTGCGATTGCGTGCTGCGGCGGATCGAGGCCGAGCAGGCCCAATCTGTCCGCGCGCTGTCCGACACGCTGGTGCGCCACAAGGTCGTGGGCTTCAACACCTACGGCGAGCAGATCGGCCCTTTGCACGTGAACCAGACCATTACGGGCGTCGCCTTCTACCCGCCGCGTGAGGTGAGCTAGATGATGCTTATCAACCCTGAAGACAGTCTCGAGCGGCAGAACGAGAAACTCCTCCAGATCGTCCAATCGCTGATGCGTCGTGTGGAGCAGAAGAGTGAAGAGAGCGGCGTCGCCTACGCGCAGTTTGAGAGGGCCGCTCTGCTGGAGGGGCAGGTGCGTGATCGCACCATGCAGCTCGAGCGCGCCCTTGATCTCTTGCAGGACTCCAACGCCCGGTTGGCCCGCGCCAACAGCTCGGCCGAGGCCGCTCGCTCCAACCTCGCCGATGCCATCGAGACCGTTGCCGAGGGCTTCGCGCTCTTCGATGCCTCCGAAAGCCTCGTGCTCGCCAACAGCCGCTTCTGCAAGGCGCTGACGGATATCAAGCCCCGCCTTGTCGAGGGGCTGGCCTTTGCCGATTACGTGCAACTGGTGGCCAACAGCCGCGACCTTTCACTGCCCGAAGGCGAGTCGCCGAAGGATTGGGCGGCGCGGCGGATGCGCCGCCACGGCGATGCCCATTCCGTTTTCAACGTTTCCCTCAACCGTGATCGCTGGCTTCAGGTCTCCGAGCACCGCACGGCTTCTGGCGGTACGGTGATACTGCAGACCGATGTCACCTCGATCTTCCGGGCCGAGCGGCGCGAGCGCGAAAAGCTGCAACACGGCCACGTGCAGATGCTTCAGGCGACGCTGGATCACCTCACCCAAGGGGTCGCGATTTTCGACGCGCAGGCGCGGCTGGCCGGGTGGAACGACCGTCTGGGCGAGTTGTTCGACATCACCCTGCCTGAACGCACCCTGGGGTCGTCTTTTGCAGAGCTGGCTCGACAAATTGCCGAAACTGCCCTGTTCATCGAGGGCCGCAGCCAAGAAACGCTGGTTGAATGGGCCGCGCAACGCGGCCGCCGGCAGCCGTTGACCTTCGAGCTGCAAACCGAAGCCAACCGCTTCTTGCAGGGGTTCGCGCAGGAAATGCCGGATCGCGGTTTCGTTGTGTCCTTCACCGATGTCACCTCCGAGCGGCAGGCCTCGCTGGCCTTGCAGCAGATAAATGAACTGCTCGAGCACCGGGTCGAAGAGCGTACGCTGGAGTTGGAAGAAGCACTTGACGAGGCCGAGCGGGCCAACACCTCCAAGTCCCGGTTCGTTGCCGCCGCCAGCCATGACCTGATGCAGCCACTCTCTGCCGCCAAGCTCTTCCTGTCGTCCCTGACCGAGGCCGCTGGCCCGGGCCGTCCGGGCGAGCTGGCTGACAAAGCAACTCAGGCGCTGGGCAATGTTGAAGACATCATCACCGCCCTGCTCGATATCTCGAAACTCGATCTGGGTCGTGCCAGCTTTGATGTGCAATCGGTCCCGCTCAAGGCCATCTTCGAGCCCCTGCGACACCAGCTCGAGCCCACGGCCCGCGCCAAGGGCATTGGCCTGCGGATCATCGACACCAATCTCACCGTGCGGAGCGACCCGGCCTTCCTGCGGCGGATCGTGCAAAACCTCGTCTCGAACGCGGTAAACTACACCGACACCGGGAAGGTCATCCTTGGCGTGAGGCGCAACGGCAGCGCAGCTCGCATCGAAGTGTGGGACAGCGGTCGTGGCATTGCGCCCGAGGATCAGGCTCTCGTCTTTCAGGAGTTCAAACGCCTTGAAACGCGCGGGGACGGGCTGGGGCTTGGGCTCGCCATCGTGGAACGGGCCTGCAAGGGGCTCGGCCACCCGCTGTCGCTTTGGTCCGAAAAGGGCGTAGGCAGTTGCTTTTCCCTCAACGTGCCGGTGGCCGAAAGCACCACTGTGCCCTCGGTTAAGGCACCCGCCGCGCATCCTGACCTGCGCGACAAGGGCCCGTTGGTCCTGCTCGTCGAGAACGACACCGCCCTTGCCCGCGCTCTGACCCAGATGATCGAGGGATGGGGCGCGCATGTGCTCCACGCCCATAACGCCCCCGAAGCGCTCGAGCTTTTGGCCGAGGTTCAGCTCAAGCCGGATGCCATGCTGCTCGACGAACAGTTGGGCCACGGCATGACTGGTACAGAACTCTACAGCCTGCTCAGGGGCCGGTTCGGCAGCATCCCGGCCCGTATCCTCTCGGCGGACCGCTCTCGGCGCCTCCGCGAGGCCTGCGCCGCACTCGGGCTGGAGCTGCTCGGCAAGCCGGTGGACCGCGACCGGATCGGGGCATTCCTCGTGGGTGTGTGACCTGCCTCTTGTCAAATGCAATAATTTGAATATATAGGCATCAACGAACAGGAACGGTCGCAGCCCTCAGGTGTCTTGCGGCCAAATCGGAGATGTCCCGCGCATGGAAACTGAGTTCACACCCTATGCATCTCTCGGCGGCGGCCTTCTGATCGGCCTCGCCGCTGTGATGCTCATGGCCACCCTTGGCCGCATCTTCGGTGCGACCGGCATCCTCGCAGGGTTCATCCAGCCCGACAGCTCCTCCGAGTTCTCGTGGCGCGCCGCCCTGCTCGCCGGCATGGTCTCCGGCCCCGCGCTCTACCTCGCGATCACCGGCAACTGGCCCGCGATTGAGGTGCCTGTCTCAACCCCCATGCTGGCGCTGGGCGGTTTGATCGTGGGGGCCGGTGTCACCTACGGCGCGGGCTGCACCTCCGGCCACGGCGTCTGCGGCATGGCCCGCCTCTCCCCGCGCTCCATCGTGGCCACGCTCTCCTTCATGGCGGGCACGGCAGCGACCGTTTACGTCATCCGCCACGTGATCGGAGGCTGACCAAATGAAAAAGCACTTCCTCATCTACCTGATCGGCCTCACATTCGGCCTCGGCATCTCGATCTCCGGCATGGCCAACCCGGCGAAAGTCATCAACTTCTTCGACTTCGCGGGCACGTGGGATCCTTCGCTCGCCTTCGTGATGGGCGGTGCCGTGACTGTGGCATTCATCGGCTACCGGCAGGTCTTCCGCCGCGCAGCGCCAATCTGGGGTAAGGGCTTTAGCCTTCCCAGCACCCGCCAGATCGACGCGCGCCTCATCGGCGGCAGCCTCGTCTTTGGCATCGGTTGGGGCATCGCGGGCTTCTGCCCGGGTGGCGCCCTTCCCGCGCTCGGCGCGGGCCGCAGCGAGGTCTTCATCTTCGTCGTGGCGCTGGTCGCAGGCATCCTGCTGGCCAAGGCGTTGCAAAAAGCTTCAGCGCGAAAGAAACCCAAGGCGGCACAGGCCTGAGTGCCCCGCCCGAAATGGAGGTTCACATGAGCGACTACCCGATCGACATCACCGTTACCCCCGAAGTGAAAGCCTTCTTCGACGAGGCGACAAACACCATCTCCTACGTGGTCAAAGACCCGGACAGCAGCCATTGCGCCGTGATCGACAGCGTGATGGATATCGACTACGCCGCAGGCCGCATCACCTATGACAACGCCGATGAGATCATCGCCTATGTGCTGGACAACGGCCTCACCGTCGACTGGCTGATCGAAACTCACGTGCATGCCGATCACCTCTCAGCAGCGCCCTACATCCAGCAAAAGCTGGGCGGCAAGATCGGGATCGGCGAGCAGATCACCACCGTGCAGGACACCTTCGGCAAGGTCTTCAACGAGGGCACCGAGTTTCAGCGCGATGGCTCGCAGTTCGATGCGCTCTTCGTGGATGGCGACACCTACAGGATCGGCAATCTCGAGGCCGTCGCGCTCTATACGCCCGGCCACACGCCTGCCTGCATGACCCATGTCATCGGCAACGCGGCCTTTGTCGGCGATACGCTCTTCATGCCCGATGGCGGCTCGGCCCGGGCCGACTTTCCCGGCGGCGATGCGGGCGTGCTCTACGACAGCATCATGAAGGTTCTGTCGCTGCCCGAGGAGATGCGCCTCTTCATGTGCCACGACTACGCCCCGGGCGGCCGCGAAATTCAGTGGGAGACGACCGTGGCCGAGGAAAAGGCCAACAACATCCACGTCGGTACGGGCAAGTCGAAGGAAGACTTCATCAAGTTCCGCACCGAACGGGATGCCACGCTCGACATGCCCAAGCTCATCATCCCTTCGCTGCAAGTGAACATGCGCGCGGGTGAGATCCCGACCGATAAGGACGGCAAGCCGATGCTCAAAGTCCCTCTGAACGGGCTCTGAGAAATGACCACGCCTGTCCAGCTCGATGGCAACTACTTCGTCGCCCCCCAGATCACGCCGGATGAAATCGGTGGTCTTGCTGCCGCGGGCTTCCGGGTGATCATCAACAACCGGCCCGACGGCGAGGTGCCGGGCCAGCCGAGCAGTGCCGAGATCAGGGCCGAGGCGCAGCGCCACGGCCTGGCCTATCACCACATCCCGCTCTCCGGGCGCGAGGTGCCCGAGGCTGACACCGACGCGCTGGAGGCGGCGCTTGCCTCCGCGCCGGGCACAACACTGGCCTTCTGCCGCTCCGGCATGCGGTCTGCGATGATCTGGGCCGCCCGCGAGTGCCGCTTGCGCCCGGCGGCGGATGTCGCCCGGCAAGCCGCCGCAGCGGGGTACGACCTTTCCGCCTTCCTTGGCACCACGGGAGCCTGAGGTGAAGCCCGCACTTCGCCGCGTTCTGCCTGTGTTCGACTGGGGCCGCACATACAACCGTGATGCCCTCTCGAACGACCTGATCGCGGCGGTGATCGTGACGATCATGCTGATCCCGCAGTCGCTGGCCTACGCGTTGCTTGCGGGCCTGCCGCCCGAGGCCGGGATCTACGCCTCCATCGTGCCGATCATCCTCTACGCCATCTTTGGCACCTCCCGCGCGCTGGCGGTGGGGCCGGTTGCCGTGGTCTCGCTTATGACCGCCGCAGCCGTAGGGCAGGTGGCCGAGCAAGGCACCATGGGCTACGCCGCAGCCGCGCTCACGCTGGCGTTGCTCTCAGGAGGCATGCTGCTTCTGCTCGGGGTGTTCAAGCTGGGCTTTCTCGCCAACTTCCTCTCGCACCCTGTCATCGCGGGTTTCATCACCGCCTCCGGCATCCTGATCGCGACCTCGCAGGTCAAGCATGTGCTCGGTGTGCCGGGCGGCGGCCACAACCTGCCGGAAATGCTGGGTAACCTCGCCGCGCAACTCGGACAGATCAACCTGATCACCCTCGTCGTTGGCGTTTCGGCCACGGCCTTCCTTTTCTGGGTCCGCAAGGGGCTGAAGCCGCTCCTGCTCAACGCGGGCCTCAAACCACGGCTCGCGGACATCGCCACCAAGGCCGGCCCCGTGGCCGCCGTGGTCGCCACCACCCTGGTCACTTGGGCCTTCAATCTGTCTGATCATGGCGTGGAGATCGTCGGCTCGGTGCCGCAGGCCCTGCCACCGCTCACCATGCCCGATCTCTCGATCGACCAGCTGACCGCGCTCTTCGTCCCTGCGCTGCTGATCTCGATCATCGGCTTCGTCGAATCCATCTCGGTCGCCCAGACCCTCGCCGCGAAAAAGCGCCAGCGGATCGACCCCGATCAGGAGCTTATCGGCCTCGGGGCGGCCAACATCGGCGCGGCCTTCACCGGCGGCTATCCGGTCACCGGCGGCTTTGCCCGCTCGGTTGTCAACTTCGACGCGGGCGCCGAAACCCCGGCAGCCGGGGCCTACACCGCCCTTGGCCTCGCCATCGCCGCCATCGCGCTCACCCCGCTGGTCTACTTCCTGCCCAAGGCCACACTGGCCGCAACCATCATCGTGGCGGTGCTCTCTTTGGTGGATTTCACAATCCTCAAGAACAGCTGGACGTACAATCGCGCCGATTTTGCCGCTGTGCTCGTGACCATCATGCTTACCCTCGGCTTCGGCGTCGAAAGCGGGGTGACGGCGGGCGTGGTCATTTCCGTCGGCCTTTTCCTCTACCGCACATCCAAACCCCACATCGCCGAGGTCGGGCTGGTGCCGGGCACCCAGCACTTCCGCAACGTGCTGCGCCACATGGTCGAAACCTCGCCAACCCTCCTGACCATCCGCATCGACGAGAGCCTCTATTTCGCCAACGCGCGCTACCTAGAGGATTACGTACTCGACCGCGTTGTGAAGAACCCCGAGCTGCGTGACGTGGTGCTCATGTGCTCGGCCGTGAATGAAATCGACCTTTCCGCGCTGGAATCGCTCGAGGCGCTCAACAACCGGCTGGCCGACCTGAACGTGCGGCTCCACATGTCGGAGGTCAAAGGACCGGTGACCGACCGTCTTGGCCGCACTCACTTCTTCGAGGCGCTCTCGGGCGAGTTGTTTCTGGCGCAGTACGATGCCTATCAGGCGCTCGCTGGTAACAGGCCAGCCTGACCCGTAACCGCAGCCTGATCACCTCAACAGAATCACCGGAGCCGGGCTAATCGGCGCAGGGCCGATCCGGGTTTGGCCATTCTTGAAGTTGAGCGGTATATCCAGCGTTTTCGGGCTGCCCGCCAGCTGGCTGGCAATCTCAAGCGCTGCGGTGATCGGCGTTTCGAAGTCCGCCGGGACGACACCCGAGGCAATGCCCACGGCGAGAATTTCGCGCCAGTTCGTCGCCTTTACCAGCACCGACCCTTCCGGCACGCCCGCCTCGTTCACTTCAAAGCTGCCAGCCAGCTTCAGTTCCATCCGCCCCCACTTCGCTTCGGCCAGCTTGATCTCCACGTGCCGGGGCTGGGGGCGGGCCTGCTCTATCGCGCGCCGGTCCCAAGGGGCCGAAAAGCGGATCGTTACGTCGGCTGTCACCGAGTCCAGCGTGTCGGGAACAAGATCCGCGGAGTTCAACTCCGCCAGCAGCTTCGACGGCACCTGCCAGGCCTCTGCGGAGAAGCTGATCTGATGCAGCGCAGGGTCCGGAAAATCTTCCGGCAGGGTCCGTGTGGCCAGCCGCCCCTTGGTGAGCCGGCTCGTCCAGCCCGCATCCGAGACCAGCTCGATCCCGTCCAGCTCAAAGCTCGACCTTTTCAGTGCCAGCGAGGTGGGCGTCAGCATCAGGCTGCCCCGCAGCCGGTCGGACCTGATCTCAAGTCGCTCGTAAGGCGTTTGCAGGCTCTGCCGGTCCGGCCAGACGGCGATCACGTGGTAAGGCTTGTAGCTGAGGGCAAGGCTCTGAAAGAACGGTGCCGACCATGCCCATCCCGTGCGCGGATCGGCGAGTCGCACCTCGTCCAGCTCAAGGTCGAACCGGTTGGGAAAGCCCCGCACCACGACCCGCTCGGCCTCCGCCTGCCAGCCATCGGCCCGGCGGTCCTCCAGCCAGAGGGTCACTGCCTTCTCCAGCCCCCAGGCGCCCAAGGCCCAGTATCCGCCCCATGCAAGAGCGGCGACCAAGACCACAACGATCATCCGGCGCAGCATGCACGCCCCTTTCGATTTTCAACGCGATCTGGTTTACCGGGCCGCAGATGGAAAGGCGAGGCGGATGATCCCCGACAATGACTTGCCCAGCCCGCTCTGGGTCTTTGGCTATGGCAGCCTGCTGTGGAACCCCGGTTTCGAGGTCGCCGAAGAGCGGCTGGCCCGGCTCGACGGCTACCACCGGGCCTTCTGCATGTCGTCCATCCACCACCGCGGCACGGAGGAGAACCCGGGGCTGGTTTTGGCGCTGGACGCAGAAAAAGATGCGTCGTGCCAAGGGGTTGCCCTGCGGGTCATGCCCGGGCAGGAGCCGGAGGTGCTGGCCGCGCTGCGCGAGCGAGAGTTGATCTCTTCGGCCTATTTCGAGGCGGTCGTTACTTTGCACGCTGAAGCGCACGCCCCGTTTCAGGCGCTGGCCTACGTGATCGACCGCGAGCACGTGCAGTATTGCGGCGGCCTCACGCTGGAGCGGCAGGCCGAGATCATCGCCCATGCCCACGGCGGGCGCGGGCCGAACACCGAGTACCTCTTCAACACCGCCGATCACCTCGCCGAACTCGGCATCGCCGACCCCGATCTGGCCTGGCTCGCTGCCCGCTTGCGCAACGAGGCGTGAGGCCTTTGTGATTGGCAACGCCGGGCCGCCCCCCTAAGCTGCCGCCAAGAAACAAAGGGCGTTAACCCCGCATGAGCATGACTGAGGCCGAGGCCGAGCCGCATTTTTCACAACCCGTGCGCCAAGTGGCGCAAATGCTGATTGTCCTCGGGCTGGTGGCCGTGGGGAGCTACCTGCTTCTGCCCACGGTGATGCCCGTGGTCCGCGCCAACCTCTGGCTCAACGGCACCATCGGTCTCGTCTTCGTGGTGGGGGTCTTCACCTGTTTCTGGCAGGTCTACCAGCTCGTACGGTCTGTGGCTTGGCTGGAGGACTTTGCCCTTGAGCGCGAGGTCGGGGCAAAAGTGCCGCGCTTGCTTGCTCCCTTGGCGGCGCTGCTTCGGTCCCGGCGTGGGCGGATGCAGATATCTGCGACATCCTCGCGCTCCATTCTGGAATCCGTCGCAACCCGGATCGAAGAGTTGCGGGATATCACCCGCTACCTCGTCAACCTGCTGATTTTCCTTGGCCTTCTCGGCACATTCTACGGACTGGCAACCACCGTTCCGGCCGTGGTGGAGACCATTCGCTCGCTTGCTCCGCAGGAGGGCGAGGGCGGCGTGGAGGTATTTTCGCGGCTCATGGGTGGGCTCGAGGCCCAACTGGGTGGGATGGGCACGGCCTTCGGATCATCGCTGCTGGGGCTTGCCGGGTCGTTGATCGTGGGGCTGCTAGAACTCTTTGCCTCGCATGGCCAAAACCGCTTTTACCGCGAACTGGAGGAGTGGCTTTCGTCGATTACCCGGGTTGCGTTTGCGGGTGCAGATGGCGAAGGCGCGGAGCCTTCTGCGGCGGCGGGCATCCTCGACCACATGGCCGAGCAGATGGAGGCGATGCGGGAGATGTTCACGCAGTCGGATGTGTCGCGCGCGATCCTTGAAGACAAGATCGGCGGCGTGGCCGACGCGGTCGACAAGCTGACTGAGACACTGGCGGCAGAGCGAGCACCTGACCCATTGCTGCTGCGGATCGCGGAAGCCAACGAGGCGCTGCTCAACAAGCTCGACGGCGTGACTTCCGGCGACGGCGGCGTGGACGCAGAGAGCCGGATGCGCTTGCGGTCGATCGACACGCAACTGCTTGCTATCCATGAAGATATCGCTGCCGGACGGCAGGAGAGTGTGGCTGGCCTCAGGGCCGATATCTCGGCGCTGACACGGGTCATCCGCGAGGCCACCCGGAGGCCCGGCTGATGGCCCTCGCCCGCCGCAACGGACAACGCTTCTCGGCCTCGATTTGGCCGGGTTTCGTGGATGCGATGACGGCGCTCTTGCTGGTTCTGATGTTCGTTTTGTCGATCTTCATGATCGTGCAATTCATGCTCCGTGAGACCATCACGGGGCAGGAGAGCGAGCTGAATGAACTGGGCGCTGAACTGGCCTCATTGGCGGATGCTTTGGGGCTGGAGCGGGCACGGGTGGAGGCGTTGCAGGGGGATGTGGCGGGTCGGGATGCGGCTCTTTCTGCGGCGCAGGAAGATGCCGCCCGGCAGGCCGCGCTGATCGCCTCGCTGCGGGGGCAGATCGCCTCGGGGCAGGAGGCTCTGCAGGACGCCCAGCGGCAGATCACCGGCTTCGAAGAACAGGTTGCGGCCTTGATTTCAGAGAGAAATTCAGCGCAGGCGCGCGGGGCGGAACTGTCGGAAAGCCTTGCTGCGGTTGAGGCGGCGAGGGCGGCGGTGGAGGCGGAGAAGGCCTCGCTGGAGCAGGCTCTGGCCTCGGCGCGGACTGAGATTGACGGGCAGGTCGAGGCGGCGCGGCTTGCTGCGGCGCGGCGAGAAGCGCTGGAGGCGCTGGTTGCGGACCTGCAGAAAGGGGCCGAGGAGAGCGCCGCTAAGGTGGCGGCGCTGGAGGAGGAACTGACGGCGGAAGAGAAGGCGCGGTTGGCAGAAACGGCGGCGGCTCAAGCCCTTAGGGAGCGGCTAAAAGGGGCGGAAACCGAGCTGACAGCGATGACCTTGGCGCTTGAGGCGCAGCGGAAGAAGGCAGAGGAGACCCTCACCTTGCTGGCTGCGGCGCAGGATGCGGAAAAGGATTTGAATGCCAAGCTGGCGGCGGCGCTGGCGTCGGTGTCGCAACTGGAAAGCCAAGTAGAATCAGGAGCTTCGAGCGCCGAAGGGGCGGCGCGGCTTGCCAGTGAACTGGCGGCGGCGGAGGCGGAGATCGCGGCGCTGGGCAGCGCAAGGAGCGAGGCGGAGACGGCGCGGGATGCGCTGGCTGCACGGGCAGAGGCTGCGGAAGCGGAACGGGACGCGCTGCGGGCCGAAGTGGCTGAGAATGAAAAGGAAATCGCCGAACTCAAGGCCGTTAAGGAGGCGCTTGAGGCGGATGTGGGTGACAGTGCTGCGGTGCGCGAAAAGCTGGCGGCTGCACTTGCAGAAAAGCTGGTGGCGGAGCGGCGGGCGGAGGCGGCGCTGAGCGAGGCTGAGCGCAAGGACATATTGCTCGCCCGGGCCAATAAAGAGCTTGAAAACAAGGAGGTAGCCTCGGCCGAGGGGCAACGAAAACTGGCGCTTTTGAACGAGCAGGTGGCGGCTCTGCGGTCGCAGCTTGGGGCGTTGCAGGGTGTCATCGATGCGGCGGCGCAGCGGGACGAGGATTCGAAGGTTCAGATTGAGGCGCTGGGCGCGCAGCTCAACGCCGCGCTGGCCCGTGCGGCGGCGGAGGAACGGCGACGGGCGGAGCTGGAAGCGGCGGAGCGCAAGCGGCTGGAAGAGGCGCAGAAAGACCTCGAACAGTACCGCTCGGAGTTCTTTGGCCGCATGAAGGAAGTGATCGGCAACACCGAGGGCGTGCGGATCGAAGGGGACAGGTTCGTGTTCTCTTCAGAGGTACTCTTCCCGCCTGCGCAGGCCGCGCTTTCGGAGGCAGGAAAGACGGAAATTCAGAAGGTTACAGAAATTCTGCGCCGTCTGGCTGGAGAGATTCCGCCCGAGATCGACTGGGTGATTCAGGTCGACGGGCACACCGACAACACCCAGCTTTCGGGCTTCGGGGAGTTTGCCGACAACTGGGAACTGAGCCAGGCGCGGGCGCTTTCGGTGGTGCGGTTCATGGCCGATGATCTGGGGATTCCGCCGCAGCGGCTCAGCGCAAACGGCTTTGGCGAGTACCAACCCATCGACCCGGATGACACGCCCGAAGCGCTGGCGCGGAATCGGCGGATCGAGCTGAAACTGACGGAACGCTAAGCCCGCGTTCGCAGGTGTTGCGCCGCAGCGCGGCGGGCCGTTAACCCTGCCAATTGGACGATGCACAACTGATGCACAACCGATGCACATTCCATACATACGCGATATTCGCACAATCGAGGGCGTAAACGGGCCGAACGGTGCGCGTGGCGCGGTGTCGCATGCGAACCCGGAGGTCAGCCGCGGATATATCGGAAGACGGTGGAGGCGCCCCAGCCCGCCGCGATGGCGATGGCGAGGGAGAGCAGGCCGTAAATCAGCGGGCTCTCATGGGCGAGCGCGTGGAGGAACCGCTCCAGCCCCACCTTGGAGACGTGGATCGTGGTGGTGTGGCGCGAGACCACATCGCCGTTCCGGGTGAGGAAGATCCGGGTGGTGTAATTGCCCTCGGTCAGATTGGCGGGCAGGGCCACGTTGGCGCGGAAGAGCGTGTCTTTCTGGATCGTCACGCCGCCCTCCTGCACCGCGTAGGCACCATCGTTGGTGCGGATACGGATGAGGGCCTCGGTGAAGTCGGCGGCATTGCCGACGGTCACGGGCGCCCCGACGGAGCGAATGGCCCTGTCGATGGTGATGCCGTGGCGGAGATCTTCTGTCGCCGAGACCAGCTCGTTCAGCGGGCCGGTGGTGACGATCTGGTAGAAGCTGGGCGCACGGTCGACCTCGACGGCCTCGGTGTTGACCCAGATCCCGGCGGTGCGGTCCTTCTTGCGGACGACGACCGGGGTGGAGGGCCCGGCGACGGTGATGACCACGCCAAGCTCGCCCGCGGGCGAGACCGGGTAGTTGCGGCGGACCGCGCCGAAGACGAGGATCTCGGAGCCGTTGAAGGTGGCGTTGATGCCGACGCGGCTTTGGCTCAGGTCGGCCACGACCTCTTCAGCCGCCTCGGCGGGCAGAGCCATGAGGAAGAGGGCAGCGAGCCAGCGGCGCATCAGACCGGCCTCAGCGGGGTGAGGGAATAAAGCTCGGAGGGTTGCAGCAGCAGGTCGAGCGCCAGCTTGCCGCAGACCAGCAGCACGAGGGCGGCGAGCGCGATGCGCAGTTGCTCGGCCTTCAGCATGGTGCCCAGCCGGGTGCCGAACTGCGCCCCCACCACGCCGCCGACCAGCAGCAGCACGGCGAGCACCATGTCGACGGTCTGGTTGGTGGTGGCGTGCAGCAGGGTGGTGAAGGCGGTGACGAAGATGATTTGCAGCAGCGAGGTGCCGATGACGACCTTTGTGGGCATCCCCAGCAGGTAGATCATGGCGGGCACCATGATGAAGCCGCCGCCCACGCCCATGACGGCCGCCAGCACCCCGACGCAGAGGCCGACCATCACCGGCGGGATCACCGAGATGTAGAGGCCGGAGGTACGGAACTTCATTTTGAAGGGCAGGTTGTGGACCCAGTTGTGCTTGCGCCGGGGCGGCAGCGCGCCGCCACGGGTGCGGCGCAGGGCACGCAGGCTTTCGACGAACATCAGTGCGCCGATGATGCCGAGGAAGACGACGTAGCAGAGGGTAACCAGCAGATCGACCTGGCCGAGCTGGCGCAGTATGTTGAAGACCCAGACGCCGAGCGCCGCGCCGATGAGGCCGCCCGCGAGCAGCACCAGCCCCATTCGGATATCCACCGTCTTTCGCCTGAGGTGGGCGAGGACGCCAGAGATCGAGGAGGCGACGATCTGGTTGGCGGAGGTGGCCACCGCCACGGCGGGCGGGATGCCCACGAAGAACAGCAGCGGCGTGATCAGGAAGCCGCCGCCCACGCCGAACATGCCGGACAGAATCCCCACCAGCCCGCCAATGCCGAGAAGGACGAAGGCGTTGACCGATACCTCGGCGATGGGGAGGTAGAACTGCATGGTCTTCGTAGTGCGCCAAAGGCGCGTGCGTGTCCAGTGCCGCGGTGCGGCGTTCAGAGCGCCTTGAGGAAGGCGCGGAGGATCTTTTCGAGCTTGGCGGCGCCGAGCGGGGCCATCGCCTTGGTGTGCTCGTGGCTGATGTTCTCGTCCGACATGCCCGCCGCCATGTTGGTGATGGTGGAGATCGCGGCGACGCGCATCCGCAGGAAGCGGGCGAGGATCACCTCGGGCACGGTGGACATGCCCACCGCATCGGCCCCCAGCGTGCGGATTGCCCGGATCTCGGCGGGGGTTTCGAAGGAGGGGCCGGAATACCAGGCGTAGGTGCCCTCTTCGAGCGGGATGTTCTGGGCCTCGGCGGCGGCTTTGAGGGCGGTGCGCAGGGCGGGGTCGTAGGCCTCGGTCATCGGGACGAAGCGGGCGTCAGACGGCTCGCCGATGAGCGGGTTGAGACCGGAGAAGTTGATGTGATCGGAGAGCAGCATCAGGTCGCCCGGCGGGATATCGGGGCGCATGGAGCCTGCGGCGTTGGTGAGCAAGAGCGTGTCGCAGCCGAGGGCCTTGATCGTCTCCAGCGGGAGGCGCATGGCCGAGGGGTTGCCGGCCTCGTAGTAGTGCGCCCGCCCGCCGAGCACGGCGACGCGGACCCCTTCGAGCGTGCCGATCACCAGCTTGGGGTTGTGGCCCGAGACGCCCGCATGGGGGAAGCCCTCGAGCGCGGCGTAGTCGATGGACACCCCTTTCACCTCTTCGGCGAGGTGGCCGAGGCCGGAGCCGAGGATCAGCGCCAGCTTCGGCGGGTTGGACCCGGCGTCGAGTTTGATCTTCTCGGCAAGCTCAGCGCTCTTTGACATAGGGTTCGCCTCCGGCGCGGGGCGGGATGGCCTTGCCGACGAAGCCGGCGAGGATCACCACCGTGAGGATGTAGGGCAGCGATTGCATGAACTGCACCGGAAGCTGGAAGCCCAGCACGGTGATGTTCTGGAAGCGGTTGTCGATGGCGAAGAAGAGGCCGAAGAGCAGGCAGGCATAAAGCGCATACCACGGCCGCCATTTGGCGAAGATCAGCGCGGCGAGGGCGATATAGCCGCGGTCGGCTGTCATGCCCTTGGTGAAGCCTGCCTGGATCGCGGTGGAGAGGTAGGCCCCGGCGATGCCGCAGAGCAGGCCGCAGATGGCGACGGCGGCGAAGCGCAGGCCGACGACCGAGACACCGGCGGTATCGACCGCCTCGGGGTTCTCGCCCACCGCCCGGAGGCGCAGGCCGAAGCGGGTGCGGAACAGCACCCACCATGTGATCGGCACGGTGAGGAAGCCGAGGTAGGTCAGGATCGGGTGGCCGGAAATCAGCTCGGAATAGACCTGCATCAGCGGCCCGGCATCGCGCATGTCGCGGATGCGGGTGATGGCGCCGGGCAGGTCGATGCTATCAAACCGGGCGGCGCCGGAGAGCGAGGGCGTGCGCCCGCCCTGCCCGAACCAGTCCTGCGCGATAAGCACGGTGAGGCCGAGGGCGAGGAAGTTGATCGCCACGCCCGAAATGAGCTGGTTGCCCCGGAAGGTGATGGAGGCCAGCCCGTGAACGCCCGAAAGCACCATGGACGAGGCGATGCCCGCCAGCAGCCCGACCCAGGCCGAACCCGAGGTATAGGCCACCGCCGCCGAGAAGAAGGCGGCCATGAGCATCTTGCCTTCCAGCCCGATGTCGAAGATGCCCGCACGCTCGGAGAAGAGCCCGGCGAGGCAGGCCAGCAGCAGGGGGATGGCGAGGCGGACCGTGCCGTCGAGAACCTGGATGATCGTGAGAAAGTCCATGGGTTACCTCGATGTGGCGAGCTTGAAGGCGAAGACGGAGAAGAGCACACCCAGCGTGGCCTCCACCGAGCGCCGGGCGCGTGTGTAGGCGGCGCGGACGGGGGCGGAGCTGAGAAGCAGCGCCCATGCGGCGTGGCAGCCGAAGGAGATCACCCAGCAGGCGGCGAAGAAGGCGGCATAGACCAGCGCACCGCCGCCGGCGGTGGCCCCGAGCGCGGCGATGGCGAGCCAGAAGACGATGGCCTTTGGGTTGGTCACCTGCAGCGCGAAACCGGCGGCGAAGAGGCGTGCCGCCGAGCGGGCGGGCAATTCGTTTGATTCGGGGCCGGTTGCCAGCGCGGGCGGGTTGGCCGCCTTGCGGAAGGCGCCATAGGCCAGCCACGCCAGATAGGCCGCCCCGATGAGCCGGAGCAGTTGCATGGCCCATGCTGCCTTGGAGAGCAGCAGGCCGACGCCGAGCATGGTGGCGAGGTTGATCAGCGAAGAGCCGCAGGCGATGCCGAGGCATGTGACCAGCGCCGCCGTGCGGCCGCGGCTCATGGAGATGCCGAGCAGCATGGCCACGGCAGGGCCGGGCGAGGAGGCGGCGACCAGCAGGATTGAGAAGGCGGCGAGGAAGCCGGGGAGAAAGGGGAGAAGCTCGCTCATGCCTCTTTCACCGTGCCTTCGGGTTCATGATCCGGGCGCTTGGGGCCGGGCGGGGGCGGCGCGGTTTCTGGCGGCTCCTTGCCCTTGCGCAGATGCAGGAAGAGGTTGGCCAGCGGCGTGCGCACCATGTTGTCGAGCGCGCCGGTGAAGAGGATCACGAGCGCTTGGATCACGGTGATCAGCTCGCGGGGGATCGATGTCCAGAGCGCCAACTCGGCGCCGCCTTGGTAGAGGAAGCCGAAGAGCAGCGCGGCGAGGAACACGCCGAAGGGGTGGTTGCGGCCCATCAGCGCCACGGCGATGCCGATGAAGCCGGCGCCCTCGACCGAGTTCAGCACGAGCCGCTCCTGCTCGCCCATCGCGGTGTTGACGGCCATAAGGCCCGCCAGCCCGCCGGAGATGAGCATGGCGATCACGGTGATCTTTAGCGGGGAGATGCCGGCGTATTTGGCAGCGGTCTCCGACTGGCCGAAGGAGCGGATCTGAAAGCCGAGACGGGTGCGCCAGAGTAGGAACCAGACGGCGAAGCAGGCGGCGATGGCGAGCAGGAAGGTGACGTTGACCGAATCGTCCCGCGCGGCCTGAAAGCCGAGGTCAGTCAGGATGCTGTTGAGCGTGGGCAGGTCATAGGCGGCGTCGAACTTGGCGGAGGCCGGGTCGGACTGGCCCGCCGGTTTGAGCGTGTTGGACAGCAGGTAGTTGAGCAGCCCTGCCGCCATGAAGTTGAACATGATCGTGGTGATCACGATGTGGCTGCCCCGCGCGGCCTGAAGCCAGGCCGGGATCAGCGCCCAGAGCGCCCCGAAGAGCGCCGCACCGATGGAGGCGGCGACGAGCGCAAGGGACCAGTGCGGAAAGGGGATGTAGAGCAGCACCAGCGCCACCCCGAGCCCGCCCAGCATGGCCTGACCCTCACCGCCGATGTTGAACAGCCGGGCATGGAAGGCGACCGAGACGCAGAGGCCGGTAAAGATGAAGTTGGTGGCGTAGTAGAGCGTATAGCCCCAGCCCCGCACCCCGCCGATGGAGCCATCGACCATGATGGACACGGCCTTGATCGGGTTCTCCCCGATGGCGAGGATCACCACCGCCGAGAGCAGCGCGGCAAGGATGAGAGAGATGAGCGGGACGAGGATGACCTCGGCCCATTTGGGCATCACGTCCATGGGGAGGCCTTTCGGCGGATGTTCAGGAGAAGAGCTTGAACAGGCCGACGAAGGCCACGAGCATGCCAGTGCCCACAACGACGGGGTAGAGGGCGCGCTCTCGTTCCAGCTTGAGAATTTCGGTCACCAGTTTGCGGGTACCGGTGGTGAGGTAGTCGATCTCGACGCTCAGTTTGCGAAGCTCGAGTTCGTCCCGGTCGGACATTCAGAGGGCCATGAGCGAGAGCAGGTAGACGACCACAAGCCCAAGGCCGAGTCCGAGGACGAAGAGCGCAATCGTGCGGCGCGACTCCCGCCCGCTTGATATATCGTCCTGCATTTGCCGCATGAGGCGCGCGTTCTCGCGGAGCGCATCGTCGATACGCTGGATGTTCTCGTGCTCCGAAGTCATTGCCATGGGCGCACTCCCGGGTCAGGCTGCCGTCTTCAATAATATATGCGCACATATAGTTAATCAAACCTTACCGCCGTCAGGCGGCCTCCCCCTGCATGCCGGCCATCAGCAGGCCCAGTTCTTTTTCGTCGGTTTCGGCGGGCAGGCGCTCGCCCATGATCTGCCCGTCGAACATGACGGCGATCCGGTCGGAGAGCGACATGATTTCGTCCAGTTCGACCGAGACCAAAAGGATGGCCTTGCCCTCGTCGCGCAGCCGCACGATCTGCTGGTGGATGAACTCGATGGCGCCAATGTCGACGCCGCGCGTGGGCTGGCCGACCAGAAGCAGGTCGGGGTTGCGCTCGATCTCGCGGGCCAGAACGATCTTTTGCTGGTTGCCGCCGGAGAAGTTCTTGGCGGCGAGCAGCGGGTTGGGCGGGCGCACGTCGAAGCGGGCCATCTTCTCTTCGGTGTCGGCGCGGATGGCGGCGTTGTCCATCGTGAGCCGGTTCTTCTGGTATTTCGGGTCGTTGTGGTAGCCGAAGGCGACATTTTCCCACGCGTGAAACTCGAGGATCAGGCCCTCGCGGTGGCGGTCTTCGGGCACGTGGGCGATGCCACGGCGGCGGCGGGACTGGCCATCGGAATGGCTGCCGGTCAGGTCGATCTCTTCGCCGTTCATTCGGATGGTGCCCTTGGCCGCGCAGTAGCCGCCCAGCACCTCCAGCAGTTCGGACTGGCCGTTGCCTGCGACCCCGGCGATGCCGAGGATCTCGCCGGCACGTATGTCGAGCGAGATGCCGCGCAGCTTTTGCACGCCCTTGGAGTCGGTCACCTTGAGGTCGCGGACCTCAAGCACGGTTTCGCCGGGGGTGGCGGGCTTCTTGTCGACGCGGAGCAGCACCTTGCGGCCCACCATCAGCTCGGCCAGCTCCTCGGGGGAGGTGCCCGAGGTTTGCACGGTGGCGGTCATCTCGCCGCGGCGCATGACCGAGACGGTATCGGTTATCTCCATGATTTCACGCAATTTATGCGTGATCAGGATCACGGTTTTGCCCTCGGCCTTGAGCCGCTCGAGGATGCGGAAGAGCTGGTCGGCCTCTGCCGGGGTGAGCACGCCGGTCGGCTCGTCGAGAATGAGGATATCGGCCTGGCGGTAGAGCGCCTTGAGGATCTCGACACGCTGCTGCATGCCCACGCCGATATCCTGAATGACCGCATCCGGGTCGATCTTGAGGCCGTATTCGGAGGAGAGCGCCAGAAGCTCCTTGCGGGCCTTGGTGAGCGAGGGGCCGAGGAGGGCGCCGTCTTCGGCGCCGAGCACGACGTTTTCGAGCACCGTGAAATTCTGCACCAGCTTGAAGTGCTGGAAGACCATGCCGATGCCCGCCGCGATGGCGGCCTGGCTATCGGGGATCTGGGTGAGATTGCCGCCGATGAAGACCTCACCGGCATCGGCCTTGTAGAAGCCGTAGAGGATGGACATGAGGGTGGACTTGCCCGCGCCGTTCTCGCCGATGATGCCGTGGATCGCCCCGCGCTTCACCGAGAGCGAGATGTCCTTGTTGGCCTGCACCGGCCCGAAGGCCTTGGAGATGCCTTTGAGTTCGATGGCGGGCGCCTGTTCTGCGGCC
Source organism: Vannielia litorea (assembly GCF_019801175.1). Classification (NCBI taxonomy): domain Bacteria; kingdom Pseudomonadati; phylum Pseudomonadota; class Alphaproteobacteria; order Rhodobacterales; family Paracoccaceae; genus Vannielia; species Vannielia litorea. The sequence continues at coordinate 250,325 of NZ_JAHVJR010000003.1, forward strand.
ATGATGTTCCCCCGGTCCCTCTTTGCGAAAGGGCCGCTGCCGGTTTCCCGGAGCGGCCCTCCCTTTGTCTCGTTCAGCGTTGCACGCGGCTTACATCGCCGGGCAGGTGCTGTCGGTCTCGTAGTTGTGGACCTCGATCTCGCCAGCGATGATCTTCTCTTTCGCGGCGTCGACGGCGGTCATCATCTCTTCGGTGATGAGTTCTGCGTTGTTGTCGTCCACGGCGTAATCCACGCCGCCTTCAGCAAGGCCGAGGGCCACGATGCCGGGCTCGATGCCGTCGGCGCCAGCGGTGAAGGCGTTATAGACGGCCACGTCGACGCGCTTGAGCATCGAGGTGAGCACGGAGCCGGGGTGCAGGTGGTTCTGGTTGCTGTCGACGCCGATGGAGAAGATGCCCTCATCCGCAGCGGTTTGCAGCACGCCCACGCCGGTGCCGCCCGCGGCGGCATAGACCACGTCGGAGCCTTGGCTGATTTGTGCCTTGGTCAGCTCGGAGCCTTTCACCGGGTCGTTCCAGGCGGCCGGGGTGGTGCCGGTCATGTTCTGGATGATGGTGGCGTCGGGGTTGGCGGCCTTCACGCCCTGGGCATAGCCGCAGGCGAACTTGTGGATCAGCGGAATGTCCATGCCGCCGACGAAGGACACGGTGCCGGATTCGGAGGCCATGCCGGCCAGCATGCCGACGAGGTAGGAGCCTTCCTGCTCCTTGAACACCACCGAGCGCACGTTGGGCGCATCGACCACGCCGTCGATGATGACGAACTTGGTGTCGGCGTAGTCGGGGGCGACCTCACCCAGAACGGTGGCGAAGGCGAAGCCGGTCATGACGATCGGGTTGGCGCCATCTTCGGCGAGGCGGCGCAGGGCCTGCTCGCGCTGGGCTTCGGACTGCATCTCGATCTCGGCGAAGCTGCCGCCGGTCTCTTCGGCCCATTTGGTCGCGCCGTTGAAGGCGCTTTCGTTGAAGGATTTGTCGAACTTGCCGCCGAGGTCGAAGATGATGGCCGGGTCGGCCAGCGCTGCACCGGCCATGAGGGCGGTGGCGGCGGCGGAGGCCAGAAGGCTGCGCGCGAAGGTCATGGGTAGGTCTCCCGTTGGTTATGTCCCGCATCCTCGCCGCAATTGCGGGCGGGGTGCCGGGTTATGGATTACCCATGAATAAGGCCGCAGCGGTGAAGGGTGGTCAACCGCTTTTTCTGCACCGCAACGTCACTTGGCGGTGTTTCGTGGGGGGAAGTTGCCCGCCGGGGGAGTGGTGGGCAGAGTGCCCGGCCTAGAGGGCGCGACTCATCACGATGGCATCGACGCGGGTGCCGCCGGGGGCGCGGTAATAGGCGCGGCGGCGGCCGATCTCGTTGTAACCGGCGGCGGTGTAGAGCGCGATGGCGGGGGCGTTCTGGGCGGAGACTTCCAGCAGGGTGGTTGCACCGCCCCGGCTGGCGGCTTCGGTTTGAAAGCGCTCCAGCAGCGCCCGGCCCAGCCCTTGCCGCCGGGCCTCGGGCGCGACAGCGAGGGTGAGCAGCTCGGCCTCGGCCCCGGCGCATTGGCCGAGGGCGAAGCCGGACTCGTCTCCCAGAAGGAACACGCTCTCCTGCGCCATAAGCGCCTCGAACTCCGCGGCGCGCCACGGGCGGGGCACCTCGAAGCAGGCGGCATGGAGGGTGGCCAGTGCTTCGGGCGTCATCCGATGATCTCGGGCGGCGCATCGCGCGCGGGCGCGGCGTCGGGCGCTTTCACGTAAAGCGGCGCGGGGCGGGGGATGGGCGGCGTGGTGCTGGCCAGCAGCGCGGCGGCGCGGGTGGCGAGGCGCGCGGGCAGATCGGGGATATCCTCGGCCAGCGCGGCCGGGCGCGGCTCCAGCCTTGGCGGGCCGGAAGGCGCACCGGCGGTGAAGTCTTGCGCATAGGCCATCTCGCGCGGTGCGGGGAGATGCACGGTGCCGCTCTCCGCCGCGCGGGCCAGCTCGAAGCTGGAGACGCCCACGGCGGGGATGCCCAGCCCAAGGGCCAGCCCGCGTGCGGCGGCGACGGAGATGCGGATGCCGGTGAAGTTGCCGGGGCCGATGCCGACGCCGAGCGCGGTGAGATCGGCCCATGCCAGACCGGCCTCGGCCAGCAACTCCTCCAAGATCGGCATGAGGTTTTCGGCCTGTCCACGCTTCATCGGCTCGTGGCGCTGGGCCACCACGGTGCCGTGCTGCAACACGGCGGCAGCGATGTGGGGGCCGGAGGTATCGAAGGCCAGCAGGGTCGGGTCAGCCACGCTCATCAGAGCACCTCGTGGCCGCTGCCCTGCTCGCGCGGCAGATCATCGGAGATGTGTAGCCACGGCAGCGCCTCGCCCGCGTAGCAATGCAGCGTGGGGGCGAGATCGGCGGCCTGATCGAGCAGGCCCATCGGCAGCCACATGGTGCCGGGCAGGTAGGAGAAGCTGGCCGCCAGCGGTGAGCCGCAGCGCGGGCAGGACGTGCGGCTGACCCCCTCGGATACCGAGAACGGCTCGGGCGCGGGCGTGAGGGTGACTTCGGGCACGCCGACCCATGCGGTGACTGGTGCCCCCGTCCAGCGGCGGCAATCGGTGCAGTGGCAGTAAGCCACGCTCAACGGGCCGGATGCGCTGAGTTGCGTGGCGCCGCAGTAGCAGCGCCCGGTGAGGCGGTCAGGAAGCAAGCCGGAGAGGTCAGGCCGCGACGGGGCGGACTTCTGTCACTTCGGGGATGTAGTGGCGGAGCAGTTGCTCGATGCCCATCTTTAGCGTCAGCGTGGAGGAGGGGCAGCCGGCGCAGGCGCCCTGCATGTGGAGGTAGACCACTCCGCGCTCGAAGCCGTGGAAAGTGATGTCGCCCCCATCCTGCGCCACGGCGGGGCGCACGCGGGTATCGAGGAGCTGCTTGATCTGCTCGACGATTTCGCCGTCTTCGCCCTCGTGGATCGCGTGGGCGGCCTCGGGCGCGGCATCGGAGGCCAGCACCGGCTCGCCGGATTGCACGTGCTCCATGATCGCGCCGAGGATCGCGGGCTTCAGGTGATCCCACTCCGGCCCGTCGGCCTTGGTGACGGTCACGAAGTCATGGCCCAGAAACACGCCGGTGACGCCATCGACCGCGAAGATGCGGCCAGCCAGCGGCGAGGCGGCGGCGGCCTCGGCATTGGGGAAGTCGGCGGTGCCGGTGCCCATCACCTCCTGCCCGGGCAGGAACTTGAGGGTGGCGGGGTTTGGCGTGGATTCGGTCTGGATGAACATGGCGCACGGTCCTTTCGGGGTTGGGGCATATATGCGCCCCGCAGGCGGGCGGGTCAAGATTTGGAATGGTTCTAAAGTAGCGCGGGTGCCGGGTGGGGCAAGGGCCGCGCTATTGCTGGCGGGACCACTCCAGCGCGCCCTCGAAGGCCTCGGGTGCAAGCGGGCCGGGGTGGTGGGCGAACCCATACACCGGGGTCGCATCGGCGTGGCAGCACTCAGGCGGGTCTGGGCGGACCGGCGAGATGCGTTGGGGCAGGGCGTTGAGCCGCAGCAGCTCGGCCCATGTGCCGGGGGGCAAGGGCTTGATGTTGCGTGTTTCCTTCATGTCGTTGGCCGGATGCGCCGGCTCCAGCACCGCCACGACATCGGTGGCATAGATGCGGGATTCATAGCTGGGGTAGAGGTTGTCGCCCGGGATGATCATGGACGCATAGGGCGTGCCTGCGGGCGGCAGCGGCGGCTCGGGCGCGAGGCAGGCGGCAAGGGGCAGCAGGAGGGCGAGGAGCAGGGCGCGCATGGCTCAGGCTCCCTCAAGGGCGGCGATCCGGGCCTCAACATCGGCCAGAAGCGCGGTGATCTCGGGATCGTCGATCCGCAGTTCGGCGAATTGCCGGGCGAGGTTGCGCAGGTAATCGGCCGAGCTGCCGAGAAACCCCGCGCCGGTGGCGATATGCTCGACCTGCGCGGCACGGGGCAGGTCGGGGGCCATGATCTCGGACTCGTGGTTGGCCAGAAAGGTGAGCGCAGGCACGATGCCATCGGGCAGGCGGGCCTCGACGAAGCGGGGGAAGTAGCCATCGGAGATGCGTTCGCGTTGCCAGAGGATGGCGCTCTCGGTCTCGACGCGGGCGGCTGGGATGCGAAAGGCGAGGCCGTCGCAGCCCGGCCCGCCGGGGCATTCATCGAGGGCGGCCATGAGGCCGGGCGCATCGGGCGTGCCGCGCCCCCCGCGCCTGTCGAGCAGGATAAAACGGCGGGCGTGCCGGGGCAGTCGGGCGCGGCGGACCTCTGCGAAATGGAAGGCCGGATCCCACATCAGCGAGCCATAGGCGAAGACCCAGAGGTCGGGCGTGGGCCGGGTGGCGAGGGTGGCGTGCCGGTCGGCCTCGCGCTCGGCGTCGGAATACCACCAACCGGTGGGCAGCCCCTTCTCGGTCAGCAGGGCCTCCAGCTTGGGAAGGGAGAAATCGCGGAAGAAGCTCTCCTCCGGCGGCGTGATCTTGCCGCGCAGGCCGGGGTGGTGGCGGAAGGGGTCGGGGGCGGTCATCCGTATGGACAAAGATTGATTGTGGAACTGTAGGACAAAGCGGACCTAGCGCATATGCCGCTCGAGTCACTACGTGAGGAGTATAGGTGCAACGCGTCGCCATCGTCGTTTGCGCCTCGCGATGAGACGCCTTTTTCTTCAGCGAGACACTGGGGCTCAGAAAGCTGATGTACGCGACGGCTCTGAGCCCAGACGTATCCATTCAATGGCATAGCACCGAGACGACTGATTTCTGCATCTGCTCCGGCACACCGTTTGAAATTGGATCCGCCTTGTCATCCACATTCGCATAAAACACATGATGCTTCTCGAGAAACCCTATGAGAGGGCCATTCGACACCGCGAAGTTAATGTTTTGCGGCAGGCTCCCGGTTTGCTCCAGCACGAAAAGATCGTTAAAGCGCGACACCACCACGCCAACAACACGGCCATCCCTATTCAGGATCGGGCCGCCACTGTTTCCAGGCTGTACCGGCGCGGTAATCATCAGGCGTTTCGCCGAGTCGAGGGCACCGGGCAGCGCGCCGACATTGCCGCCCGTGACCGTAAGGCCTTGATCCAAAAGCCCTCTGTAGGGGAACCCGAGCGCAAAAATATCCTCTCCGAGCTTGGCGGATTCTTCACTGTCCAGCGGAAGAAAATACTGTGATCGTGAACTTGAAGATAGCACCGCAAGATCCAGCGCCTTGTCGACGCCCACGATCTCGAGGGCCTCGCCACTCTCCAGTTGCAACGAACTGCAGCCGTCAACGACATGAGCGGCTGTCACTACATCCGTGTTGTTGACGAAAAACCCCGTTCCGCTGCCACGAGCTGTGGGTTTCGACGTGCTAGGAGGCCTCGACGAAGCTGTCTCAGGTACTTCCGGCTGTATTGGCGGAGGGGTAGAGGGGGGAGACAGCAAGCCAGACAACAAGCCATTACGTGGCAGTGCCAACTCGCTTTGTGACCCGTTTCTGAAGGTAGACGTAATTAGTTGCCCGCGTCTTGACTGCCAAGGTTCATACTGGACGAGAAGGCTTACAAAGAGGCCGGACCTGTACTCGGAGCGCAGGTAGGCGACCTTACCGCCAGCAAGCTGCGAAGCCGTAATCATCCTGCGGGATTTGTAGCTTGAGTAGAGTTCGCGCGGACCGCGGTGATTGTTTATGAGCCATCTGTGCCGGTCCACCGCTTCCTGAGACACATCGGCCAAAGAGCGAACGAGCAAGTCCCCGCTTCGCGACCGCAACGTGGGATACTCCGTGCTCTGGTCGCTCGTCAGGTGTGAGAAAGGGACCGCGAAGGAGATGCCTGAAGCTGGCAGGTCAATCACGCCCCAATTCGAGCTGCGGAGTTCACCCTGAAAGTTCCGTACGATCGGGGCAACTCGGGATAGCGGGATACGGGTTGAGGTTGCTCTGGTCGCCGTCGCAAGTGCTTTTTGACTGCCCGCACCCCATACACCATCTATCAGGCCGACATAGGTGCCCTCCATAACGAGGGCGGCCTGGAGAAATCTTTTCTCCTCGTATGTCAGCAAAGAGGCGTCGAATTCCTGCGCACACGCGGGGCGTAAACCACCAGCGATTAGAAATGAAGCCAGCACCAAAGACCAAATCAATCTGCCCATTGGCACAGACTATCGGTCGACTGGTCCAGAACAAGAAAATACTGCGGCAGGAACGTGGTTTCGGATTCTTCTGTAAGAACTCCAAAATCAGGTAATGCTCTCCAGCCGTTCCTTGGAGAGTTCGCCTGGCACGATGGTGATGGGGAACTCGAGGGAGCCGGCGTTTTTGGTGAGTTGGGTGACGAGCGGGCCGGGGCCTTTTTTGCCGGTGCCGGCGCCGAGGACGAGGACGCCGATCTCGGGGTCTTCGCGGCATTGGGCGAGGATCTCGTCGACCGGCTCGCCCTCGCGCACCACCAGCTCGGGGTCGACGCCCTGACGGTCGCGCATCCATTTGGCGAAGACCTCGAAATGGGCCTCGATCCGCTCGCGGGCCTCGGCGCGCATCACGTCTCCCACGCCGATCCAGTGGTTGAACTCATCGGGCGGGATGATCGACAGAATCTCCACGCCGCCGCCGGTCTTGGCGGCGCGCATGGCCGCAAAACGCATGGCGTTCAGGCATTCGCGGCTGTCGTCGAGCACGACGAGGAACTTGCGCATCTGGGTGGCCCTCCTTGCGGGCGGATCATGGCCTCTGGGCCGGGGTCTGGCAATGGGGGCGTGACGGCCCCCGCGTGCCACCACTTGGGGGCAATCGGCGTGGGGTCAACCGCGGGCGGTTATCGGCGGTCGGGCGGGGGCGGGGTGCGGCCGTGGCGGATGGCGAAGGCGGAGAGCAGCACCGCCAGCACGATCAGCCGGCTGACATGGGCGGCGGCGACAAAGCTCGGGTCTGCCCCGGCGGCCGCGCCGACGATGATCATGGTTTCCAGCCCGCCGGGGGAGAAGGCGATGAGCACGTCGAGAAACGGCAGGCCGGAGGCGCGGGCGGCGGCCAGCGCGAAGAGCGCGGCGAGGGCGGTGGAGCCGAGGACGGCAAGCACGGCGGCGGAGAAATCGCTGAGGATGGCGCGCAGGGAGATGCCCATGAAGCGCGAGCCGATCAAGCTGCCCATGATCACCAGCACCGTTTGCGCGACCCAAGGCGGCATGCCGCCTTCGGCCAGACCTGAGAGGTGGGCGCCGGCCCCCACTGTCATCGCGCCGATGAGCAGGGGGGCGGGCACCTTCAGCTTGCCCAGAACCCAGCCCAGAAGGACGGCCGCCACGATTTGTGGTGCGATCAGCAGCCAGCTGGTGATCAGCGGCGCTGAGGGCAGGCCCGGCCCGATCGGCACCCCGGCCAGCGTGGCGGCGAGCGGCACGGTGAGGGTGAGGATCAGCACGCGGAAGGAGGCCATCAGCACCGGGCGGACCAGCGGCAGGCCGAGGCTTTCGGTCAGCGCCACCACCATCGACAGGTGCCCCGGAGCGGCGGCCAGAAAGGCCTCTGGCCGCGAAAACCCGAAACCACGGCAGAGCAACTCGCGGATGATGTAGGGCGTGACGAGGGTGAGTGCGGCGAGCAGGGCGAAGGCCACGGGCCATTTGGCGACGGCATCGAGGCTGGCGGGCGTGACCAGCCCGCCGACGGAGAGGCCGATCAGCACGAAGCAGGTATCACGCAGGCGGTTGTGGATGCTCACCGACACCCCGGCAAAACTGGCGCAGGCCACGGCGAGGGCGGGGCCGGCGAGAAAGGCCAGCGGCATGGAAAGCGCCCAGGCCAACAGCGCACCGACGGCGCCGATGGCGAGGGTTTGCGCCGAGAGGCGCAGGGAGGCGAGGCCGGGTGTCACGGGCGCGGGAAAGGCTGCATGGAGGGAGATCCTTCTGCGCCGATCATGGCGCAGAGGGGCGGGGGCTTCAATGGTGCGTGCCGTCAGCCGGAGTGGGCCCAATCCCAGTACAGCTCGCGGGTGCGACGGGTAACGGGGCCGTGCTGGTAGTGGGTGCCGTCGAACTCGGTGACGGGCGTGACCTTCATCAGGTTGCCGGAGAGAAATACTTCGTCCGCCGCGCGGAAATCGTCGAAGGTGAGCACGGTCTCGTGCACCTTCACCCCATCGGCCCGCAGGTTGGCGATGTGCCGCGCGCGGGTGATGCCGGACAGGAAGGTGCCGTTGGCGATGGGGGTGAAGACCTCGCCGTCCTTCACCATGAAGGCGTTTGCGGTGGCGCTTTCGGCCACGTTGCCCATGGCGTCGGCGACGAGGGTGTTGTCGTAGCCCTTGGCCTTGGCCTCGGCCAGCATCCGGGCGTTGTTGGGGTAGAGGCAGCCCGCCTTGGCGTTGCAGACCGAGCTCTCGATCACCGGGCGGCGGAACTGGGTGGTGGTGAGCCGGACGGTGGCCTCGGGGGCGGCCATGGGGATCTCTTCGAGGCAGAGGGCAAAGCCGCCATCGGCCTCGGCAGGGAGGATGCCCATGTGGCCGCTCTCGATGCCCCAATACATCGGGCGGATGTAGACGGCGGCATCTTTCGGGTAGAGCCGAAGCCCCTCCCAGGCGATCTCCAGCATCTCGGCGGTGGAGACGGTGGGGCGGATCATCAGTGCCTCGGCGGAGCGGTTCACCCGCGCGAGGTGGGCCTCGAGATCGGGGGCGACGCCATCGACGTAGCGGGCGCCGTCGAACACCGTGGTGCCGAGCCATGAGCCGTGATCGGCGGCGCGCATGATCATCACGTCGCCTTCGTGCCAAGTGCCTTCAAAATATGTGCGGATGTTCTTTCCGGTTGCCATGCGCGGGCCTCCCTCTTGCGGCGCGACCCTAGGGGGGCGAGGCGGGGAGGTCCAGAGGGGAAGCCCCCCGGCCTGGGGAAGGCCGGGGGTGAGCGCGGGCTCCGGGGGACAGGAGATGGTCGCTCAGCGGGGCGGGGTGGGGACCGGCCGCGCCGCGATGAGGTCAACCTAGGGGCGTTTGGAGTCCTTCCGGTGACGGTTTTGTAACGGCTGGGTGAAGGTTGGCGGGGGATGTTCCGGCGGTTCGTCGGCGGGCGGACGGGGCGTTAAGGGGTTGGGTTTTCGGGGGGATTGGGGGGATATGCGGAGGGGGCACAAGTGATGCACAACTGATGCACATTCCATACATACGCGATTTTTGCACAGAAGAGGGGTGTGGGGTGGTTAATGGTGCGGGACGGTGGGGTGGCTCGGGAAGAATACTGCATGCAGATAGCTTGCTCAGGCAGACCCGATGAGGCTCAGGTTGCGACGAGTTCGGCAATCTTGTCGGCAACATCTTTCATGGATTCCTCGGCAGTGCTCAAACCAGCACGAGAGGCGAGGAGTAAACTGACTTTCTCAAGTTCCTCGTAGGTGGTGCCATGAACGACTGGCACCAGGCGCTCGCGCCGCAGAAGTGCCGAAAGTTCTTTGTCGGCAACGCCTTCTGACGGAAGCCGTTTCAGCATTGCTTGCGTAACCAAGACGATGCCAACGCGCGAGTTGACCAGACCCTTGTCAATTGCACGCATCATCGGAACCCCTAGACCGAGGTCCTTTTCACTGAACCACACACGGACACCTCGTGCCTCCAATAGGTCATGCAGTTCTTTTGCTGGACCTTGCCGGTCATCCCACGCGTGACACAGGAAGACATCGCGGAGGTCTGGTTCCACAACGGCAAGCGACTCAACATTTTCCCTTACAGGTGTCAGTGCGGCAACCTGTTCAGGTGTGTACCACACGGTGGAGGAGGTTCTCGACCAGCGCGGTTTCTTAGTGCGGGCGCTAGACCCTCCGCCACTCGATGTTATGCGGCTTCCTGAGGAAGGGTACGACGGACGGGAGGCAAGATTGTAGGTGCTGTTGCCTCCGCCAGATCCCCAATTTCCACGAGAGCGACCGTAATGTCTTCCACATGCTGGACAGTTGGCGGCGGCTGCCGCTGACCTGTGGCCCCTAACAGGTGCGGTACATCTAGCCATTTTTGTGTCTCCTTGTTTCAGTGGAAGGTGTTCATCAAAGTGGTGCGCCTACCGCTTGCGGTCAGGTCGCTGGGCCAAAGCGGATCCTGCTGCCGATTTTGCAGCTTTTGATGCACTTGAGCTCCGGAGGGTCTTTGATGCAGCGGTGGCTGCCTTTTTGCTCGTGACCTCATTCGGCGCGCTCTTGGTGCGAACCTGCGTCAACGCCGAGCCGGCCGCGCTCTTGGCAGCTTTGCTAGCTGTCGGGCTTCGCAGGACCCGAGATGCCGCTGTCGCGGCACGTTTCCCAGTCACTTCAGTATTTCGTCTCGTACCCATCTTTGAGTTCTTTCTGCTGTTGCCCTGAGCATTTGGGCGTTCACACGTGCATGAATGGACTGAAACCTGGCGTCAGGGTTGACGCACCAGCATACAGATGATTCACTGTCTTACAGGAGAGACGTACCGACTTAGAAACGATAACTGTCTCACATGTAGGACAGATAGCCCACGTTAACCTTGGAGTCAACGTGGCTCTTGGGAGAAAGCATGAGTCTTCAGATTCAGGAACTCGGTGCGCGTGTCGTGAAGCACCGTGGAGTTAACGGCGTTAGAGCGGCGGCAGCGGAAATCGGAGTAAGTCCAGCCACACTGTCGAGGGTAGAAAACGGCCATGTTCCAGACTTGGCAACCTTCGCCAAAATCTGTGAATGGCTAGGCGAGGACCCTGCCGTATTCTTAGGTCTGGAGGCAAGCGGCGCAGTGCGACCTCCTCCGACGGTGCACATGCGCAAAAAAAACACGACGTCAGTTGATACGGCTACCGCGCTTGGCGCCATGATCGTTGCAGTGCAGAATGCAATAATAGCTCGGGAAGAACTCTAGATAGATGCGCAGGGGCTTCAAAGCTCACGCCGAGCGATTGTCGATGGAAACACGGGGCCGTCTAGGTATTCCTAGTGACGGTGCTATCGACCCCATCACCCTAGTAGAGTCTAAGGGGTGTTTGGTTTGGACACCCCAAGATGTACCTGAACTTGACATATGCCATATTCGCCAACTGACGATTTCCGATCCTGACAGTTGGGATGCTGTTACAATCAAAGAAGGCAATTGCACAGTCATCGTCATTAACAATACGCGCCCTGCCGCAAGACAGTCCAACACGATAATGCATGAATGGGCACACCTTGAGCTAAAGCACAAGCCGAGCCGCGTTGACCAGTTTGAGAACGGACTTCTTCTGCTCAGCGATTACCCGAAAGAGTTCGAAGATGAGGCTGATTGGCTATCCGGCGCCATGCTAGCTCCTCGCGAAGGTCTGTTGAGTCTTCGAAGACGAGGAATGGATGACGCCCAGATCGCGGAGACCTTCAGAATTAGTAGCCAACTTGCGACATGGCGAATACGGATGACGGGGATAGATCGCCAGTTCAGCCGTCGATATTGAAGCTGTCCAAACCCTAGGACGAGGACTGCGCTAGCTTCCAGAGCCCTTCAAGTAACTGCTTAAACCTGCGGTTCTGCGTGAGTGGCACATGATCAGAATTTGCGAGCTCAACTCCGCACCAGCCCCACAATCTCATAGGTCCGCTCCAGCACCGGCGCGGCGATCTCCCGCGCGCGGTCGCGGCCTACGCCCAGCAGCCGGTCGATCTCTGCCGGGTCGGCCATCAGGCGGCGCATTTCGTCGCTGATCGGCGCCAGTTTCTCCACGGCCAGATCGGCGAGGGCGGGTTTGAACTGGCCCCAGCCTGCGCCGGCGTATTCGGCGATCACGGACTCCTGGGTGCCGCCTGACAAGGAGGCGTAGATGTCGACGAGGTTCTTGGCTTCGGGGCGGTCCTTCAGGCCGTCGGGGCTCTCAGGCAGGGGGGCCGGGTCGGTGCGGGCCTTTTTGAACTTCTTGGCGATGGTGTCGGCGTCGTCGAGCATGTTGATGCGCTCCATGTCGCTCTCGCCGGACTTGGACATCTTCTTGGAGCCGTCACGCAGGTTCATCACCCGCATGCCGGGGCCTTCGATCACCGGTTCGGTCATCGGGAAGAAATCCACCTTGTAGTCGTGATTGAACTTGGCGGCGATGTCGCGGGTCAGCTCGACATGCTGCTTCTGGTCCTCGCCCACCGGGACGTGGGTGGCGTGGTAGAGCAGGATGTCGGCGGCCATCAGCGAGGGATAGGCGTAGAGGCCGAGGGAGACCTTCTCGGCGTTGCTCCCGGCCTTCTCCTTGAACTGGGTCATCCGGTTCATCCAGCCGACGCGGGCGACGCAGTTGAAGATCCAGGCCAGCTCGGCGTGCTCGGGCACCTGGCTCTGGTTGAAGAGGATGGAGCGCGACGGGTCGATGCCGCTCGCGAGCATGCCGGCGGCGACCTCATGGGTCGCGGTGCGCAGCTCGGCCGGGTCCTGCCAGACGGTGATGGCGTGCAGATCGACGACGCAGTAGATGCTCTCGGTCCCCTCCTCCTGCATCGCGACCCAGCGCTTGATGGCGCCGAGGTAGTTGCCAAGCGTCAGCCCGCCGGAGGGCTTGATGCCGGAGAAGACGCGGGGGGTGAAGGTGGTGTCGGCCATTGCGTGCCTCGTCTGGTCAATCCTGTCCTGCTCGCTTACCCACGGGGGCGGAAAGATTCAACACACAGAGCAATGGCAGGACCGAACATGGACTGGGATCACAACGCCTCGCCCTTCAACGCCGTGCCGCCGGTGGTGCTGGCGATCGTGGGGGCGATGTTTGCGGTGGAGCTGTGGTTCGTGCTGAGCCAGGCCGGCATCGTGGGGGCGACGCGGGGCGGCGATGACGCGCGGATCTTCGCGTTGCAGCGGTTCGCCTTTTCGCCCGAGATCATGGCGATGATGGTGGAGCGGGGGGAGTATCCGCCGAGCCAGCTGATGCGGATCGTGAGCTATCCGTTCGTGCATGGCGGGTTCACGCATATGATCTTCGCGGGGGTGTTCACGCTGGCCCTGGGCAAGATGGTGGGCGAGGTGCTGGGGCAGGTCGCCGTGGCGGTGATGTTCTTTGCCGGGACGGTTGCGGGGGCCTTGGCGTTTTGGCTGCTGGCCGGGGGAGGGGCGCTGTTTGGCGCGTTTCCGGGGGCTTATGCGCTGATCGGGGGCTATACCTTCATCATGTGGGTGCATCTGGGGCGGCGCGGCGAGAACCAGTATGGCGCCTTCACGCTGATCGGGGTGCTCTTGGCGTTTCAGCTCGTGTTCGGCGTGCTCTTTGGCGCGGGGAACGATTGGATCGCGGATATCGGCGGGTTCTTTGCAGGGCTGTTCCTGAGCGTGCCGCTGGCGCCGGGGGGCTGGCAGCGGATGATGGAGCGGCTGCGGCGGAGGTAGCTTGAAGGCTGCTTGAAGTCACCTTGACGGGGTGACGGGGCGGGGCCATGGTCCGCGCAAAAGGAGATATGCCCATGCCCGGAACCTATGAGACCCGCCTTGCAGAGCTTGGTGTCACCCTGCCCGAAGCCAGCGCGCCGGCGGCCAATTACGTGCCCTTCGTGGAGGCGGACGGGCTGCTTTATGTGAGCGGCCAGATCTCGATGGAAAACGGCGAGATGATCAAGGGCAAGCTGGGCGATGACATGGATGTGGCGGCGGGTGTCGCGGCGGCCAAGGTCTGCGCGGTGAACCTGCTGGCGCAGGTGAAGGCGGCCTGTGGCGGCGATCTGGACAAGCTGGACCGGGTGGTGAAGCTGACGGCCTTTGTGAACTCGACCGCCGATTTTGGCGAGCAGCCGAAGGTGGTGAACGGCGCGTCCGACTTCCTCGTCGAAGCGCTCGGAGACGCGGGCCGCCACGCACGCTCGGCGGTGAGCGCGGCCTCGCTGCCCTTCGGCGTGGCGGTGGAGATCGAGGGGATCTTCAAGCTGAAATGAGCCTGCCGGAGAGCCTGCTGACCCGCCCCATCGCGCACCGGGGCTACCATGACCGGGCCGCGGGGCGGGTGGAAAACTCCCGCGCGGCCTTCGCGGCGGCGATTGAAGCGGGCTACGGGATCGAGCTGGATTTGCAGCCGTCGAAGGATGGGGTGCCGATGGTGTTCCATGACTACGCCCTGAGCCGCCTGACCGGGGAAACCGGGCCGGTGGCGCAGCGGACGGCGGCGGAACTCGGGCAGATTATGCTCACCGATGGTGGTGAGGGTATTCCGACACTGGCCGAGGTGCTGAAGCTGGTGGATGGCCGGGTGCCGCTGCTCATTGAGATCAAGGATCAGGATGGCGCGTTGGGGCCGAACGTGGGCCAGCTTGAGCGGGCCGTGGCGGAGGTGCTTGAGGGCTACGCGGGCGAGATGGCGCTGATGAGCTTCAACCCGCATTCCATGGCGGTGATGGCGGAGCTGCTGCCGGATGTGCCGCGCGGGCTGACGACCGACAATTACGAGCCGGACAGCTGGACGACCGTGCCCGAGGCGCGGCGGGCGGAGCTGCGGGCGATCCCCGATTACGACCGGGTGGGGGCCTGTTTTGTCAGCCACCGCCACGGGGCGCTGGGCGACGCGCGGGTGGCGGAGCTAAAGGCGCAGGGTGCCGAAATTCTGTGCTGGACGATCCGCTCCGAGGCGGAAGAGGCGAAGGCCCGAGAGGTTGCCGCCAATGTGACCTTCGAGGGTTACGCCGCCGCTTGACGCCGCGGCGCGGCGGGCCAAGTCTGGCGTGGCTATGGATGGCAGCTCGGACATTTCCATTGAAACGGTGGACAGCCTTGGCGCGGTGACGCCGGAGGCCTGGGATGCCTGTGCCGCGCCCGGGGATGGGCGGCCGGAAGATCCGTTTGTGACCTATCGGTTTTTGAAGGCGCTGGAAGACAGCGGCTCGGTCGGCGGGCGGTCTGGCTGGCAGCCGACTTACCTGCTGGCGCGGGCGGGCGAGGAGCTGATCGCGACCGCGCCGATGTATGCCAAGTTTCACAGCCAGGGCGAATATGTGTTCGACCACTCCTGGGCCCATGCCTATGAGCGGGCCGGGGGTGAGTATTATCCGAAGCTGCAGATCGCGGCGCCGTTCACTCCGGTGCCGGGGCGGCGCTTTTTGGTGAAGCCGGGTTGGGAACGGATCGGGATGAGCGCGCTGGTTCAGGGCGCTGTGCAGGTGGCGGCGCAGGGCGGGCTCTCGGGCGTGCACGCGACGTTTTGCACCGAGGCGGAGGCCGAGGCGGGGGCGCAGATGGGGCTGATGCACCGACGGGGGCAGCAGTTTCATTGGGAGAACCGGGGGTATGCCACGTTTGACGATTTTCTGGCCGATCTGAGCAGCCGGAAGCGGAAGAACATTCGCAAGGAGCGGGAGCGGGCGCAGGGCTTTGGCGGGCGCATCCTGCGGCTGACCGGGGAGGAGATTGAGCCGGAGCATTGGGATGCGTTCTGGCAATTCTATCAGGACACCGGGGCGAGGAAGTGGGGCTCGCCCTATCTGACGCGGCCGTTCTTTGACGAGGTGCAGGCCGGGCTGCGCGAGGATGTGCTGCTGGTGCTGGCGGAGCGCGAAGGCCGGTTCGTGGCCGGGGCGCTGAATTTCATCGGGCGGGACGCGCTGTTTGGGCGCTACTGGGGTTGCACCGAGCATCACCCCTGCCTGCATTTCGAGCTGTGCTACTATGTGGCCATCGAGGAGGCGATCGCGCGGGGGCTTGCCCGCGTGGAGGCCGGGGCGCAGGGCGAGCACAAGCTGGCGCGGGGTTATTTGCCGAAAGAGACGCATTCGCTGCACTGGGTCGCCGATGAGGGCTTTCGCCGGGCGATTGCGGATTTTCTGGAGGAGGAGGCACGCGCGGTGGATTACGAAATCGAGGTGTTGACGGGCTACGGGCCGTTCCGCCGCGAGCATCGGGAGGAGCAGGATTGACGCTGGAAGAGTTGGAAGCGGCGGGCTGGGCACGGGACGGCGAGGTTCTGGCGAAGACCTTCAAGTTCCGGAATTTCTCGGAGGCGTTTGGCTGGATGGCGCGGGTGGCGCTGGCGGCGGAGAAGGCGGACCATCATCCGGATTGGTCGAACTCGTGGAATAAGGTCGAGGTGCGGCTGACGACGCATTCGGCGGGTGCGCTGACGGAGAAGGATTTGAAGCTGGCTTCGGTGATGGAGAAGCTGGCGGGGTAGAAAAATCTTCACGAAGATTTTTGAGGTGGAAGAATTTTCGTTAGAATTCTTCTGCTGGCGCCACGGGCGTGTGGTGGGCAGGGTGCGCCATGAATGCGGACCCTACGGGCTCAAGTCAGGTTTCGGGCAGCATCTCGGGGTTCCAGACGATCTCCCAGAGGTGGCCGTCGGGGTCGCGGAAATAGCCGCCGTAGCCGCCGTAGAAGGTATTTTCGGGCTGTTTCACAATATCGGCCCCGGCGCGGGCGGCGGCGGCCATGAGAGTATCGACCTCGGCGCGGGTCATGACGTTGTGGCCGATGCTGACGGCGGTGGAGCTGATCGGCGTTTTCGGCAGGCCGGTGTCATGGGCGAGATCGTCCTGCGCCCAGAGCGCGAGGCGCAAGCCCCCCGAAAGCGGGAAGAAGGCAACGGCGCCGTGTTCGAACTCGGTGCCGATGATGCCCTCGGTCGGCAGGCCGAGCCCGTCGCGGTAGAAGGCGACGGCAGCCTCGAGATCGGCCACGGCGAGGGTGAGAACGGTGATATGTGGTTGCATGGTCATGCCCCTGCTATCGGCGCCCACGGGATGCGGGCGCCTGGATAGTTCGGGGCCGCCGGATGCCCGGCGGAAGGACCCGCAGATGCGGGGGCGGGGCCAACCTTCCTCCGCCTAACCTGTTTTGAACGGGTTCCGGGGTAGGCGGTGGGGTGGGCCGTGTCAACCGGTGGTCAAAGCTGGTCGAAGAGCGCAGGCGCGGCGGAGACGGAGCATTCGCCCGGGCCGCCTTCGAGGTTGAAGGTGGTCACCACGTTGTCGTGCAGCACCATGGCGTAGCGCAGCGAGCGGTTGATGAGGCCGGCGGGCGGGGCGTTGAAGCTCATGCCGATTTCCTTGGTGAAGGTGCCTTCCGGGTCGCCCAGCATGTGGATGCCGGCCTCGGCGGCGCCGGTGTCCTTGCCCCATGCGTCCATCACGAAGGGGTCGTTGACGGAGACGCAGATCACCTCGGCCACGCCCTTCTCTTTCAGCATGCCCATGTTCTCGATGTAGCTCGGCACGTGCTTGGTGGAGCAGGTGCCGGTGTAGGCGCCGGGCAGGCCGAAGATGATGACCTTCTTGCCTGTGGTGATGTCTTTCAGCGCGATTTGCTCCGGCCCTTCGGCGCCCATCCGCACGAAAGTTGCCGAAGGGATCGTGTCTCCCACCGAGATTTGCATGATCTTCTCCCTTTATCTATTTGCTGTCCTCGTCGTTCGGTTCATGAAATGCCGCGAACGTGCGGAAAGGCAAGGGAGGTCGGGCATGGATATCGTTGTGGTGGGCGCGGGGCAGGCAGGGTCTGCGCTGGTGAGCAAGCTCCGGGGGCTGGGGTTTGACGGCGGGATCACGCTGGTGGGCGAGGAGCCGGTGGTGCCGTATCAGAGGCCGCCGCTCTCGAAGGCCTACCTGCTGGGCGAGATGGAGCTGGAGCGGCTCTACCTGCGCAGCGAGGAGTATTATGCCGAGCAGAACATCACGCTGAAGCTGGGCGCGCCGGTGACGGGGATCGACCGGGAGCACAAGGAGTTGCACCTCGGCGAGGAGCGGTTGAAGTACGACCTGCTGGCGCTGACCACCGGTTCGGCGCCGCGCCGCCTGCCGGCGGCGATTGGCGGCGATCTGGGTGGTGTGTTCACCGTGCGGACGCTGGCCGATATCGACCGGATGCAGCCAGAGCTGGGCGCCGGAAAGAAGGCGCTGATCATCGGGGGTGGCTACATCGGGCTGGAGGCGGCGGCGGTTTGCGCCAAGCTGGGGCTGGATGTGACGCTGGTGGAGATGGCCGACCGGATCCTGCAGCGGGTCGCAGCGCCGCAGACCTCGGATTACTTCCGCGCGCTGCATGAGGATCATGGTGTCGATATCCGCGAGGGGATCGGGCTGGAAAAGCTGCTCGGCGACGGCCGGGTGACGGGCGCGCTGCTCACCGATGGCGAGGAGCTTGCGGCGGATGTGGTGATCGTGGGCGTGGGAATCACGCCCTGCACGCAGATTGCCGAACTTGGTGGGCTGATGATCGAGAACGGGATCAAGACCGATGCGCAGGGGCGCACCTCTGACCCTTCGATCTTTGCCGCCGGGGATTGTGCCTCTTTCCCGCATGGGGGCGGGCGGATCAGGCTGGAGTCGGTCGGCAATGCAATCGACCAGGCGGAGCTGGTGGCCGAGAACATGCTGGGCGCGGAGAAGGATTATGTGGCCAAGCCGTGGTTCTGGAGCGACCAGTATGACACCAAGCTGCAGATCGCCGGGCTGAACACCGGATACGATGAGATCGTCACCCGGGGCGAGGGCGAGACGGTGAGCTTTTGGTACTACGCCGGCGGCAAGCTGCTGGCGGTGGACGCGATGAACGACAGCCGGGCCTACATGGTGGGCAAGCGGCTGATCGAGGGCGGCAAGAGCCCCGACAAGGCGGCGGTGGCGGACCCGGCAACCGAGCTGAAGGCCCTGCTCAAGGCGTGAGAATCGTTGGCGGAAAATTCCGCGGCACGGCGCTGGCGGCGCTGGGCAAGGGGGATGCGGGGGCGCATTTGCGGCCCACATCCGACCGGGTGCGGGAGGCGCTGTTCAACGTGCTGGCCTCGCGCGGCGGGGTCGAGGGCGCGCGGGTGCTCGACCTCTTTGCCGGCACCGGCGCGCTGGGGCTGGAGGCGCTGAGCCGGGGCGCGGTGCATGTGACGGCAGTGGATGACGGGCACAAGGCGCGGGCGCTGATCCGGGAGAATGTGGAGAAGCTGCGGGCGATGGGCGAGGTGAAGCTCTATCGCCGCGATGCCGTGCGGCTCGGCGAGAACCGGGGCGCGGCGTTTGACCTCGTGTTCCTCGATCCGCCCTATGGCAAGGGGCTGGGGCAGCGGGCGCTGGCCAGCGCGGTGGAGGGCGGCTGGATTGCGCCGGAGGCGCTGATCGTCTGGGAAGAATCGGCGCCGATGGAGGCGCCGGAGGGCTTTGACCTGATCGAGCACCGCGCCTATGGCGACACGCATATTACCCTGATGGAGAAGTCATGAGACCCGAACTGGTCATATTCGATTGCGACGGCGTGCTGGTGGACAGCGAGGGGCCGCTCTCGGAGCTGGTGGTGGCCGATCTGGCGACGCGGGGCTTTGAGGTGAGCGCCGCCGACTTTCATGACCGCTTCACCGGCGGGACGATGAAGGATGTGGACCGGCGGCTGCGCGAGGCGGGGGCCGATCTGCCGGAGGATTGGGTGGCGTTCATCTACCAGCGCATCTTTGCACGCATGGCCGAGGGCGTGGAGATGACGGAGGGCGCGGTGGCGCTGATCGACTGGCTGGAGGCGCGGGGCGTGGCGGTGGCCGTGGCCTCGAACGGGCCGATGGAGAAGATGCGCGGCTCGCTGGGGCCGAGCGGGTTGCTGGAGCGGCTGGGCACACGGGTGTTCTCGGCCCATGACCACGGCACCGCCAAGCCGGAGCCGGGCCTCTTGCTTATCGCGGCGGAGGCGGCGGGCGTGGCGCCGGAGCGAGCAGTGATGGTGGACGACAGCCCGGTGGGCCATTGGGCCGCGCGGGACGCCGGGATGCAGTTTTTCGGCTACGTCGAGCATGGCAATGCCGCCAAGATGGAGGCCGAGGGCGTGGCCACGGTGCACTCGATGGCGGAGCTGCAGGCCGGGCTGGAGGCGCTGCTCGATGGATGAGCAGCCGGAGCACTTCTGCCCCGGCTGCGGGGCGAAGCGGAAAGCGTTTCTGCGGTATCCTTGGCACTTCTGCAACGATTGCCGGGCGCTGGCCTGTGACAAGGACGGGCGGCGGATTGAGTGTTTCAACACCAGCATCGGTGGTGGCTTTGCGTGGCGCTACGTGGATGAGCCGGAGGAGGCCATGCGGGAGTGCTACGGGGTGATCGCGGTCATTCGCGGGCGGCCGGTGTATTTGCACGAGGCGCGGTTTGGCGGGGTGGTCGCGGAGCCGATGATGGAGAGCGCGCGGGTGGACCGGCGGGGCGTGTGGCGGATTGACGGGCGGTTTCCGGTGGAGCCGGAGGGGCGGTGAGGCGGGTGAGCCGGGTAGCGCCGTCCCGTGGGGTGGCGTGTGCAACGGTGGTGCGTGGCACTTTATGGTGCGGTGGTCATCTTCCATTTAAAGGATGGGCTGACAGTGAGGAAGCGCCGCCGTCTCGCCTTCGGCGAGCCTTTTATTGAAGGCGCACCTTCGGTGCGACGGGGCGGGACGGCGCTGCCCGGCGCCTTACGGCGCGCACCGGGCAGGGGCTTACCTTGCCGCCACCTGCGTCAGCTTCTTCCCAAGATCGCGCAGGTCGTTTTCGCTGACGCAGCCGGTGAAGAGCACGGTCACCGTCAGCCTGCCGCCGAAGTTTACCGTATAGCCGCCGCTGCCGCGTTTGCGGGACGAGCAGAGCAGGCCCGCGTGCCAGAAGACCTGCCCGAGGCGTGTGGAGCGGGTGAGCATGCCCATCGAGTAGCTCGAGGCGCCGTCGATCCGGTTGAGCGCCCAGCGGCGGGGCGCGGCGCCGATGGGGGAGCGCGGGCCGAAGTGGCGGATCTGGAAGGCGGTGTAGGCCGCTGCCGAGCCGTGCCAGCCGCCAAAGGCCCCGGTGCCGCCCCAGCGCGGGCTGGGCGCGAGGCCGGAGAGGCCGAGGCGGCGGGCGCAGGCGGTGTAATACCCTTGGCCGGTGACCGCCTCGATCACCGCGCCGAGCACGGCGTAGTTCTCGTTGTTGTAGCGCGTCCGGCCCTTGCCGCGCGGGGCGCGGGCCAGCGCCGGGCGGGCGACGGGCAGATGCAGGGCGGAGCTGCGTGCCCATTGACGCAGGCTCATCCGCTGGGTCGCGTCGGGCCAGAGACCGGCGGAATGGGTCAGGAAGGCGGAGAGGGGGGTATCTGCCTGGCGGGCGGATTGCGCGCCGAGGATCAGGCCGAGCGGGGTATCGAGGCGGAGCCTGTCTTCTCGCACCAGCGCTGCGATGCAGGCCCCCGTGATGCCCTTGGACAGCGAGGCGAGGTCGAAGGCGGTATCGGGGTTGGCGCCGATGCCGCGGCGGGCGACGATCTGGCCGTTCTCGGCCACGGCAAGGGTGGTGGCGGGCAGCCCGTTTGCGGCGGCCCACTGCCGCCAGACCTGCTCGACCGCGCTCGCCTTGCCCTGCGCTGCCAGCGGCCCGGTGAGGGCCAGAAGCAGCAGCAGGGCGGCGAGCGCCCTAGCCATAGGTCGGGTGGAAGAGCCCGGCGGGCGAGAGGGTGAAGATCTCGGCCCCGGAGGAGGTGATGCCGACGGAATGCTCGAATTGCGCGGAGAGCGACTTGTCGCGGGTCACCGCCGTCCAGTCATCCGACAGAACCTTGGTCTCGGGTCGGCCGAGGTTCACCATTGGCTCGATGGTGAAGAACATGCCCTCTTCGAGCGTGGGCCCGGTGCCCGGACGGCCATAGTGCAGCACGTTGGGCGGGGCGTGAAACACCCGGCCCAGGCCGTGGCCGCAGAAGTCGCGCACCACCGACATGCGGTGGCTTTCGACATAGCTCTGGATGGCATGGCCTATGTCACCAAAGGTCTGACCGGGCTTTGCCGCCTCGATCCCGCGCATGAGCGCGTCATGGGTCACTTCGATCAGCCGCTCGGCCTTGCGGGGCAGCTTGCCGGCGACGAACATGCGGGAGGTATCACCGAACCAGCCATCGACGATCACGGTCACGTCGATATTCAGAATGTCGCCGTCCTTCAGCACCTTCTCGCTGGGAATCCCGTGGCAGACCACGTGGTTCACCGAGATGCAGGAGGCGTGCTTGTAGCCCTTGTAGCCGATGGTGGCCGACTTGGCCCCGGCCTCGTTGACCCGCCGCTCGATCTCGGCGTCGATGCTGGCGGTGGTCACGCCGGGCTGCACGAGGGGCGCGCAGGCATCGAGAATTTCAGCCGCCAGACGGCCTGCAGCATGCATCCCCGCAAAATCCGCCTCGCCATAGATGCGGATACCGTCTCGTGTCAGCCGCTCGCGCGTGTCGTCCATCATTCTCATCGTCTTTCGGAGTTTCTCCCTCCAAATAGGCGCTTTGACCGCGAAACGCTAGGTCGGGACGGGCAGAGGGGCCTTTCAGCCGGGAACGTTTTTTGACATGGGGGCGTTGAGCCATTGTGAACAGGGCGTTTTTAGCGCCGGTTGCGTCATGCGACGCAGGGAAAAGAACGGGACAAGGACAGGACGACAGGCATGGAATTTCTTAACAATTTGCTGAACACCCCGGTCGGGGCCGACAAGGTGCTGGGCGATTTTCTCACCATCGGGTTCATGGCCTCGATCCTCGGCTCGGTGGTCACCGCCATCCTTATCCTGATTGCGGGCTACATCGTGGCGGGCTGGGTGAAGCGGCGGATCGTTGCGATCGCGGAGAACAACCCCAAGCTGGATGACACGCTGTTCCACTTTCTGGGCAACATCGTGCGGTGGATCATCCTCGGCTTCGCCTTCCTGATCATCCTCAACACCTTCGGGGTGCAGACCACCTCGATCATTGCCGCCATCGGTGCCGCCGGCCTTGCGGTTGGCCTTGCCCTGCAGGGCACGCTCTCGAACGTGGCGGGGGGCGTGATGATCATCGTGTTCCGGCCCTTCAAGATGGGCGACTTCGTGGAGATCGACGGGCAGATGGGCACGGTGAAGGATATCACGCTGAACACCACCGAGCTGGCCGACCTCAGCAACGTGCAGGTGATCGTGCCGAACAGCGATGTCTGGGGCAATACGATCAAGAACTACTCCACCAACAAGACCCGCCGCGCGGAGTGGACCTTTGGCGTGGGCTACGGGGTGAACCTTGCCAAGGCAGAGCAGGTGATCCGCGATACGATCATGGCGGACGAGCGCAGCAAGGCGGAGCCGGAGCCGTTCTTCCAGGTCACCAACCTCGGGGACTCCTCGGTGGACTTCCTCGTGCGGGTCTGGGTCGATGCGTCGGAATACTTTGCCTACAAGGCCGATATCACCCGCAAGGTGAAGGAAGCGCTGGACGAGGCCGATATCGAGATCCCGTTCCCCTGCCGGACGATCTACACGGTGGCTGCCGAGTAAGGCAGCCGGATGGTCGGGACGCGCCCGAGCTACACAAGCGGAAGCGGTGCGCCCGGGGTGATGGCCTCGGGCGTTATGCTGCAGGAGAGCGCCATTGCCTCGACGCCTGCGGCACGGGCGGCGGTGAAGGCCTCGGCGTAGGCCGGGTCGATATCTGACGCCACGGCCACGCGCGCGGCATCGGTGCGTTGCACGAGAAAGAGCACCACGGCGCGGTGGCCGGAAGAAGCCATTGCGGCCAGTTCGGCCATGTGGCGCGCGCCGCGTGCGGTGACGGTATCAGGGAACTCGGCGAGGCCGGGCTGGCGCGAGAGGGTCACCGATTTGACCTCGACGTAGCAGTCGGGCCGCCCGGAGGTGGTGAGCAGAAAATCCACCCGGCTCTTCTCGCCATAGGGCACCTCGGCGCGGATTGTCTCGTAGCCCGTCAGCCCCGGCACGCTGCCTGCGCGCAATGCCTCGGCCAGTGCGCGGTTGGGCAGGGCGGTATCGACCCCGGTGAAATGGCCAGCGCCGTGCTCGACCAGCCGCCAGCCATACTTGAGCTTTTTCTTGGGGTCGTCGTTGGGCTCCAGCCAGATGCGCATGCCGGGCTCGGCGAGGCCGGTCATCGCGCCAGGGTTGGGGCAATGGGCGATGACCTCGGCGCCGCTCCCTTCGAGCACTGCATCCGCGAGGAACCGCTTGTAGCGGCGGGTCAGGCGGGCCGGGACGAGGGGGGTGGCGAAGCGCATGGGGCGGGCCTATACCGACAGGCAGCAAGGCTCAAGGAGGCAGCATGGGCAACCCCACAGCGGCGATGTTGGTGATCGGTGACGAGATCCTTTCAGGGCGGACACGCGACAGCAACATGCACCATCTGGCCGGGGAATTGACCAAGCATGGCGTCGACCTCAAGGAGGTGCGGGTGGTCAGCGACGAGCGCGCGGCCATCGTCGAGGCGGTGCGGCACCTCGCGCTCTACTTTGACCATGTGTTCACCTCCGGCGGCATTGGCCCCACCCATGACGACATCACCGCCGAGGCGGTGGCCGCTGCCTTTGGCACCACCGCGCCGCAGCGGGCCGATGCGCTGAAGCTGCTGGGCGATCACTACGCGGCGCGGGGCATCGAGTTTACCGAGGCGCGCAAGCGGATGGCGCGGGTGCCCGAGGGGGCGACCATGATCGAGAACCCGGTGAGCGTAGCGCCCGGCTTCACGCTGGAGAACGTGCATGTGATGGCGGGGGTGCCCAGCGTTTTCGAGGCGATGGTGGCGGGTGTGTTGCCGACGATCACCGGCGGGGCGCCGTTGCTCTCGCAGTCGCTCCGGGTGATGCGCGGCGAGGGCGTAGTGGCCGACCCGCTGGGCGCGCTGGCGGAAGAGTTCAGTGACCTGTCGTTCGGCTCCTACCCGTTTCAGCAGGACGGGGCCTTTGGCACCAATATCGTGGTGCGCGGGCAGGATGCGGCGCGCGTGGACGCGGCGATGGTGCGGCTGGTGGAGCTGTTCGGCACGTGACCCCCGGGATGGACGCCCTCTTTGCCGCGATCGACGCGACATGGCCTGCGGTCCGCAGCGTGGAGGCCGGGGCTTGGCGGGTGCGCGAGGGCGGCGGCGGGGGCAGCCGGGTGTCGTCTGCCACGACGGATGACGAAGAGGCCGCGCTGGCCCAGATGGAGGAAGCGCAGGCGGCGCTGGGCCAGCCCGCGCTGGTGCGGCTGAGGGGCGATCAGACCCGGCTCGACGCACGGCTGGCCGAGGCGGGCTACGTGGTGAAGGACCCGACCAACATTCGTGTGGCGCCCTTGGAGCGGCTGGCGGCGGGCGAGCTGCCCCGCGTGCGCGTGTTCACGGTGGATTTCCCGCCTCTGAAGATTCAGCGGGAGATGTGGGCCGAGGGCGGCATCGGGCCGGAGCGCGTGGCGATCATGACGCGGGCGGCGGGGCCGAAGACGGCGATATTGGGCCGGTCGAACGACACGCCTGCGGGCACGGCCTTTGTGGCGCTGCACGGCGATATCGCCATGTTGCACGCGCTGGAGGTGCGGCCTGCGATGCGTCGGCAAGGCGCCGCCGTCAACATGATGCGGGGCGCGGCGCGGTGGGCACAAGATCAGGGCGCGGCCTTCATGACAGTTCTCGTCACGCAACAGAATGCGGCGGCAAATGCGTTGTATGAGCTGTTAGAAATGGATTTGGTGGGCCACTACCTGTATCGTCAGCGTCAGGCCCGAGAAGAGGCCGAGTGAGAGGCAGAGATTTGGCTAAGAACGAAGGCGTCACCGCGCTCGACCTTCCGATGGTCGACCCGCTCCCTGAAGCGACGGCGAAGTATTTCGAGATCTGCGAAGAGAAGCTGGGGCTCGTGCCCAACGTGCTGAAGGCCTATGCCTTCGACATCGAGAAGCTCAATGCCTTCACGGCGCTCTATAACGACCTGATGCTGGCGGACTCCGGGCTGACCAAGCTGGAGCGCGAGATGATCGCGGTGGTCGTCAGCTCGATCAACCATTGCTTCTACTGCCTCGTGGCGCATGGGCAGGCGGTGCGCGCCCTCTCGGGTGATCCGGTGCTGGGCGAGCAGATGGTGATGAATTACCGGGTGGCCGACCTGCCCGAGAAGCAGCGCAAAATGCTGGATTTCGCTGCAAAATTGACAGAATCGTGCGCCAAGGTGGATGATGAAGACCGCGCCGCGCTGCGCGCCGTTGGTTGGAGTGACCGGGACATCTGGGACATTGCCTCGGTGGCCGGGTTCTTCAACATGACGAACCGGGTGGCGACGGCAACGGAAATGCAACCGAACCCGGAGTATCACGGTCAGAACCGATGAGCCTTCGTGTGGCCCTCTTGGCCGCAGCCCTCGCTGCCCCGGCAGCCGGTGTTGCCGATGCCCTGAAGCTGGAGTTTCCGGCCGGTGCCCGCCAGACGGCGGAGCAGGTGGAAACCTTCGGCTCCTACCGCATGCCGATCAGCCCGTTCCGCAATGGCGACATTCAGAGCGTTTGGGCCGAAGGGCAGGTGCGCCAGCAGGCGTGGCAGGTGCAGGCGCGGGGGATGACCACGTTGCAACTGCTGGCCCCGCTGCGCGCGCAGGTGGAGGCCTCTGGCTTCGAGGTGATCTTCGAGTGCGAGGCGCGGCAGTGCGGCGGCTTCGATTTTCGCTACGCGACCGAGAACATCCCCGAGCCGGATATGCATGTGGACCTCGGTGATTACCGCTTCATGGCGGCGCACCGGATGGGCGAGGACAAGCCGGAATACGTGGCCTTTCTGGTGAGCCGGTCGGCGGGCCGGGGGTTTGTGCAGATCACCCGTGTCGGGCCGGAGGAGGCGGCGGAGGATGTGCTGGTCGCCTCGACCAAGACGCCGGACCTGACCACCAGCCTTGTGGACGAGGGCGACGAGGATGACCTCGCCGGGCCGGCGCTGGGCTTTTCGGTGCCCGGCGTGACCGGGATGCCGCTGACCCAGCAGCTTGAGATCCACGGCCGTGCGGT
This sequence comes from Vannielia litorea, assembly GCF_019801175.1. NCBI lineage: Bacteria > Pseudomonadati > Pseudomonadota > Alphaproteobacteria > Rhodobacterales > Paracoccaceae > Vannielia > Vannielia litorea. The sequence goes on from NZ_JAHVJR010000003.1 coordinate 276,954, forward strand.
GCTGGAAGACCTCGCTTTTGCCACTGGCTCCTCGCAGCTGGAGCAGGGGGATTACACCTCGCTCGATCTGCTGGCGGGCTATCTGAAGACCCACCCGGAGCGGTCGGTCGTGCTGGTGGGCCACACCGATGCCGAGGGATCGCTGGCGGGCAATATTGCGCTGTCGCGCAAGCGGGCGGGGGCGGTTGAGGCAAGGCTGACCGCGCTGGGCGTGCCCGCGAGCCAGATCAAGGCGGAGGGCGTGGGCTTTCTGTCGCCGATCACCTCGAACCTGACCGAGCAGGGCCGTGAGGCCAACCGGCGGGTTGAGGCCATTCTTTCATCGACGGAGTAGGCGGGCGTTCGTCCGACCTTCGAGACGGTCTCGCGGGGTGCCGAGCTACGCGAGGGCGTTCAGCAGGTGCGCGAGCGCGGCGCGGTAGGGTGCCGGGTCGGCACCCTCTGCGATGGCGAGCGCGGCGCGGTCGAACATGGCGGAAAGCAGTTGCGCGGTTTCGGGAATGGGTGCCTGTAGCCGGAGCGCGGTGAGGGCCTCGCGCAGGGTGGCGCCGCCGGTCTGATCATCAAGCCGGGCGAGTTCGGAGAGGCCGAGCACGGCGGGCGCCTCGACGAGCAGGAGGCGGGCACGGCCCGGGGCCTCCATCGCGGTGAAGTAGGCATCGGCGCCGGAGAGCAGCGCCTCGATCACCGGCACATCGGCGGGCGCGGCGGCGCGAATCGCGGCGGCAACGGCCTCTGCTTCGGCCTCGATCACCGCGCGGAAGAGATCGGTTTTATCGGAAAAGTGGTGATAGAGCGCGCCGCGGGTCATGCCTGCGGCGGCCACCAGCTCGGGCGTGCCGGTGGCGGCGAAGCCTTTGCTTACAAAGCAGTTTCTGGCGGCGACCAGCAGCGCCTCGCGGGTCTCGCGGGTGCGGGCCTCGTTGGAGCGGCGGGCGGGTTTTGATTGCATGCATACAGCCTGTATGTTTATGTCGCGACAGGTACATGCATAGTGTATGTTTCTTCAATCAGGGAGAGAAGCCATGAAATGCACGCAGTATTATCCGGTTTTGATGTGCGCGGAGGTTGCGCCGCGGGCGGCGTTCTACACGCAGCACTTTGGCTTCAAGCCGCTGTTTGAGGCGGACTGGTACGTGCATCTGCAATCTGCGGAGGACGAGGGGGTGAACCTTGCGCTGCTCCAGCGGGACCACGGGACGATTCCGGCACAGGGGCGCGGTGCGGAAGCGGGCGGGTTGCTGCTGAACTTCGAGGTGGAGGATGTGGATGCGGTGCATGCCCGGCTGAAGGCGGCGGGGCTGCCGATGCTGCTGGACCTGCGGTCGGAGGAATTTGGCCAGCGGCACTTCATCACCGCTGATCCGGGCGGCGTGCTGATTGACGTGATCACCCCGATCCCGCCGTCGGACGCCTTCGCGGCGCAGTTCGACGCGAGCGCCCTGCCGGGGTGAGCCAAAAGCAGAGGCCGGGCAGAGAGCCCGGCCTGTGTGATGTGTTCGGAAACACCCGGCGGGCGGGCTGTTACCAGGCTTCGGGGCCTTTGGCGGCGAAGCTCTGCACCAGGAAGTCGATGAAGGCGCGGACCTTGGGCTGGGTGAAGCGGCCCGGCGGGTAGACGGCGTAGATGCCCAGCATCTCGATCGGCAGATCGGGGATCGCCTCTTGCACCAGCCCGGCCTTTTCGGCCTCGCAGTAGAGAAAGTTGGGCAGGTAGGCGATGCCGAGGCCGGAGATAGCGGCGTTGAGCAGCGACTGGCCGTCGTTGACGGTGAGCCAGCCAGCGGTGCGGACCTGGCGCTTTTCACCCGAGGGGGCGGTCAGCTTCCAGACGTTGCCCGAGGACTGGTTGGAATAGTGCAGGAGCTTGTGCTCGTTCAGGTCGTCGATCTTTTCGGGCCGGCCATATTTTTCGAAGTAGGCGGGCGAGGCGATCATGCGTTTGGTGGTGTCGGCCAGCTTGCGGGCGCGCAGGGTGCTGTCTTCGAGCTCACCGATGCGGATCGCCATGTCGAAGCCTTCGGAGATCAGCTCAACGTAGCGGTTGTTCAGCACCATGTTGACGGTGATGTCGGGGAATTCGGAGAGGAACTCGCCGAGCACGGGGGAGAGGTGATTGACCCCGAAGTCGGTAGCGACCGAAATCCGCAGCAGGCCCGAGGGCGCCGATTGCATGGAGGTGACCAGCGCGTCGGCCTCTCCGGCATCGTTCAGCACGCGGCGGGCGCGGTCGTAATAGGCGAGGCCGATCTCGGTGGGCGAGACGCGGCGGGTGGTGCGATTGAGCAGGCGGGCGCCGAGGCGGGCCTCCAGCGAGGAGACGTGTTTGGAGACGGCGGATTTGGAGATCCCCATCTTTTTGGCCGCATCCGTGAAGCCGCCTTGGTCTACGACCGTGGCGAAGGCTTCCATTTCGGTCAGACGATCCATACCGCGCTACCTCTGCTCGTTGTATTTCCGAGCCTTGGTATGGTCGTGAAATCGGGCGCAATTGGGACCGGAGCCGGACATTACCGGGGAAATGGTGGCGATTGTCAGGCAGGCGGAAACACGCGGAGGTAGTATTGGCGGTTTGAAACCCCGGAAAGCGGAGTGTTTTTGGGGGTGGTCAGGCGGCGGGGGTTGCCCCGCCGCCTGCCGTGTTGGGGTGGCGTCAGGCGGCCTGACGCTCGTGGGTGCCTTCCTCGATCTCCTCGACGATCTTGGAGACGAAGGCCTTGAGATCCTCAGGTTGGCGCGAGGTGACGATGCCATTGTCGGCCACCACCTCACGGTCGACCCAATGGGCGCCCGCGTTCTTCACGTCGGTCTTGATGGAGGTGTAGGAGGTCATCTCCCGGCCCTTCACGATGCCGGCCTCGACCAGAACCCAAGGCGCGTGGCAGACGGCGGCGATGGTTTTGCCGGTGTCGTGGAAGTCACGCACCAGTTTCAGCACATCGGGCTCGACGCGGAGCAGGTCGGGGTTGATCTGGCCGCCGGGGATGACGAGGGCGTCATACTCACCCGCGCCGACGCGGGAGATCTGGGTGTCGGCCTCGGCCTCGCGGCCCCAGTCGGAGCCTTCCCAGCCCTTGATCGCCTTGCCGTCAAGCGTGGCGACATGGACGGTCGCGCCATTGGCGCGGAGTTGGTCACGGGGAAATTCGAGCTCGGACTGCTCGAAGCCGTGGGTGGAGATGATGAGAATCTTTGCTTCTTCAATGCGGGGCATCTGGTGCTCCTTTCGCTGTTGTTTCGCTTGGCGACTCAACGGGCGGGGAGCGCTGGGGTTCCTGCCCGGAGCGGGCGGTTTGTGGCCGAGCGGGCGGGCACGGGCTTTCTGGGCGGAAGCCCGCGTGGCGGGGTGATTTGGCCCGGCGGCAAAAGGATCAGCGGGCGGCTCAGGCGGGAAGGCGCGGGCGCTGCGCGCAGGATTTGGCGGCGCGGCGCCGGGGTTTGGCCGGAGCGCGCGACGGGCATGGAAACGGGGCGGGGGTGGGACTTACCTCTCTCTCGCAGGCCGCGGTGAGATGACAGCCGGGGCCGCTCAACCCAGTAAGAGGATACCAAGAGCAATGACCAAGATTACCATGACCGCCGCCGCCCTCGCCGCGCTTCTGGCCGCGCCGCTGGCCGCTCAGGATGCGCCGATGGTGGAAGACACCGATGGCAACGGCACCTTCTCGATGGAGGAGATGCAGGTGGCTTATCCGGACATCACCGAGGAGATCTTCACCGAGATCGACACCTCGGCCGATGGTGAGGTGGACACCGCCGAATGGGAGGCCGCCGTGGGGGCGGGCCTTCTGACCTCCGGCTAAGGCCGGGGCGGGCGGCGGGGATAAACCCCCATTCCCAGGTGCCCCGCCGCTCGTTTTGCAAGTGACTGCTTGCGTGAGGCCGTCAGTCGGAGCGATCCGGCTGGCGGTTTTGTGTGTTGGGGCGGCGGGGCAAGCCTCGATCTGCGGCGGTGCTGCCGTTGCGATCTTGGCCAGGCGGTGCGCGGTGGGGGCGCTGGCCCGTCGCTACCCGGCTCGAACCAATGGCGCCACAATGGCGACCCCCGGAGTTTTTTTGGCAAGAAAGCGAGGCGGATCAGAGAGTTGCGGCCAGCCGGGTGCCTTGGTTGATGGCGCGTTTGGCGTCCAGTTCGGCGGCCACGTCGGCGCCGCCGATGATGTGGGTGGGTTTGCCGGAGGTCTGGAGCGCGTCGGCGAGCGTGCGATTGCTGACCTGACCGGCGCAGAGCACGATGGTATCGGCCTCGATGAGCTTGGGCGTGCCGTTTTGGGTGACGTGCAGGCCCTGCTCGGTGATCTGCTCGTAGGAGATGCCGCCGAGCATCTTGACGCCAGCCATCTTGAGGGCGGCGCGGTGAATCCAGCCGGTGGTTTTGCCGAGGCGCTTGCCGGGGCGCTCATCTTTCCGTTGCAGCAGGAAGATTTCGCGCGCCGGGGCGGGCGGCTGGGGGCCTTCGGGGGCGAGGCCGCCGCGGTGCTCTGCCGGGTCGGTGACGCCCCACATCTCCATCCATTCCGGCAAGTGCTCGGTCGGGCTTTCGCCGGTGTGGGCGAGGAATTCGGCCACGTCGAAGCCGATGCCGCCCGCGCCGACGATGGCGACGCTCTTGCCCACGGGGGCCTTGTGGCGGAGCACGTCGATGTAGCTGAGCACGTTGGGGCCGGTCTGGCCGGGGATCTCGGGGTCGCGCGGGGTGACGCCGGTGGCGAGGATGACCTCGTCGAAGGGGGCGAGGGTCTCTGGCGTGGCTTCGGTGTTGAGGTTCAGCGTGATGTTGGAACTCTCGACCATGGTGGCGTACCAGTCCACCAGCCCGTGGAACTCTTCCTTGCCGGGGATCTGCTTGGCCATGTTGAGCTGGCCGCCCAGCTCGGCGGCAGTGTCGAAGAGGGTGACGGCGTGGCCGCGCTCGGAGGCGGTGAGCGCGGCGGAGAGGCCTGCGGGGCCTGCGCCGACGACGGCGATGCTTTTGGGCGCATCGGTGGGGGTGATGACCAGCTCGGTCTCGTTGCAGGCGCGGGGGTTCACGAGACAGGTGGACATCTTGCCGGAGAAGGTGTGGTCGAGGCAGGCCTGATTGCAGGCGATGCAGGGGGCGATGGTTTCGGCCTCGCCCTGCGCGGCCTTGGTGACGAAGTCGGCGTCGGCGAGGAAGGGGCGGGCCATGGAGACCATGTTGGCGCAGCCTTCGGCGAGGACGGACTCTGCCACTTCGGGGGTGTTGATCCGGTTGGAGGTGATCACCGGGATCGAGACATGGCCCATGAGCTTTTGCGTCACCCAGGCGAAGGCGCGGCGGGGGACGGAGGTAGCGATGGTGGGGATGCGGGCCTCGTGCCAGCCAATGCCGGTGTTGAGGATCGAGGCGCCTGCGGCCTCGATTTCCTTGGCGAGCTGGATGACCTCCTCGGTGGTGGAGCCTTGGGGCACGAGATCGATCATCGAGAGGCGGTAGATCACGATGAAGTCGGGGCCGACGGCCTCGCGGACGCGTTTGACGGTCTCGATGGGCAGGCGGATGCGGTTTTCGTAACTGCCGCCCCAGCGGTCTTCGCGCTTGTTGGTGTGCTTCACGATGAACTGGTTGAGGAAATAGCCCTCGGAGCCCATGACCTCGACGCCATCGTAACCGGCCTCGCGGGCGCGGGCGGCGGCGGTTGCAATGTCGGCGATCTGTTTCTCGATACCATCCTCGTCCAGCTCCTTCGGGGGGAAGGGGGAGATGGGGGATTTGATCGGCGAGGCCGAGACGCAATCGGGGCCGTAGGCGTAGCGGCCCGCGTGGAGGATCTGCATGGCGATGCGGCCGCCTGCGGCGTGGACGGCATCGGTGACGATGCGGTGATTGGCGATATCCTCGGGGGTGTAGAGGCCCGCCGCGCCGGGGAAGACCCCGCCCTCGCGATTGGGGGCCATGCCACCGGTGACGATCAGACCGGCGGAGGCGCGGGCGGCGTAGAAGGCGGCGACGCGGGACCAGTCCTTGGTTTCTTCAAGCCCGGTGTGCATGGAGCCCATCAGCACCCGGTTGGGCAGGGTCACATGGCCGAGGTCGAGCGGGGCGAGAAGATGGGGGTAGCTGGTCATGGTTGGCGTCCTCCTGGCGGGCAGATTGACCCGAGGGGAAAGCGATGTCACGGGCGGACGCTGCGTTATTCCGGGGGCGTGCCGGGACGGGCCGCGCTTGGATGGTGCCGCGCGCCGCGGGTGGGGCGGCTCAGCCCTCGGGCGCGGTGAGGGGCGCGGGGGAGAAGAGCACGCCGAACTGCTCGCACCAGACCACCACGGAGCGCATGGTGGTGAGATCCACGCTGGGGGGCACGGAATAGCTCTGGTCGCCGATGTTGCCCTTGAGCAGACCGAGGGAGACCCATTTGCCGGAGGTCACATCGGCCGAGCTTTGCGGATCGGCGGCGTCGGAGAGCCAGAGTTCGAGATCGGGGCCGTTGGTGACCTCGAAGGCGGAAAGCTGCACCTCGGTGCGGCCGCCGGGCAGGGTGACGATGCGGGCGGTGCCGGTGCCACGGTGGGCGGCGTCAGCATCGCGAAACTGCCCCTCGGCCAGAACGGTGACGCCTGCGCCGGTGATGAGGCTTTCGCTCACCACGCGGTCGATCCAGAGCGGGGAGGCGAGATACCAGAAGGCTGCGCCAAAGACCGCGCCAGCGAGAAAGCTGGGCGCGGCGATGAGGAAAAAGCGTTTCATGGCAGGGGGCTAGCGGCCGAGCACTTCAAGGCAGTGGCGGCGGAAGGCCTTTTTGAGCATGTCCAGCTCGGCGCGCAGCAGGTCGACCTCGGCGCGGATATCTTCCTCCAGCGGCTGGCCGGTGACCACGGTGAAATGCTCCAGCGTGGCGCCGGTGCGGGCATCGCGAATGGCGAAGGTTTGCACGCCGTCGCAGAGCAGCTCGGCGGGGATGGGCACGCGGAGTTGCCAGAGATTCTGCATTTCGCCATCGGCCTTCAGCTCGACCCCGTCGAGCGCCTTGCCGAGGTGGATCACCTCGATCTGCGGCTGCACCGGGCCGACGCCATCGGCCATAAGCAGGCCCTCCCAGACACCGGCTTGGATGCGGGTCTTGGAGAGGGTGAGCTGGCTGGTCTGGGTGGTGTCCGGCATCGGGCAAGCGTCCTCGATCAGATTTCGGCGCGGGGTCGGCGGGAGAAGGTGAGATCGCGCAGGACGATCTGGTTCATCTGCGGGCCTTCGAAGATCAGGTCGATCCAGGCCTTCTCGACCCGTTTCTCGTTGAGGCCGGTGTAGGCGAGGTCGAACTCGGCGGTTTGCACCCCGCCCTCGGACATCGGCAACTCGCGGACGACCTGCTCGGTGTTGGGGCCGTGCTTGACGTTGAGGCGGGCGAAGATTTCGAGCGGTTTCTCGACTTCGAGCCGGGCCTCCAGCCCGATGACGTGCTTGCGCTTGAGGCCATCGACCGCCTCGGAGGGCAGGTCGAGCACGATGGAGAGGAACGAGCCGTCGAAGCGGAACACATCCATCCGCAGGCCGAAGGGAGCGAGGTCATCTTCGGAGGTATTGCGGATCTGGCGCAGGGTCAGCTCGGACTGGGTGCAATCGTGGTAGAGCGTGGCGGCCTGCCCCAGCATGGTGCGGGTCTCGGCGGCGGCGTGGCCGGGGGGCGAGATCGGGCCACGCCAGAGCTCGGGGCGCCAACCCCAGTCGGCCCCGATGGGCTTGCGCATGGCGTTGGAGCCGAGCAGCGGCAGGGTTAGCCGGCCATCGGCCTCGTGGAGCACGCGGTCGATCTGGCGGCGCAGCTGGCGGGCGCGGCTGCGCATCTCGCGCAGGGCGGGCAGATCGGTGGAAGCGGCGGCATCGGCGGCACGGCTCCAGCGCCGCAGGGCGCGGCGTTGGGCGATACGTTCGATCAGGCTGTCCATCGGTTTTGCCATGCGATCGGCTCCGCGCGGGGCTGGGTGGGCGTGAGTGGCGATATGTTACGCCGGTATGAGGGTGCCGGGAAAGTGTTTCAATCCCGCAAATGCCGGTGCGCGTGGCAATGCCGCAGCGGAACGGGCGTTAGCCGGCGTTGGCGGCGCGGATGCGGGCCACGAAGCTCTCGACGAGCGACTGGCCGCCGGTGCGGCTGAGGGGATCTTCCTTCAGCGAGTGAAGGATCACCGACACGAGCCTGCCGTTCACGGTGAAGAGCGCGCGCCAGCGGGCGGGGCCAAGCTCTGGCTGGGGCGGTGCGGCGGTGTCGAGCAGGGCGACGTAGAAGACGCCGTTCTGCGCGCGGGTGTCGGTGATGGTGACGGTGGAGGCATCGCCCGCGTAGGAGAGCGTTGCGCGGCCCTCGGCGGAGCGGAAATAGGCGGCGAGCTGGTCGCCGCGCAGGGGGGCATCGCCGGAGTTGCGGCGGCCGATGGTGGCCGAGAGCAGGCCCATGCGGCCGGGCGCGGGGTGCTCGGGCGACTGGCTGATGGCCGAGCAGGCGGCCAGCAGCACGAAGTTGCCGGTGCGGGCGCTGGTATCGACGCAGTAGCCCTCGGGCGCATCCACGGTGACCCCGGCGACCGACAGGCGGGTCGGCGGCTTGGGCGGAATCGAGCGGCCGGGGGCGGCGCCTGCGGCGGCGGCGGCGGCGGGCTGCGCGGGTTTGAAGCCCGGAAGCTCCACCCCGTCACAGCCCGCGAGGGCCAGCGCCGCGAGGGCAATGAGAACCCGACCGGCAGGGGCCATTACTGGTCCATGTAGATGTGGGTTTCTTCCTTCGCGCCCGGATGGGTCACGGCGCCGTATTTGGCGGAGCCGACAAGTTGGGCGTATTTCCACAGGGCGCCAGCGGCATAGTCGGTCTTGCGGGGGCCGGGCCATGCGGCCTTGCGCTCTGCAAGCTCGTCATCCGAGAGGGCGACGGAAAGCTCACCGTTCACCGCGTCGATGGTGATGACATCGCCATCTTTCAGCAGGCCGATGGGGCCGCCGTGGGCCGATTCCGGGCCGACGTGGCCGACGCAGAAGCCGCGGGTGGCGCCGGAGAAGCGGCCATCGGTGATCAGCGCGACCTTCTTGCCCATGCCCTGACCGGAGAGCGCGGCGGTCGTCGCCAGCATTTCGCGCATGCCGGGTCCGCCTGCGGGGCCTTCGTTGCGGATGACGATGACCTCGCCTTCCTTGTAGGCGCGGGCTTTCACGGCGGCGAAGGCCTCTTCTTCATTCTCGAAGACGCGGGCAGGGCCGGTGAAGACCTGCTGCTCGGCAGGGATGCCGGCGACCTTCACGATGGCGCCATCGGGGGCGAGGTTGCCCTCAAGGCCGACAACGCCGCCGGTCTTGGTGATCGGGGTCTCGATCGGGTAGATCACCTTGCCATCGGCCTCGCGGGCGATGAGATCAAGCTCTTCGCCGATTGTTTTGCCGGAGGCGGTGATGCAGTCTTCGTGGATCAGGCCCGCCTTGCGCAGCTCTTTCATCACCACCGGCACGCCGCCTGCATCGTAGAGATCCTTGGCGACGTATTGGCCGCCCGGCTTGAGATCGACGAAATAGGGGGTGTCTTTGAAGATGTCGCAGACATCGTTCAGGAAGAACTCGATCCCGGCTTCATGGGCGATGGCGGGCAGGTGCAGGCCCGCGTTGGTGGAGCCGCCGGTGCAGGCGACGACACGCGCGGCGTTTTCCAGCGCCTTGCGGGTGACGACATCGCGGGCGCGGATGTTCTGCTCGATGAGGTTCATCACGGCGCGGCCAGAGGCCTCGGAATACTGGTCGCGGCTCTCGTAGGGCGCGGGCATGCCGGAGGAGTTCATCAGCGCGAGGCCGATGGCTTCGGACACGCAGGCCATGGTGTTGGCGGTGAACTGGCCGCCGCAGGCACCGGCGGAGGGGCAGGCGACCCGCTCGAGCATGTCGAGCGCGGCATCCGACATCTCGTCGTTCTGGTGGCGGCCCACGGCCTCGAACATGTCCTGCACCGTCAGGTCACGGGTGCGGAAATCTTCGGGGATCTCGTTGCTTTGGGGCGCTTTGCCCGGAAGGATCGAGCCGCCGTAGATGAAGACGGAGGGCGTGTTGAGGCGGACCATGGCCATCATCATGCCGGGGAGGGACTTGTCGCAGCCTGCGAGGCCGACAACGGCATCGTAGCAGTGGCCGCGCATGGTCAGCTCGACGGTGTCGGCGATGGCCTCACGGGAGGCGAGCGAGGCGCGCATGCCCTCGTGGCCCATGGCGATGCCGTCGGTGACGGTGATGGTGGTGAACTCGCGCGGCGTGCCGGAGGCGGCCTTGACGCCGAGCTTCACGGCCTGGGCCTGACGGTTCAGCGAGATGTTGCAGGGCGCGGCCTCGTTCCAGCAGGTGGCGACGCCGACCAGCGGGCGATGAATCTCATCTTCGGAGAGGCCCATCGCGTAGAGATACGACCGGTGCGGCGCGCGCTCCGGCCCCTCGGTCACGTGGCGGCTGGGCAGTTTGGATTTGTCGGCCTGGCGTTTCAGCATGGTTCCTCTCCCGAAATCAGTCGCCTCGGGAATAGTCCCGGCGGGGCCAAGGGGCAAGCCGGATTGCGGCCCGGCGCGTGCTCGCCTATCTCAGACAGGATGGAGCAGACCCATGGCATATGAGCGGCTGAGCGAGTTCACCGCGCCCGCCCGCGCCGCGCCCGACCTGTGGCGGATCGGGGCGGTGCTTGGGCTGATGTTCGTGGTCGTCATGATGCTGCAGCAGCTCGTTTTCATCCTACTGGCGGCGCTGGGCGGGCAGGATGCGGTGCGCGCGGTGTTCGAGGCAGAGGGCACCTCGCCGGGGCAGACGCTGGCGGCGCTGTTCAGCCACGGGCTCTTCGCGGTGGCGCTGGCGATTGCGCTGAGGGCGGTGCATTGGCGCGGGTTTCTGAGCCTGTTTGGCGCAGGCGCCCATGCGGCGGGTGATTTCTTTCGGGTGATCTACTGGCTGGTGCCGCTCTACGTGGCGGCGATTGCGGTGCTGCCCACGGAATACGACATCATCCGAAACGAGGCGATGGCCACCAACCGCTGGATGCTCTACCTGCCGCTGGCGCTGGCCGCCGTGGCGGTGCAGGCGGGCACGGAGGAGGTGTTCTTTCGGGGCTACCTGACCCAGCAGATCGCGGCGGGCACACGGGCCGGCAACTGGGCGTGGATGGCGGTGCCGGCGATCCTGTTTGCGCTGCTGCACTGGACCGCGAGCGCGGGCGACAATGCCATCTGGTTCGTGCTCTGGGCCTTTGCCTTTGGCCTTGCTGCCGCCGACCTGACGGCCCGCGCAGGGAACCTTGGCCCGGCGCTGGCGCTTCATATCGTGAACAACGCGGTGGCGCTCTTGGGCGTGGCGGTGCCGGGGCCGGTGGCGGGACTGGCGCTGTATCACACGCCGTTCGGCGCCGATGCCGGGTTGATCCCCGGTCTGATGCCGGTGGAGTTTGCGCTGCTCTTCGTTGCCTGGCTGGCGGCGCGGGTGGCGATACGGGGATAAGCCGGTTGGCGATAACAATGGCGGGGCATATCCCGCCCCACGGGAGCAGGTGATGAGACATCCAGAATTCACGGCGATGCTGGTGCCGGCCAAGGTGTATCCGCAGATCTGGCGGCTGCTGCTGGGCGTGCTGCTGATCCTGTTCATCTACATCGCATGGACGGTGATCGTGCTGGGCGGCGCGCTCGGCATTGTTGCCGCCGATCAGGGGCTCTGGGGCGTGATGCCGTTCTTTCAGGAGTTGCAGGCCGGGCGCTACCCCGGCTCGGTGGCGATCCTGCTGCTGACCTTCGGGGGCATGGTGCTGGGGCCGGTGCTGGCCGCCGCCGCGCTGCACTTCAGGGGCCCGGGCACGCTGCTGGGGCCGTGGGGCGACTGGTGGCGCGGCTTCGTGGTGGCCTTCGGCGTGGTGATCCTCGTCTTCGGCGCGCTGATGCTGGCCGGAGCCGTGCTTTGGCCGCCGGAGCCGAACCTTGCGCCCGGGCGCTGGATGCTCTGGCTGCTGCTGGCGCTGCCGCTGCTCTTTGTGCAGATCGCGGCGGAGGAACTGCTGTTCAGGGGCTACCTGATGCAGCAGCTTGCTGCCCGTTTCGCCGCCCGCTGGGTGTGGTTCACCCTGCCTGCCCTCGCCTTCGGCCTGCTGCACTGGGACCCGGAGGCGGGCCGCAACCTGCCCTTGGTGTTGCTCTCGGCCTTTGCCTTCGGCCTTATTGCCGCCGACCTGACCGAACGAACCGGCTCGCTTGGCGCGGCGATGGGCTTTCATTTCGCGAACAACCTGCTGGCGCTCTTCATCCTGAGCATCAAGGGCACGATCACCGGCCTTGCGCTTTACGTCACCCCATGGGGGCTGGCGGAGGAGGGCATGGTGACGCTCGGGCTGGTCACATCGATCCTGCTGCTCTTCGTGAACTGGTGGATCATCAAGGGTTTGATCGACCGCTGACCCTTGCGCGAGACCGGCCTGCGATATAGGATGAAGCACAAAGGTGAGAAGACCATAACTTTGCCGTGGAAGCGCGGCTCGCCGCCTTCCGGAGCGCCCGGCCAGCCCGTTCTGTGCCGGGCTTTTTCTCGGCCAGAAGGAGCCTTGGCCATGCGCAGCCCGCCACGGCTCATCACGCTGATCCTGCTCACCGGCCTTTCGACCGTATCGCTCAACATGTTCGTTCCCGCGCTGCCCGCCATCGCGGCGGAACTGGGCACGAGCTATGCCACGGTGAGCCTTGCCATCGCCGGATACCTCGCGGTGACGGCGGTGGCGCAGGTGGTGATGGGGCCGCTGGCCGACCGGTTCGGGCGGCGCCCGGTGATGCTGGGCGCGCTGGCGCTTTACGTGCTGGCCTCGGCGGGCGTGGCGCTGGCGGGCAACGTGGGAGGCTTTCTGGGCTGGCGGATGCCGATGGCGGCGATCACGGCGGGCTGGGTGGTGACCCTTGCCGTGGTGCGCGACACCGCTGCGCCGGGACGGGCGGCGGCGATCATGAGCACGATCACCGGTGCGATGGCGCTGGCCCCGCTGATCGGCCCGCTCTTGGGCGGCGTGGTGGCGCAGGTGCTGGGCTGGCGGGCGATCTTTGGCCTTTATGCAGCCCTTGGCGCGGCGCTGCTGCTGCTCTGCTGGCATGACTTTGGCGAGACCCGGCAGGCCGCCCCGCGCGAGCCGCTCTGGCACAGCGCCCGACGCCTGTTGGGCGACCGGGGCTTTTGGGCCTTTGCCAGCTGCACCGCGCTCTCCACCGGGTGTTTCTACGGCTATATCGCCGGCTTCCCCGCCGTCTCGGAGGCCCGGTACGGGCTGGGGGAGGCGGCGACGGGCGTGGCGCTGGGGGCGATCACCGGCGGGTTCATGGCGGGGGCCTTCCTTTCGGCCCGCTGGGCGGAGCGCCTCGGGCTGACGCGGATGATGCTGGCGGGGCGGATCTGCGCTGTTACCGGGCTTGCGGGCGGGCTGCTCTGGGCGCTGGTGATCGGGCCGCTCTCGGCCCCGGGGGTGGTGGCCTCGGTGCTTTTCATCGGGCTCGGCAATGGCCTGACCATGCCTTCGGCCAACGCGGGCGCGACGGCGGCGGTGGAGGGGCTGGCAGGCTCGGCCTCGGGCCTGCTGGGCGCGCTGACGGTGGCTGTGGGCGCGGTGGTGACGGCGGGCATTGGTGCGCTGGTGGCGGCCAGCCCCACCCCCGTGGCCCTGCTGGGCGCCCTGCTGGCGCTGGCCATCGGCGCGCTCGGGGCCGCATGGGCGGCCCATCGGCAGGGTTGATTGCATTTCCGGCCCGCGCGGCCTATCTCACAGAACAGCAGCAGACAGCCCCGGAAAGGTGCGATGAACTGGATTTCCAACTACGTCCGGCCGAAGATCAACTCGCTCTTCTCGCGTCGGGAGGTGCCCGAGAACCTGTGGAAGAAGTGCCCCGAATGCGGGACGATGCTCTTTCACCGTGAGCTTTCGGACAATCTGAACGTCTGCACCAATTGCGACCATCACATGCAGTTCACCCCGCGCGAACGTTTCGGCGCGCTGTTCGACGGCGGGATCTTTACCGCCGTGAAGGTGCCCGAGCCGGTGGCGGACCCGCTGCAGTTCAGGGATCAGAAGCGCTACCCCGACCGGCTGAAGGCCGCGCAAAAGGCGACCGGCGAGCATGAGGCGATGCTGGTGGCCGAGGGCGAGATCGGGCGGACCCCGGTGGTGGCCGCGGCGCAAGATTTCAGCTTCATTGGCGGGTCGATGAGCATGTATGTGGGCAATGCCTTCATCGCGGGCGCCGAGCGCGCGGTGCAGCTCAAGCGGCCCTATATCGTGTTCTCCGCCGCCGGGGGCGCGCGGATGCAGGAGGGCATTCTGGCCCTGATGCAGATGCCGCGCACGACCGTGGCGATCCAGATGCTGAAGGAAGCCGGGCTGCCCTATATCGTGGTGCTGACCCACCCGACGACCGGCGGCGTGACCGCCTCCTACGCGATGCTGGGCGATATCCACATTGCGGAGCCGAACGCGCTCATCGGTTTTGCCGGCTCCCGCGTGATCGAGCAGACGATCCGCGAGCAGCTGCCCGAGGGCTTCCAGCGGGCCGAATACCTGCTGGATCACGGGATGCTCGACCGGGTGACGCACCGCAAGAAGATGAAGGAAGAGCTTGTTTCGCTCTGCCGGATGCTGATGCGGTTGGAGCCGCCGGTGGTGGGCGACCTGCCCGCACCGGAAGAGGCGGCGCCCGCGCTTGAAGCCCCCGCGCAGCCTGAGCCTTCGCAGGCGGCGGCAGGCGATGAGGCCGCGCCGATGGAAGAGCAGAAGAAGTGACAAGCGCAGCCCTGCTGGAGCGGCTGATGCGGCTCCACCCGGCGGAGATTGACCTGACATTGGACCGGATGCACCGGCTGCTGGACGCGCTCGGAAACCCCGAGCGCCAGTTGCCGCCGGTGATCCATATTGCCGGGACCAACGGCAAGGGCTCGGTACAGGCGATGCTGCGGGCCGGGCTGGAGGGCGCGGGGGGCCGGGTGCATGCCTATACCTCGCCGCATCTGGTGCGGTTTCACGAGCGGATCAGGCTGGCGGGCGCGGATATTTCCGAAGAGGCACTGTGCGCGGTGCTGGACGAGGTGATCGAGGCCAACGCGGGCGAGGAGATCACCTTTTTCGAGGCGACGACGGCGGCGGCTTTCGTGGCGATGGCCCGCACCCCGGCCGACTGGTGCTTGCTGGAGGTGGGCCTTGGCGGGCGGCTTGATGCGACCAACGTGGTGGACGCTCCGGCGCTCTGCGTGATCACCCCGGTGGCGCTGGATCATCAGGAATTTCTTGGCGAAACGCTGGGCGAGATCGCGGGCGAGAAGGCGGGAATAGTCAAGCGCGACGTGCGGGCGGTGGTGGCCCGGCAGGCCGAGGCGGCGGAAGAGGTAATCGAGCAGGTCGCCGCGCGGGTAGGCGCGCCGCTGCTGGTGGAGGGCCAGCACTGGCATGCGCAGCCCGAGCGCGGGCGGCTGGTGGTGCAGGATGAGACCGGACTGGCCGATGTGCCGCTGCCGGTGCTGCGCGGGCCGCATCAGATGGCCAATGCGGGCGTGGCCGTGGTGGCGCTGAGGGCGCTGGGCCAGGGAGATGCGGCGTTGGAGGCGGCGATGCGCCGGGCCGAATGGCCCGCGCGGATGCAGCGGCTGGAAGAGCGCGAGGGGCTGGAGATCTGGCTCGACGGTGGCCACAACCCGGCGGCGGCAGAGGTGCTGGCGGCGGGGCTGGGCGAGTTGCCCGAACGCGAGACGGTGCTGGTGGTGGCCATGCTGGCCAACCGTGCGCCCGAGGCTTTTTTGACTCCGCTGGCCAAGCAGGCGCAGGCCCTTGTGGCGGTGCCGATCCCCGATGAGCCGAAGGCCCATTCGCCCGAGACCATCGTGCGCGCGGCAGAGCGGCTCGGGCTGGCAGCGCGGGCCGCACCGGGGCTGGACACCGCGCTGGCCGAGGTTGCCCGCGAGCACCCCGGCGCGAGGGTGGTGATCTGCGGCTCGCTCTACCTTGCGGGCGCGGTGCTGGGCGGGCGGGCCTGAGCGGGTTTTAAGGTGGGCTGAGCGCGCTGTTTGAGCGCCAAGGCTGCCCCAACGGCAGGGTGCAGGTGGCAGTGGGCGGGAAAATGCCGCCGGGGGCCGAAATTCTTTCGCGCGTTAAGTTGTTGCAAAGACTCACAAACCCCGGCGAGAGCGCCCCACAGCCTGTAGATACGCACACTTCATGTTGACCAAATCGGCGAAAACCCGCTAGATTTTGGGGTAATATTGCTGGGGCGCGCCGGTCTGCCAAAACCAAAATCAAGGGCGCGCGGTGTATTGGGGGACATGTCATGCGCTTGGTCGCAATCGCGCTTGCTATGGGAGTCGCCGCCGGGGCCTCGGGCCTTGCGGCAGAGCCGCTCTGGATCACCGAGGATATCCTCTCCAAGAGCTTCGACCTGAAGGGCGAGGCGATCACCATCGAGCGCGGGCCGGTCGAGGGGGACGGGCTGAGCCGGGAACTGGCGCAGAACTGCCCGCCCGCCTGCATCCAGCCGAACGAGATTGCCGGCGGCGTGGCCACGGTGGGCGAGCTGGAGGTGATCTCTTTTCTCGAGGGCGAAGTTGCGGGTGGCACCGGGCTGCTGCTGGATAGCCGGATGCCCGATGTCTACATTCGCGGCTCGATCCCCGGCGCGGTCAATGTGCCCTACACCACGCTGGACCCGAAGAACCCCTATCGCGACGAGATCCTGAAGGCGCTGGGCGCGGTGAAGGCCGGGGACGGATGGGACTTTGGCGGCGCGATGGCGCTGACGATGTTCTGCTCCGGCCCGTGGTGTGACCAATCCTCCCGCGCCATCGCCAGCCTGACCTCGGCGGGCTACCCGGCTGAGAAGCTGCGCTATTACCGGGGCGGCTTGCAGGTGTGGTCGATGCTCGGCCTCACCGTGGCGCACCCCTGAGCGCCATGCGGGGGCAGGACAATATGTTCAGAGCTTTGGTGACGGCTTCGGCCCTGCTGACGGCGACGCTTGCGGCGGTTCTGTTCATGCCCGGCGTGGGGCGTGACGGCGCGGACCTTTCGGGCGGGATCGCCTCGACCGGGGAGATGCTGCGCAGCGGAGGGCTGGTGACGGCGGATGTGAGCCCGGTGGTGCGGGCGGTGCCTGAGGTGGCGGCGGAGGCTGAAGTTGAGCCTGAGCCGGTTGCGGCGCCGGTGGTGGCCGAGGCTGAGCCGGCGGAGGTGCCGGAAGCGGTGGTGGCCGAAGCGCCGGCCCCGGAAGGGCCGCTGGCGGATGAGGCGACGCTGGCGGCCATGGTCGCGCTCTCGGCCCCGGCGCTGGAAGAGATGGCGGACGCGCCTGCCGCGCCGGTCGAGGCCGTGGTGGAAGCGCCGCTGCCCGCGGGCGAGGGCGACATGCGGGCGCTGAGTGCGGGCGTTCTGGCCGGGTTCGGGCTGGCCCTGCCAGAGGAGCAGATTGCCCCGGCGGTGACACGCGGAACGCAGCGGCGCTCGGGCGCGAGCTACTCCAGCCGTCAGGCGCTGGGCGATGCGCAGGGCTGGAGCACCGATTACGTGCTCATCGGCCTTGGCCAAGGGCCGCGCAAGGTGACCACCCCGCTGGAAGAGGCGCAGGAATGGTCGACCGCCTATGTGCTCAACCGGCTGGCGGATGCGGGCGCGGGCACGGCAGGCGCGGTGGAGCCGGGGCCGGAGGGCACGGTGACGCTGGAAGAGGTGATCGCTAAGGCGATGAAAGAGGGCCGGTCGGACGAGGAGCTGATCGCGCTCATCGACGAGCTTTCAGCGGCGGGCCGGCTCGATGCCCCGGCGGCACTGCTGCGACCGGACGGGCAGGTGGACTCGGGGTTGGTGCTGAACGCGCTGGTCCATGCCTCGACGGCGGCGAGCGATGCCAAGGGTCCGGCGCCGCGCCCGGCACGGCGGCTGAGCAAGCCGGTGACCTACACGGTGCGGCGGGGCGACAGCCTTGCGGCGATTGCCTACCGGTTCTACGGGATCACCTCGCGCTACACCGAGATTTTCGAGGCCAACCGGGAGGCGCTGCCCAGCCCGGACCAGATACGTGCAGGCCAGCGGCTGACCATACCGGCCGGATAGGCGCTGCACATTCCAAGGGCGCAAGAGTAACCAGAATAACCAGTCACGCCCCACACCACCGGCCCCTCAGAGGCCGGTGGTTGTGTTTTGGGGGTGGTCTATCGCTGCCAGAAGGTCAGACGCCGAGGCACCAGCGGAGCACGGCCTTTTGCGCGTGCAGGCGGTTCTCGGCCTCGTCGAAGATGACCGACTGGGGGCCGTCCATCACCGCAGATGTCACCTCTTCGCCCCGGTGCGCGGGGAGGCAGTGCATGAAGAGCGCCTGCTCGCCTGCGGCGGCCATGACATCCTCGTTCACCTGATAGGGGCGTAGCAGGTTGTGGCGGCGCTCGCGGGTGCTTTGGGCATCGTGCATCGAGACCCATGTGTCGGCCACGATCAGATCGGCACCTTCGACGGCGGACCAGATATCGCGGTCGAACTCGACCTTGGAGCCTGCGGCGCGGGCCTCCTCCACGAACTCGCGCTCGGGGTCGAGCTGCTGGGGGCCGCAGAAGGTGAGATCGAAGCCGAACTTGCCTGCGGCGTGCAGGAAGCTGGCGCAGACGTTGTTACCGTCACCGGCCCAGACGACCTTTTTGCCCTTGATCGGGCCGCGATGCTCCTCGTAGGTCATCAGGTCTGCCATGATCTGGCAGGGGTGGGTGCGGTCGGTCAGGCCGTTGATCACCGGCACGGAGGCGTGCTCGGCCATCTCCAGCAGGGTATCTTCTGCGAAGGTGCGGAGCATGATGAGGTCGACGTAGCGGGAGAGCACGCGCGCCGTGTCGGCGATGGTCTCGCCGTGGCCAAGCTGCATTTCGCCGCCCGAGAGCACCATGGTCTGCCCGCCCATCTGGCGCACGCCGACATCGAAGCTGACGCGGGTGCGGGTGGAGGGCTTTTCGAACACCAGCGCGACCATGTGGCCCGCCAGCGGCTGGGCATCATCGGGCAGGCCCTTGAGGCGGCCCGCGCGCGCCTTCTTCATCGCGCCTGCCTGGTCGATCATCTGCCGGAGGTCGGTGATGTCTGTCTTGTTGATATCAAGAAAGTGGTTCATTGCGCGGCCTCCTCGACGGCAGTTGCGGCGGCGTCGAGCCGGGTGATGGCCTCGGAAATCTCTTCCTCGGTGATGTTCAGCGGGGGCAGCAGGCGGGCGACATTGTCGGCGGCGGGCACGGTGATGACGAGCGCGTCGTATCCGGCCTTCACCACATCGGCCACGGGGGCCTTGCACTTGAGGCCGAGCATGAGGCCCTGCCCGCGGACGCCCTCGAAGACATCGGGATGCGCGGCGACGAGGCCCTCCAGCTTTTGCCGCAGCGCGCCGCCCTTGCGGCCGACGCCATCAAGAAACGCCGGGTCGGAGACGATATCGACCACCGCCTTGCCCACGGCGCAGCCCAGCGGGTTGCCGCCGTAGGTGGAGCCATGGGTGCCCGCGACCATGCCTGCCGCCGCGGCCTCGGTGGCCAGCACCGCGCCCAGGGGAAAGCCGCCGCCGATGCCCTTTGCAGACATGGCGATATCGGGGGTGATCCCGGCCCATTCGAAGCCGAAGAGCTTGCCGGTCCGGCCCATGCCGCATTGCACCTCATCGGCAATCAGAAGCACGCCATGCGCGTCGCAGGCGGCGCGGATGGCCTTCAGCTGGTCATCGGGCAGCACGCGGATGCCGCCCTCGCCCTGCACCGGCTCGATCAGCACGGCGGCGACATCGGGCTTGGCGATCTCTTCGTTGAACTGCGCCATGTCGCCCCACTTGAGGTGGCGGAAGCCGGGGAGGACGGGGCCGAAGCCGCCGATCATCTTTTCGGTGCCGGCGGCGGCGATGGCGGCAGAAGAGCGGCCGTGGAAGCAGCCGTCGAAGGTGAGGATCTCGATCCGCTCAGGGGCGCCTGCATGGTGGTGGAACTTGCGCGCCATCTTCACCGCGAGCTCGCAGGTCTCGGTGCCGGAGTTGGTGAAGAAGACGGTATCGGCAAAGCTCACCTCGACCAGCTTGTCGGCCAGCGCCTTCTGCTCGGCGACGGTGTAGAGGTTGGACACGTGCCAGAGCTTTTGCGCTTGGGCTGTCAACACATCGACAAGCTCGGGCGCGGCGTGGCCGAGGGCGTTGACGGCGATGCCGGAGCCGAGATCCAGAAAGCGTCGGCCATCCTGCTCGACAAGCCATGCGCCCTCGCCCTTCACGAAGGTAAGGGGGGCGCGATTGTAGGTCGGCAGGATGGAAGGGATCATCGGATCGTCCTTTCTGGAATGAAGCCCCTGAATGGGTCAGAGCGGGGCTTTCGTCAACGATTTTTGGGGTTTGACCGGGGGTGCGAGCGGGCACGGCGAAGCGGCCCGAGAAGGATCAGGCGCGGCGTCGGCGTCGGATGATGGCAGCAGCGGTCATGGCGCGGCTGATAGCGCATTGACGGCGGCTTGGGAAGAACGATCTATGGGCGGACCGAAAGGAGGCCCCATGGCCGAGACCTTTGCCCCCGTGCAGCCCGACAACCGCATGGCCGCGATGAGCATCGTGGCGGCGACCTGTTTCATCGCTCTCTCCACGCTCTTCGCCAAGATGCTGACGACCGATGCGCTTGGCCCGGCGCTCTCGCCGTTTCAGGTGAGCCACGGGCGGTTTGTGTTTGCGCTGCTGTTTTTCGTGGTGGGCGTGGCGGTGATCCGCCCCCGGCTGACGCGCCCGCATTGGGGGCTGCATCTGGCGCGGACGGGCTGCGGCTGGGGCGGGGTGACGCTGATGTTTGCCGCCGTGGCCTTCATCCCGATGGCCGATGCCACGGCGTTGAGCTTCACCAGCCCGGTGTTTACGCTGATCTTTGCCGTGGTGCTTTTGGGTGAGACGGTGGGCTGGGTGCGCTGGGCCGCCGTCGCAGTGGCGCTGACCGGCGCGGCGGTGCTGCTGCGCCCCACGCCCGAGAGCTTTCAGCCCGCCGCGCTGCTGGCGCTGGGGGCGGCGGTGGCGATGGGGACAGAGAACATCTGGATTAAAAAGCTGACCCGCCGGGAGGGGCGGTTGCAGATTTTGCTGGTGAACAACCTTGTCGGCGTCGTCATCGCCAGCGCGGCGCTGCTGGCCGTTGGCTGGCAGAGCCCTACATCGGCGCAATGGGGCGCGCTGGCGGGCTTGGGCCTGTCGATGGCGACGGCGCAGAGCTTTTACATCAATGGGATGGCCCGTGCGGATGCCAGCTTTGTGGCCCCGTTCATCTACGGCACGCTGGTCTTTGCGGCGCTCTATGACGCGGTGATCTTCGGCGCGGTGCCGGACTGGGTGAGCTGGCTGGGCGCGGCGATTATCGTGGCGGGCGCGCTACTGCTCGCATGGAGAGAAGGTAGAAAGCGCCCGACCCGGTTGCACCCGGTGGCTGGCGTAGTAAAATAAGGGCATGAGGCGGCCCGATGGCGGGCCGCTTTGCAGTTTGAAAGGATGGCGGGCCAATGTCGTGGACCGATGAGCGCGTGGAAACCCTGAAGCGGATGTGGGGCGAGGGCCAGTCGGCCAGCCAGATTGCCAAGGAGCTGGGCGGTGTGACCCGGAACGCGGTGATCGGCAAGGTCCACCGGCTGGGGCTCTCCAATCGCACGACGGGCAATGCCTCGGCACCCGCGGCCAAGCCTGCGGCGAAGGAAAAGCCCGCCCCGGCGGCGGCCAAGGCCAAGCCCAAGGCGAAGCCCGCCAAGGCCGCCGAGCCCGCGCCTGCGGAGAAGCCCGCGAAGGAAGAGCCGGCGACCCAGAGCGCCGCGCCGATCAGCCCGGCCCGCAAGGCGATCATCCCCGCTGGCCAGCCGCTGCCGCCGCAGCCCTCGGCCAACGAGATCAGCCCCGAGGCACTGGCCTCGGTGCGCGAGGTGGAGAAGAAGGCGAAGAAACTCAGCCTGATGGAACTCACCGAGCGGACCTGCAAATGGCCGATCGGCGACCCGGCGACCGAGGACTTCTGGTTCTGCGGCCTGTCGGTGCAGCAGGGCAAACCCTACTGCGAGGCCCATGTGGGCGTGGCCTTCCAGCCGATGTCCTCGCGCCGCGACCGCCGCCGCTGAGGGGGTTTGTGCAGCAAATATGAGGTTTGTTGCACAAGGCCTGCGGCGCTTTGCATAGCGAAAATGAAAATTGATATGCAAGGCCGGGGTGATTGCCTCGGCCACACATAGGTGCGCTCCGGTTGGCGGCTGCGGGCGCCCGTGACGGTTGTTCAACAGTGAGATCGGCCCAGTGAGATGGCCCGAAAGCCGGGCCCTCCTGACAGCGGTTTGACAGGAATCCCCGGTCACGGACTTGTCAGGCCACGGCGCGGCCCTAGAACTCTTGCCCTGATGTAACGAGGGATGAAGGAGGCCGGACGCATGGCCCCGATCATATCAATCAAGGGATTGCAGAAGACCTATGACAGCGGCCACACGGCGCTGCACGGGGTCGATCTGGATATCGAAGAAGGCGAGATCCTTGCCCTGCTCGGGCCTAACGGCGCGGGCAAGACCACCACGATCTCGGCGGTGTGTGGGTTGGTCACGCCCACCGGCGGCACCGTCACAGTGGGCGGGCATGACATTGCCACCGACTACCGCGCCGCGCGTTCGATGATCGGCCTTGTGCCGCAGGAGATCTCGATCGAGCCGTTCGAGAAGGTGATGAACACGGTGCGGTTTTCGCGCGGGCTCTTCGGCAAGAAGCGGGATGACGCCTATCTGGAAAAGGTGCTGCGGAGCCTCAGCCTGTGGGACAAGCGCGACAGCAGGAACAACGAGCTTTCGGGCGGGATGAAACGGCGGGTGCTGATTGCCAAGGCGCTGAGCCACGAGCCGCGCGTGCTCTTCCTCGACGAGCCCACCGCGGGCGTGGACGTGAACCTGCGCAAGGACATGTGGCAGCTTGTCCGCGAACTCAGGGCCGACGGTGTGACCATTATCCTCACCACCCACTACATCGAGGAGGCCGAGGAGATGGCCGACCGGATTGGGGTGATCGACAAGGGGCGGCTGCTGCTGGTCGAGGAGAAGGACAAGCTGATGAAGTCGCTGGGCCGCAAGCAGCTGGTGCTGGAGCTGGCCAAGGTGCCCGAAGCCATCCCGGCGAGCCTTGCGGGCTACGAGCTGGAGCTGGAGGGCAACCGGCTGACCTACACCTTCGATACCACCGCCGAGAGCACGGGCGTGACCCGGCTTATGGCCGATCTGGCCTCGGCAGGGCTGAAATTTACCGACCTCTCGACCCGGCAATCGAGCCTTGAGGACGTGTTCCTCTCGCTTGTCGACGAGGGGCAGCAGAAGGAGGCGGCGCAATGAACTGGCTGGCGATTGGCGCGATCTACCGTTTCGAGATGTCGCGGTTCTTCCGCACGGTGACGCAGAGCATCATCTCGCCCGTGCTGTCGACGGTGCTTTACTTCGTGGTCTTCGGCTCGGCCATCGGCGGGCGGATCGAGAGCGTGGAGGGGGTGAGCTACGGCGCCTTCATCGTGCCGGGCCTCGTAATGCTGACGCTGCTGCAGCAATCGATCAGCAACGCCAGCTTCGGGATCTACTTTCCGAAGTTTATCGGCACGATCTTCGAGCTGCTCAGCGCCCCGATGTCGTTCATCGAGATCGTCATCGGCTACGTGGGGGCGGCGGCGACGAAGGCGCTGTTCATCGCGGGGATCATCATGATCACGGCGAGCTTTTTCGTGGAGCTGAACATCCTGCACCCGGTCTGGATGCTGGCCTTTCTGGTGATGACCGCTGTCAGCTTTGCGCTGCTGGGCTTCATCATCGGGATCTGGGCGAAGAACTTCGAGCAGTTGCAGCTCATTCCGCTGCTGGTGGTGACGCCGCTCGTGTTCCTTGGCGGGTCGTTCTACTCGATCTCGATGCTGCCGCCGGCCTGGGCGACGGTGAGCCACTTCAACCCGGTACTCTACCTCGTCAGCGGGTTCCGCTGGAGCTTTTTCGGCATCTCGGATGTGCCGGTGGGCATCTCTCTGGTGGCGGTTGCGGGCTTTTTCGTGATCTGCCTCGCGGCGATCTACGCGATCTTCCGCACCGGCTGGCGGATCAAGCCCTGACATTTTGGCGCGCGCCGGGCGGGGGAGGTCAACCCGGCGCGCGCCCCGACGGGGACGTTTTTCAGACCCCGTCGTAACTCTCGACCGTGCCGAAGCGGTGCTTGTAGTCCATCTTCGGCTCGTCCTTCATGGCCTGCACGAGGCCGGAACAATCGGCATCGGTCAGCTCGAAGCATTTGCCCGCGCGGCCCCGGATCACCTCCCACGCCGCAATGGGCGGGCCTTCGGTGAAGGGGCAGGGCGCACCGGCGTCATAGGCCGCCGCGTTCAGCCCGTGGACGTAGAGCGCCTGCGCGACATAGGCCGCGGCTTCGGATTGCTCGACATACATGTGCAGCCGCTCGATATCGAAGAGCGCGTGTACGCTCTCGTGCAGTATCAACCCCTCAAGCAGGCCGCTGCGGGCGCCAAGGCTTTTGAACCCGAGATAGAAGGCATTGCCGCCGGGGTCGTAGAAGGCCTTTTCGGTGCCGAGCTGCGGGGCATAGACAGGGGTGATCTTGCCCTCCACCAGCGCCCCCACCACCTTGCCGAAGCCCTGCCCGGTGACGTGGCCGGTGGCGTAGGAAAAGTGGATGCGCTGGGCGGCATTGGTTGAGAGCACGGCGATGATCATGTCGCTGAGCTGCTGGGTCTCGTCGGCCATCGGGCTACCTCCTCCTGCCGTGCGGCTCAGGCGATGCCGTCATTGCCGGCGTCGTCGTCGCCCCGGCCCTGATAGAGGCTATCGCTTTCGAGCGCCGCGTAGAGCGGGGCCAGCTCTTCACCGGTGAAGGTATGCGCGCCGCCACGGGCGGGCACGGAGACGGTGAAGGCGGTGGAGAAGGGCTCGTCGAGTTCGACGGTGCCATTGTCGTCGAAATGGGCCTTGTTGTCGTGGTAGAACCAGAGCGCCTGCGCGATATAGGCCAGCGCCTCGGAGACCTTCACAGTCATCGGCTGGTTGATGTAGTCGAAGGCGGCGTGGGTGCTTTCATGCACCACCAGCGCGGCCTTGAAGGTATCGCCCGAGACCTCCTCGAAGCCCATGTCGAACCGGTTGGGCGTGTAGACCCATGCGCCGCGCACCCCGGCGGGGCCGTGACGGCGGGCGGTGATTGTGCCATCGCTGATCTTGTCGCGGACGGGCTGGTAGATGGAGGGCGTCACGTTGCGGCCCTCGACGGTGAAGTTGAGCTGCTGCATGTGCACGGTGGATATCGTGCGGTTGATCTCCTGAATCAGAGACATGGGTCATCCCTTTCAATTGGTTTTGCGCCCGTTACCGGGCGGCTGATATGAATTGTTGCGCCGGTGCGGCTGAAATTTCCGCAGCGTAAGGCTCTATATGGGGGCGGGGATGCGCGATTTTAAGATGCAGGCCGAGGTGGCTGGGCCGGATTTTGCCGATTGGCGCGGGTTGCACCGGCTCTTGGTGGAGAGTTTTGCCTACATGGAAGGGCGGATCGACCCGCCCTCGTCGCTCGCTGCGCTGACCCCGGAGAGGCTGGAGGCGAAGGCGGAGCGCGAGGTGCTGATGCTGGTGCGCTACGGGTCGCGGATAGTGGCCTGCGGCTACGCGGCGCCGAAGCGGCCGGTGATGTATCTTGGCAAGCTGGCCGTCACCGAGGCCCTGCGCGGGCAGGGGCTGATGCGGCAGATGGTGGACCTTGCGGAGCAGATGGCGCGGGACGGCGGCTTTGAGGCGCTGGAGTTGCAGAGCCGGGTGGAACTGGTGGAGAACCACGCCGCCTTTGCCGCGCTGGGCTTCGTGGAGGCCGGGCGGACGGCGCATGAGGGGTTCGAGCGGCCGACTTCGATCACCTTTCGCCGCAGCGTGCCCCCTTCCGCCGTGGGGCAAGCGGCTGTATAGCGCGGCCATGTCCAGCAATCCGCCCGACCTGCGCCCCGATCTCGCCCCCGCCCCGAAGTTTGGCGATGCCCCCCGCGAGGGGCAGCCGCGCATTGGGATGGTGTCGCTCGGGTGCCCGAAGGCGCTGGTGGACAGCGAACGTATTCTGACCCGGCTCAGGGCCGAGGGGTACGGGATTTCGCCCGATTATTCCGGTGCCGATGCGGTGATCGTGAACACCTGCGGGTTTCTGGACTCGGCCAAGGCGGAGAGCCTGGATGCGATCGGCGAGGCGATGGCGGCCAATGGGCGGGTGATCGTGACCGGGTGCCTCGGGGCAGAGCCGGAGTATATTACGGGCGCGCACCCCAAGGTGCTGGCGGTGACCGGGCCGCACCAATACGAGCAGGTGCTGGACGCGGTGCATGCCGCAGTGCCGCCTGCGCCCGATCCGTTCATCGACCTGCTTCCGGCCTCCGGCGTGAGCCTGACGCCGCGCCACTACAGCTACCTGAAGATCTCGGAGGGCTGTAACCACAAGTGCAAGTTCTGCATCATCCCCGACATGCGCGGGCGGCTGGTGTCTCGCCCCGCCCATGCGGTGGTGCGCGAGGCGGAGCGGCTGGTGGACGCGGGGGTGAAGGAGTTACTGGTCATCAGCCAGGACACTTCGGCCTATGGCGTGGATATTAAGCACGCGGAGGAGCGGGGGCACCGGGCGCATATCACCGATCTGGCGCGCGACCTTGGCGGCCTCGGGGCCTGGGTGCGGTTGCATTATGTGTATCCCTATCCGCATGTTCGGCAGGTCATTCCGCTGATGGCGGAAGGCCTGGTGCTGCCTTACCTCGACATCCCCTTCCAGCATTCGCACCCTGAAACGCTGAAGCGCATGGCGCGGCCCGCACATGGCGAGAAGACGCTGGAGCGGATCGCTGAGTGGCGGGATATCTGCCCGGAGATCACCCTGCGCTCGACCTTCATTGTCGGCTACCCCGGTGAGACCGAGGAGGAGTTCGAGCACCTGCTGGACTGGCTCGACGAGGCGCAGCTGGATCGGGTGGGGTGCTTTCAATACGAGAACGTGGCCGGGGCGCGGTCCAACGACCTGCCGGACCATGTGCCGGATGAGGTGAAGCAGGAGCGCTGGGCGCGGTTCATGGAGAAGGCGCAGGCGATCAGCGAGGCCAAGCTGTCGGCGAAGGTCGGCCAGCGGATGGAGGTGATCGTGGACGAGGTGGACGCCGATGGCGTGGCCACGTGCCGTACCAAGGCCGATGCGCCGGAGATCGACGGCAACCTCTTTATCGACGAAGGCACCGAGGGTCTGAGCCCCGGCGATATCGTCACCGTCGATGTGGATGAGGCCAGCGAATATGACCTCTGGGGGCAGCGGGTCGGCTAGGCCGGCGTGACTCCGGCGGCGCGGCGGGCCCAATCGAGCAGCAGGCCGTAAGGGCGGCTCAGCAGCACCATCAGAACGAGGGCGGAGCCGACGGCGGCGCTGATCTGCGCTGCAGTTGCCCCTGCGGCGAGCAGGGTGAGGGCATAGACCGGGGCCTGGAAGCTGATGAAGGCGGCGATGTCGAGCGCGGTGCGGGCGGCGGCGCGGCGGGGCGCGAAGCGGCGGAAGAGCGTGTCGCGCCACCAGCCGTAGGGGCGGCCCGTGGCGACCATCACCGGGATCATCACCAGGCGGGTGAAGAGCACAGCGGCGGGCGCCATTCCGGCGATGAGAAGCTCGGAGAGGGCGGCGACGGTGGTGAAGAACAGCACCGCCGTCAGGGTATCGACCAGAAACAGGCGCATGGGTTGGCTCTATCGGCTGGGCCGGGGGCTGCCAAGCCTTGGCGCGCGGTGGCGGACCGGAAACATGCTGGGGCCGAGAACATACAGGGGTCGGTGGCTCCCCAGTCACCGACCCCTTGGGTGCCAGCGGGGCGGCCTTGCTGGCTCCATCCCTCGCCCTCTGCCGGCACGTCTGGTTGTTCGATCCGCGTTCAGCTGGCCGCCTTTATCAGCAGCCGGTCTGCCCGGGCCATGGCGCGGGTGGAGGCCTCGACGGCCTCATCGGCGGCGGCGCGGGCCTCTGCCGAGCGGCGGCGCAACTCGGCGAAGCGGCGTTGGTTGAGGCAGCGGGGTGGGCAGGCGGCGCCTTGGGGCGGGGCGGCATCAAGGTTGGCATCAAGCCAGTCGGCGCAGCCGTCGGCCCAGTCACAGCCGCGGCAGCGCGTGACGATCCCGGCCCAGCCCGCGGGGCTGAGCGCGCCCTCCTCCATCGCCCCGGCGAGGTCGGTGCGGGTGGCCTTGGCCATACCCATGGCCAGCAGGTAGTGGGTGCGTTCGTCTCCGAGGGGTTTCATGGCGGCACATCCTTTTCCGGTTCGCGCCGTCATTTTGCCCCCAGTCGGGAGGGCGGTCCTTGACTCAGGTCAAGCCGCCTAGTTGGCGGGCACGAGCCGCTCCAGCGCCTTGCCGCCCGCCCATGTGCCGTGCAGCTCGCCGGAGGGAGTGATGAAGTAGTAAACCGGGTTCGGGTCGCCCCATTGCACGGTGATGACCTTGCCGTCGACAAGGCCCGCGCCGGCGTAGCTGCTGCTGCCGACTGTCCATGTCATGCTGACGGATGCGCCGTTTTCGACCAGCGAGACGGTGCCGGTGTACTTGGAGCCATCGGGGTTCATCCCCTCGACGGCGTAGCTGCCGGAGAGGCCCTCGGCCCATGCGGGCAGGGCGCAGAGCGTGGCGGTGGCGAAGGCGGCGAGGGCGCGGCGGGTCAACATGGGCTTGGTCCTGAATGGGTGCTTTGAATGGGCCGAGTGTGCCCGCACCGAGGCTCAGAGAGCAAGCCCCACGAGGATCACCACCCATGCGATTGCGAGGGCCACAGCCGAGAGCGCTACTGCGGCGGAGGCGGTATCCTTGGCCTGTTTGGCGAGCGGGTGGCGCTCCATCGAGATGTGGTCGACCGTGCGCTCGATGGCGGTGTTGAGGCATTCGAAGGCAAAGACCAGTACGCCGCCCATCAGCAGCAGGGCGGTTTCACCGGCGGTGATGGGCAGCAGCAGGGCGACGATGGCGGAGATGGCGTAGGCGATGATCCACTGTTTGAGCGAGTGCTCGGTGTGCCAGACGTGGGCCAGACCCTCCCAGCTCCAGCGGGTGCGGAGCCAGATGCGCCTGATCTGCTGTTTCAACATCCTGACTGCCTCGCGCCGTTCCCCTGCTATTTTACATAGCCGCGTGGGCGCGGGTTTTGAAGCCGCAGCCCCCGGCGCGGACGGATTTGCACCGGGGGTGGCGCGGAGGCGCTACATGTTGGCGGCGGTGCGGCGGACGGTTTCGATCCGCGAGGCGTTGGGCGGGTGCGAGCCGAGGAACACATCGCCGGGGTCGGGGATACGGGTAAAAAACTGCGCGCCGCGCACCGGATCGTAGCCAGCGCGCTTGGCGATGATGGTGCCCACGGCATCGGCCTCCAGCTCGAACTCCTTGGAGAAACGCCGCGCCCCGATGCCCGCGCCGACGCGGGTGGCGGCCTCGACCGCCGCATCGCCGCCGCCGCCCACGCCCACGAGCGTGCCCAGCACCAGCGCGCCGAAGGTGGCGCTCTCGCGGGTTCGGGGGATGTGCTCCTTGATGTGGTGGGCGGCCTCATGGCCGAGGATGAAGGCGAGCTCATCCTGATTGCGGGCATCGGCGATCAGCGCCAGCGTGAAGGCGATCACCGGGCGGCCGTTCTTGTCTTCGGTCTGGTAGGCGTTGGCGGGCTGGCCGCGGCGGTCATCGACGATGATGAGAAAGTCGCAATTGGCACGGGGCAGGCGGGCGCGGCACTCGCGCTCGGCCACCGGCTCGACCCGGTTGACCACCGTCACGAAGTTGCGGGCGGCGGTGTTGGCATCGAAGCGGGAGGGCGTGTCGGTGGCGGGGCCGGGCTGGGCCGGGGGCTGCTCGGGCACCGTGATCTCGGTGCAGCCGGCGAGAAGCGCGGCAGCGGCTAGCGCGATTGCGGGGAATTTCATGCGGGGCCTCGTTTCGGCTGCTCGGTGTTGCACGGGAGCCTAGCAGGCCGCGGGCGGGTGCAGTAGCCCCAAGAGGCCCCCCGGCGGCGCATTGCCGGGGCCGCGCGTTTCGCGGCTGACAGCCCCGGGTGGCCGGGCTAGGCTGCGGATATGTTTACCATCGAACACGAATTCGACGCGACGGTCATTACACTGGTCGATGAAGGCGGCTCACATCTTCAGGAGGATGTGACCATTCAGGCCTTCGAGGACTGCGTGACCGTCGAGCAGCTCGACACGCGGCTGGACGAGGTGCAGAAGATCACGCTTTCGCTCACCCAGATCCGCGATCTGGCGGCGGCGCTGGACCTGCCCGAAGGGGTGTATCAGCTGCGGCCCGCATCGCAGAGCTGAGCGGGGCCAGAGCCGCAGGTTTTGCCGGGCGGCTCAGCGCAGGAGCGTGGTAAAGAGGCTGCCGGAGCTGACGCCGCTGAGGATTTGCAGTGCCGCGCTGGTGCCGCCACCGGTGGAGGCGCCGCCGTTCAGCTCGGTGCGCACGAGGTAGAGGCGGATCAGCTCTTCGCGCGCTTCCGGGTCGGTAAATTGGGAGACATCATCGCTGCCGAAAAGCGCCTGCGCCCGCTGCTTGTAAACTTCGAGCTGCCGGTCGAGATCAAGTGCGGGGAAGGCATCGGGGAGGCCGAAGGCGGTGTCGAACACCTCGCGCAGGGCGGAGGTGCCCATGACCTTGAACCACATGGTATCATTGGCATCGTCCGGGTCGGCGGCGAGGCCGGGCATCTCACGCTCGAAGTTGAGGGCAACGCGCAGCTCCTGCGCCTGCTCGCCCACCCCCAGCTCGAACTGGCGGGTGGTGTAGGCGGATTTGATGGTGTCGATGAAGCCGGTCATCTGCTCGGCCGGGCGCCCTTCGAAAAGGCCAACGATGCGCTGGCGCAGCACCTCGACCTGAGTGGCGCCCGGCAGGGCATCGAAGCCCTCGGCCACGTTGAAGGCGGAGAGGACCGAGGCGCGCAGGCGCGGGTTGCCCATGACATCGGACCAGAGGCCATCGATCTCCTTGCGGAGGGCGGCCTCGCCCGCGGGGTCGCGCTCTTCGGCGGCCATGAGGGTGGTCAGGTCATCGAGCGTGTAGACCAGCTCCATAGCCTTATCGCCCGCCGCCTGCCGCGCGCGGGGCGGCAGGGTATCGGTGCCGGCGCGGATCTGGTCTTCGATGGCGCTGAAGCCGTTGTTTGGGGTCTGGTATTCGCCAAAGCCGAAGGCCTTGGCGAGATCGTGGTAGCGGGTGTCGGAGAGGCGGTTGGCGAGCGCGCGCTCGTCGGTCGTGCCCTCCTCCAGCACCTTGCGAATGAAATACTTGTTGTCGATGTCGTCCGAGAGGCCGAAGGCGCCGAGGGCAACGCGGAGCAGGCGGAAGTCGCTCACCAGATCCTCGGGGGTCTTCACCTTGGCGATGCGCTCCTCGAACTCGGCCATGTCGCGCTGGACGGTGGCCGAATTGGCGAGCGCCTCTTGCTGGTTCTCTTGGGTGCGCTGGAGAAACTGCCAGCCGAGGTAGCCGCCAAGGGGGACGATGGGGGTGAACATCAGGAGGGCTTGACGCTGGGGGGCATGGCGCTGGGGGATGGGCCGGTGGCCGGTGCCTGTGCCGCGATAAGCCTTTCTTCGCGGGGGATGAGGGTGCGCAGGGCCTTGAGCGCCTGATAATGCTGGCCCTCGCGCACCGCCATGGTGGCAGCGTCGAGCTGGCTGCGGCTGTCATGGTCGGTAAAGACCTGGCTCAGTTGCTCGATCCCGCGCATCAGCTGGATATCGGCATCGGCGGGCGCGGTATCGCCCGAGAGCACAAGCTGGGCGATGTAAGCCACCCGTTTCACCGGGGTCTTGGCCTCCTCGGGGTGGATCGCATCGCGCAGCCGCAGGATGTTGGCGCCGGGGGTGACAATGGAGAGCCGCGAGCGGCGGTCGCCGTTTTCGATCACCGCGCCGTTGATCAGCACCCGCTCCTTGGGGCTGAGCTTGAGGACGAGGCCGCTCATTTGACCGCTCCGCCCGCGGCGGCGGCACTGGCCACGGGGGGGGCGGAGGCCTTGGGCGCGGCGGGGGCGGGTGCGCTGCCGAGGCCGCGCATGACGGCCATGTTGATCTCGATCAGCGGCACCACGTTGGCCTTGCGGCGCAGCACCTTGGAGGAGTGCTGGGCGGTGAAGCGGGCGAGGTAGAAGATGCGGGCGCGCAGATCGGGGGTGAGGCCATTGTCATTGTCGGCCACGTCGGCGGCGAGCGCCGTCCAGAGCTGGCGGTTTTCATGCACGGCATTGGCCAGCGCATTGAAGGTTCTGGAGCCTTTGAGGCGGGCGGTGACCCGGCTGAAGGCTGCGTATTCGGTGCCGCGATGGGTGCGCAGCGGGGCCTGCTGGCCGGAGGAGTAGGCGCTTTGCGCCAGTTGTGCGGAGTTCAAGGCTCTGTCCTTCCACGCGAGGGAAACTTAGGTGAGGAGAGCGTGGGCGGGGCGCCCCGGGCCGTTTTGGCCCGTTCCATTGGGCGCCCCGCCCGTGGTCATGTTACCGGAACAGCGACAGGATCGACTGCGGCGCCTGGTTGGCGATGGAGAGCGACTGGACACCCAGCTGCTGCTGCACCTGAAGCGCCTGAAGGCGGGCCGAGGCGGCCTCCATATCGGCGTCCACGAGGCTGCCGATCCCGGCTGTCAGGCTATCGGTCAGGTTGGAGATGAACTCCGACTGTGTCTCGATCCGGCCTTCGACGGAACCGAAGTTGGCAGCCGCCTCGATGGCGCTGTCGATGTAGGTTTCGATGTTGGCCAGAGCGGCCTCGACACCCTCATCGGTGGTCACGTCGATGTTGTCGACACCGGCCAGGCCACCGGTGGCCTCACCATCGGCCAGACCGTTGACCTGAAGGGCCATTGCGGCACCGTCATTGTCCACCTGGAGGACCCACGAGCCGGTGGCGTCATCTTGGTATACGTTGGTCGAGATATCGGACAGGCCCGAGCCGTCGATCTGGATCTTCAGCCCCTTGACCACATCCTCGAAGGTTTCACCCTTGCCGGCGATGTAATCGTAGTTGGTGCCGCCGATCGAGACGCGGTAGCCATCGCCCTCGCTGACGCCGGAGGTCGCCGAAAAGGTCACCTCGGAGGCGCGGGCCTGCAGGTTGGCCCCGGAGAAGCTGGCAGCGGCGGCCGTGGCTGCGACCCCTTCCACATCTGCAGAGAACTGCGTGGTGGCGGAGGTGGTATCGCCGTTGATCTCGATGTCGTCGAAAGCGGAAGTCGAGGTGATGGTGATCACCGCGCCGGTCACCTCGGCCGAGATGTCATCGATGCCAGCAGCGTTGATGGCCGCGGTCAGACCGGCGGACACATCGTTCAACGTGGTCGAATCCGCAGTGTAGGACACCGTGGTTCCATTGATCTGCAGGTTGAAGACATCACCGATCGACTGAGCGGTGCTGATGGTGATTTCCATCTCGTTCCCGGTGTTCGAGAAATCGCGGGTCGAGCTGTCATCGGCGTTCTGCCCGGCGCCGGCCTGCACCGTGACGTTGCCACCGGAGGCGGCGGCATCGGCGGCGGTCAGGGCCGCGCCACCAACGAGCGAGGCACCGGTGCCCATGACGCCGGCCTCATAGCTGAGGTCCTGGCGGGCAACGGTGATGTCGGAGGCCACAACGGAGCCGTCAGAGCTGCGGTCCAGCGAGGACAGCACGTTGACGTCTTCGGTACCCGACAGCAGGTTCAGCCCGTTGAACTGGGCCGCCCCCACGACCGAGGCGATCTGGTCGCTCAGCGCGGTGATGTCGGCCTGAAGCTTTTCGCGATCGACGTTCTCTTCCTGCGCGCCGACGATCTTTTCTTTCATCTGCACGAGCAGATCGGTGACGGTTTCGGCGCCGTTGCGGGCCACCGCGACGGTGCTTTCACCGAGAGACAGGCTCTCGGAGATGGCCTTGAAGCCGCGCACGTCGGATTCCATCACCTTCGAGATCGCCCAGATGGCAGAGTTGTCTCGGGCGGAGCCGACCGATTTTCCGGTCGAAATCTCGGCCTGCACCTGCTCGAGGTTCATGTTGATACCGCGGAGCGTTTGCAGGGCCACCATCGAGCTGGTGTTGGTCAGAATACTGGACATGGTTCACTTGGTCCTTTCAGATGGGCGCTTTGCGCCATTTCGGAAAGTCGCCCCGAGGGGCAACCGGATCCGGTTTCACCGTGTTGCGGACCATTGGCCGGGCCGCGCCACCCACGAAGGTGCGTGGGCGAACCTGCCTCAGTGAGCTTAATGGATTGCTAATACCTCCCCATTCCATCGGCCGAATTTCAGAACAGTTTGTTTTGAATTGTCGCATTGCCCGCCGGTGGAATTAACGTCTGCCAATAGGGATGTGGCAGCGGAATATCGTGAATGGCGCGTCGGGCTCAGGCGCGCCGCTCGAAGCTGGATTTCGCCGGCCCCAGATCCTGCCGCTTGCCCTTGTCAGTATAAGTATCGAGATGCTCGGCGGCGCGCCGAGTCTCGCTGAGCCGCCGGGCAACGGCCCCCAGCCCGCGCTGGGCGGCATCAAGCAGCCGATCATTGCCGCGCGAGCTGACCGAGAGGGCCTCGAGCTGGGTACGGGTCAGCGTGTCGGCCTGGGCTTCGATCTCCTTCAGGAGGCTGTGCTTCTCTTCATAAAGCGCCTCCAGTCGGGTGAAGTCGCCCGCCTTCAGCGCCTCGCGTTCGGCCGCCATAAGGGCCTGCGCCCGCTCGAAAAGTTCAGTGTTTTCAGACATTGTTTCGCGCCTTCAGACTTTCAAAGATATGTTCGGCGAGACCGATTCCGCCCTGCCGGGCCATCGACTTCGCCTGCTCCTGCCTCAGAAACGAGGCAAACCCATCCTCCCCGACACCGCCGCCGAACGACTCGCGGGACTCGCCGAGACCGGCCTGCGCCAGCATCTCCGAAAGAAAGCTGGCCTCCAGTTCAACCGACAACCTGCGCAGCTGCGCCTCGCGTTCCGCCAAGGCGGGACTCGGGGCAGGCGGGGCAATCGGTGGAATCGGCGGCATGGTGGCCCTTTTCGAATTACGGCGATTTTGAGGCATTAGGACAGAAAGCGGTAAAGGATCGGTAACCAAAGCCATGCAATCTGCACCGGACTTCCAGAAGGATCAGGTTGACCAGAAGGATCGGTTGGAAATGCAGAATGCGATGTTGTCGGAATTGGCGATCTTTGCGGTGACCCCCGGCGCAATGGCCGGGCGCGGTGCGGTGCCCGCGGGGCAGGGCGGCAAGGCGGTAGACGCCGGGCCTGACTGGGCGGCGGTGCTGACGACACTGGAGGCCGAGGGCGTAGGGGAGGAGGCCGCCGACGCGGTTGCCGGGATCGTGGCGGCGGTTGGCGATGCGCAAGAGCATGCGGGCGAAGGGGGAGTTCTGGCGGAGGACGTGGAACTCGCCGCGGAGGACACGGAGGGGCGAGTCGCGGCTGGCGAGGTGAGCGATATTGCCGCGGTCGATTCGGAGGCTGAAGTCGTGGCTGGCCGTGCGGAGGCTGATGGACCCGCGCAGGCGCGCGCGAGTGAGGCTCCCTCTTCACTGATCGAGCGGATCATTGGGGCGGTCGAGGGCCGCAAGGCTGTGGAGACCTCGGCCCCGCGCCCGCCGCAGGGGACGGTGATCGGACGGTCAGAAGTGATACGCGCACCGGGAGAGCATTGGGTGACACCAGCGCGGGGCGATTTGCTTACGGGGGTCGGTCGCGCGGAGGCGCCTGCAGCTGCGTCGGCTTCGCCAGTTGCCGGCAGGTCGGTGGAGATGAGCGGGCCGGCGGTTGATGTGGCAAAGGTTTCGCCGGAGGTGGCGAGGCGCACCGCCGTGGACCCGCAGCGAGTCCTTGAAGCGCCTTCTGGAGACGAGGTGGTTTCGGTCGAGGATCGAAAGATTGTCACAGGGGCGGCGTCGATGCTGGCTCCCGTGTCGGCTGCTGAACCGGCGCACAGAGCTATGGTGCCGCCGATCATTTCGCCCGGAGGGGCCAGGGAAGCGCGTGTGTTGCCAGAACAGGCGGCGCAATCCGGGCCGGTCCCGGAGGCGCTCCGGCGAAGTGAGTTGCCTCCCAAGCTGGAGGTCCGTCGGGCGGACGTGGCGCGCGCAACAGTTGCGCCCGCAGCGCCAGTGGCGGTCGTTGAGCCAATCCCTGTAACGGTGCAGCCTGTTGCGGTGGATGCGCTACCGCTGGTGCAGGATGTGCGGGCCTCAGCTGCGCCAACCGGGATGCCTGCCGCGCCGGTGCCACAGCCCGCTGCCGCCACCGCGCAGGCGGTCGCGATGCAGATTGCCGAGATTTCCCGCCCGCTGCCCGATGGGTCGATTGAGCTGAGCCTCCAGCCGGAGGAGTTGGGTCGGCTGAAGCTCTCGTTCAGCGGGGGCGAGGCGGGGCTGCATGTTGTTGTCGCTGCCGAGCGCCCCGAAACGCTGGAGATGATGCGCCGCCATATCGACCTTCTGGCGCAGGAAATGCGGAGGCTCGGCCATGAGGGCGCGCAGTTCAGCTTTGCCGGTGGCGAGGGCAGCTTTGGCCAGCAGATGCAGGGCGAGAGCCAATCGGGCGAGCGGGTCGGCTGGGCCGATGACATGGCTCGCCCCGCCGCCCCTACCACGACACCTGCGGCGCAGGCGCTCGGCCTCGGCCAGGCCGGCCTCGACCTGCGGCTTTGAGAGGACAGATAGATGGAAACCACATCCGCCACAACACCGACCCTGAGCTCGGGCAGCAGCGCTCAGGCCAGCCAGACCTACATCAACTCGGATTTCGAGACTTTCCTGAAGATGATGACGACCCAGTTGCAAAATCAGGACCCGCTGAACCCGCTCGACAGCGCGGATTTTGCGGTGCAACTGGCGACCTTCTCGAACGTCGAACAGCAGGTCCGCACGAACGTTCTTCTGGAACAGCTCGGCGCGCAGATGGGCCTGACCGGCATGTCGGACCTTGCGAATTTCGTGGGGATGGAAACCCGGGTCGCAGCGCCTGCGCTCTTCACCGGCCAGCCGGTTGAAATGACGCTGGATGTCGCGAAAGGCACCGACACGGGCGTGCTAGTGGTGCGGGACGAGTTCGGCATCGAACGGCAGCGCCTGATGATCGACACCACGGCCCCCTACCATGTGTGGCAGGGGACGGATGACAGCGGCGCACCCTTTGCCGATGGGATCTACAGCTTCACGGTCGAGAGCTATCAGAACGGCGAGCTGATCGGCGCGTCGGAGGCGCAGGTCTATGCGCGGGTCGAGGAGGCGCGACTGGAAAATGGCGAGACGGTCCTGCTGCTGAACAGCGGCGCGACGGTGCCTGCCTCCAGCGTAACGGCGCTGCGGTTTCCGGTGGTTTACGAGCAGAGTTCCGATGCTGGCGGAGAGGAGGGGGCCGCGGCGGCAATGGCACGGCGGCAGTATTCCAGCGGGACGATCTGGTAGAGGCTTCGGCGTGGGGTTACGGCGAGCGGCGCGAGCCTGAGCTCC
Organism: Vannielia litorea; assembly: GCF_019801175.1. Lineage (NCBI taxonomy): Bacteria > Pseudomonadati > Pseudomonadota > Alphaproteobacteria > Rhodobacterales > Paracoccaceae > Vannielia > Vannielia litorea. The sequence goes on from NZ_JAHVJR010000003.1 coordinate 314,452, forward strand.
ACCCATTCGAACATAGTGAGGCTGCACGGATGACCGAGCGAAGCGAGGCACCGAGAAAGACCGAGCGGAGCGAGGCCACCGGGCGCCCGCCGAGCGCAGCGAGGCATTGAACCAGCAAGCCGAGCGCAGCGAGGCATTGAAGCAGAAACCGAGCGGAGCGAGGCCTGTTAAGCGCCAGACCGGCGGAAGCCCGGGTTGGCGGGGTCAGAACCCGTCGAGCAGGGCGACGACGGCGAGGGCGGTGGCGGCGCCAAGGGCGGCCCATGTGAGGCGGCGCCAGAGCGGGTTGCCCGCGGGGCGCGGCGGAGGGGGCGTGGCCTGGCCGATCAGGGCGCGCTCCAGCAGGGCAGGCAGGCGTGGGCCGAAGCGGATGGCCACGCGGGCGGTTTCCTTCAGATCGTGCAGCAGCGCGGCGGGGCCAACATTGCGCTTGACGTAATCTTCCACCACCGGGCGGGCGGCCTGCCAGATGTTGATGTTTGGGTGCAGCGAACGGGCCACGCCCTCGACCACCACCATCGTCCGCTGGAGCAGGATCAGCTCGGTGCGGGTTTCCATCCCGAAGCGCTCGGTCACCTCGAAGAGATAGGAGAGCAGCCGGGCCATCGAGATATGGGTCGCATCCATGCCGAAGATCGGCTCGCCCACGGCCCGCAGCGCCCGCGCGAACTCGTCCACATCGCGGTCGGCTGGCACGTAGCCTGCCTCGAAATGCACCTCGGCCACGCGTTTGTAGTCCTTGCGGATGAAACCCATCAGGATCTCGGCATAGACCCGGCGGGTATACTCGTCGATCCGGCCCATGATGCCGAAATCGAGCGCGATAATCTCGCCGCCGGGCGCGACCTTGAGGTTGCCCTGATGCATGTCGGCGTGAAACAGGCCGTCGCGCAGGGCGTGGCGCAGGAAGAGCGAGAGCACGCGCTCGCCCAAGGCCACGCGGTCATGCCCCGCCGCGTCGATCGCGGCGAGGTCGTTCAGCGGGATGCCCTCGGCCCATTCCAGCGTCATGACGTGGCGGGCGGAGAGCGGCCAGAACGGACGGGGCACGATGAAGCCCTCGTCGCCCTCGGTGTTCTCGGCAAATTCGGAGGCGGCGGAGGTCTCGAGCCGCATGTCGAGCTCGCCCGCCACGACGCCCTCGAAATGCGCGATCACGTCGCGCGGCCGGAGGCGGCGGGAGGCGGGGGAGAGGGCTTCGATCATAGAGGCGGCGAAATAGAAGGCGTCGATGTCGCGGGAGAAGGCGCGCTCGATGCCGGGGCGCAGCACCTTGACGGCAACCTCGCGGCCATCCTCGACCCGCTTGGCCTTGTGCACCTGCGCGATGGAGGCGGCGGCGACCGGCTCGGAGAAGTCGGAGAACATCGCCTCGACCGGCTGGCCCAACTCGGCCTCGACCACGCGCATGGCGTCGGCACGGGGGAAGGGGGGCAGCTTGTCTTGCAGGACCATGAGCTGTTGGGCCAGCTCGGGGCCGACCACATCGGGCCGGGTCGAGAGGATCTGGCCGAACTTGATGTAGGCCGGGCCGAGGGCGGTGAGCGCGCGGGTCACCGGCGGCTGGGCCGGGTCGCCCTTGTGGCCGAGCCATTTGAACGGCCAGCCCAGCACGCGGGCGGCCACGCGGAGGGGCCGGGGCGCATCCATCGCCTCGAGCGCCACGCCCATGGCGCCAGTGCGCTCGAAGGTCGCGCCGGTGCGGATGAGGCGCCAGATGTTATGCGGCCCGCGCATCGCCCCTCAGAGCTTCCAGCCGGAGTGCAGGGCGGCGACGCCCATCGTCAGGTTGCGATACTTCACCTGCTCGAAGCCGGCGGTGCGGATCATCGAGGCGAACTCCTCCTGCGGCGGGAACTTGCGGATCGACTCCACGAGATACTGGTAGCTGTCGCGGTCGCCCGTTACCAGCTTGCCCATGCCAGGGATGACGTTGAAGGAATAGGCGTCATAGGCCTTTTGCATCAACGGGTTGGGGAGTTGCGAGAACTCCAGCACCATGAGCCGCCCGCCGGGGCGGAGCACACGGAATGCCTCGGAGAGTGCATCGGGGATGCGGGTCACGTTCCGGATGCCGAAGGAGATGGTGTAGGTGTCGAAGCTGTTGCTCTCGAAGGGCAGGGCCATCGCATCGCCCACCACCCAGTCGAGTTTCTCGGCCAGATCGGCGGCTTCGGCGCGTTTGCGGCCCTCGACCAGCATGGCCTCGGTCATGTCGCAGACGGTGGCGGTTGCCCCCTCGCCCGCGCGCCCGAGATAGCGAAAGGCGACGTCGCCGGTGCCGCCGGCCACATCGAGCAGGCGCGTGCCGGGGCGAGGGGCCAGCCAATCCATCATCGCGTCCTTCCAAAGCCGGTGGATGCCGCCGCTCATCAGGTCGTTCATGATGTCATACTTGCTGGCCACGGAGGAGAAGACCCCGTGCACCTTGCCGGCCTTCTCGGCCTCGGGCACCTCGGTGAAGCCGAAATGCGTGGTTTTTCCGTCGTCTGCCATGGGCTTGCCCAACTTTGTTCGCAAACCGGATATAGGCAATTTCCACCGGATACAAACGCGCCAGATGCGCGCAGGAGGGCGAGGAATGGACGAGCGGGACCAATTTGCGATGCAGCTGCTGTTGCTGGCGCTCGAGTATCCGCTGATCGCCGTGGCGCTGGCCGTTGTGCTGATCCTGACGCTGATCCTCGGCTACATTCTGGTTTTCTACGTGATCCCCGGCATGCTCATCCGCGCCGGGGTGCGGAAGCTGGAGGATGTGACCGCGCCGAAGGATGCCTCTGGCCGCCGGGTCCGGCAGACGATGGGCGCGCGGTTCATGGGGCGGGGCGATATTGCGCCGCTGGCCTCGCGCGGGATGGCGCGGGCGGCAGAAGAGTCGCTTGGCACCACGGTCATGCGCACCACATGGGGCATGCGCCTGTCGACGGTGGTGCTTGGCGGCGCGGCTTTGGCGGCGCTGCTCTTAATGGATATGGGGCTGGACCCGCAGGTGGCGCTGTTCGTGAAGCCTGCGGTGGTGGGCTTTGGCCTGCTTGGCCTTGCCCATGTGTTCAGCTTTGAGATGCGCTATGACCGGGATGTGATCATCTCGCAGAGCCTGATCCAGTTTCGCCGCGAGATCGCCTGGCGCGACCTCGTGGATATCCGGGACGAGGGGAATGGCGTGTTTCGCCTGACGGGCGCGGATGGCAAAAAGATGCGGGTGCAGAAGTATCTCACCGGCATGAGTGATTTCCTGACCCGTGCCCATGGCGTGATCGACGGGCGCGGCGCTTTTGCCTGAGGGCTTGCGGGGCGCGGCGGGGTGGCTAGGTTTGGCGCCAGACGCCTGAGCCGGAGCCGATATGCCTGAACTGCCCGAGGTGGAGACCGTGCGCCGCGGTCTGTTGCCTGCCATGGAGAACACCGTGATTGCCGAGGCCCGGGTGAACCGGGAGGGGCTGCGCTGGCCGTTTCCGCCCGGCATGGCCGAGCGGCTAACCGGCCGCCGGGTGCTGGGGCTGCGGCGGCGGAGCAAGTATATTCTGGCCGATCTCGACAGCGGGGAGACGCTGCTGATTCACCTCGGGATGAGCGGGCGGATGCGGGTGAGCGGCGAGGGGGCAAACTTGAATCCGGGGGTGTTTCATCACGCCCACCCGGCGCCGGAGAAGCACGACCATGTGGTGCTGGAAATGGCGAACGGCGCTCGCGTGACCTTCAACGATGCGCGCCGTTTCGGAGTGATGGACATGGTCGCCACGGCAGAGGCCGAGGCGCACCGGCTGCTCGCTGGGCTGGGGCCGGAGCCGCTGGGCAACAGCTTCAACGAAGATCATCTGGTGGCTGCGTTCCGAGGCAAGAACACGCCTGTGAAGGCCGCGCTGCTCGATCAGAAGATCGTCGCCGGGCTGGGCAATATCTACGTGTGCGAGGTGCTGCACCGCACCGGGATCTCGCCGGTGCGCAAGGCGGGCAAGATCGGCCCTGCGCGCGTGGCCAGCCTTGTGCCCGCGATCCGGGAGGTTCTGGGCGAGGCCATAGAGGCGGGCGGCTCCAGCCTGCGCGACCATCGGCAAGCCTCTGGAGAGCTTGGATATTTTCAGCACCGCTTTGCCGCCTATGACCGTGAAGGCGCGGCGTGTTCCACCCCCGGTTGCAGCGGTACGATCCGCCGGATCGTGCAATCGGGGCGCTCAACTTTCTACTGCGGGTCGTGTCAAAGATAACTTGCAGAGCAGCCTGACCCTGCTAACAAAGGGAGGCTTGGCACGACCGAAAGGACAGCCATCCATGGCTTATGAAACGATCGCCGTCGAAACCTCCGATCATGTTTGCACCATCCGCCTCAACCGGCCTGACGCGCTGAATGCGCTGAATGCGCAGCTCATTGGCGAGCTGGCCGATGCGGTGGCAGAGGCCGATGCCGACAAGGGGGTGCGCTGCCTCATCGTGACCGGCTCGGAGAAGGCCTTTGCCGCCGGGGCGGATATTTCGGAGATGGCCGACAAGGATTTTGTCGATGTTTTCATGGGCGACATGTTCGGCGCCCAGATCGACCGGATCCTGGCCTGCCGCAAGCCGATCATCGCGGCCGTCTCGGGCTATGCGCTGGGCGGCGGCTGCGAGCTGGCGATGATGTGCGATTTCATCATCGCCGCCGATACCGCCAAGTTCGGCCAGCCCGAGATCAACCTTGGCGTCATTGCCGGGATCGGCGGCACCCAGCGGCTCACCCATTTTGTTGGCAAGGCCAAGGCGATGGACATGCACCTGACGGGGCGGTTCATGGATGCCGAGGAGGCCGAGCGCTCGGGGCTGGTCAGCCGCGTGGTGCCCGCCAAGAAGCTGATGGACGAGGCCAATGCGGCGGCCCAGAAGATCGCCGAGAAATCGGCGGTGTCGGTGAAGGCGGCCAAGGAGGCGGTGAACCGCGCCTACGAGATGCCGCTCCGCGAGGGGCTGCTCTTTGAGCGGCGGCTGTTCCACGGGCTGTTTGCCACCGAGGATCAGAAGGAAGGCATGAAGGCCTTCCTCGAAAAGCGCGAGCCGCAGTTCCGCGACAAGTAGCGGCCGTTTGGCCCGCAGTGGATGCGGAGCCGGCGGCTAGCGCGATCCACAACGGGGTTGGCAACGGCCGCCCAAGCGTGTAAATGCCCGCCGATACATGCGTGTGAGGCCCGCTCTGGCCAGAATCGCCCGGTAGCGAACCCGGGGTCGGGCTCTTCCCGCGCAATTCAGTTTTGAACGCCGCACCAAGGCAAGACCCGACGAAAGAGAGACACACACATGGCCAACTCGCCCCAGTCCAAGAAACGCGCCCGCCAGAACGAAGCCCGCTTTGCCGTGAACAAGGCCCGCCGTTCGCGGATTCGGACCTACCTGCGCAAGGTCGAGGAAGCGATCGCCTCCGGTGACAAGGACGCGGCCACCGCTGCCCTTCGTGCCGCCCAGCCCGAGCTGATGCGTGGCGTGACCAAAGGCGTCTACCACAAGAACACCGCTGCGCGGAAAATGTCGCGCCTCACCTCCCGCGTGAAGGCCATCGGCGCCTGAGTCGCTGCGACATAAATGCCATGGGGCGCCACCTTCGGGCTGGCGCCCTTTTTTGTTCTCACAAAGCGCGAGAGCCCTAAAAACTAGGGCTTTCAGAGAGGTGGCGAGATTCGCTCCGGAAAAGAGTGAGTCAAGTCAAAAGGTCAGTTGCCGGGCCGCGCGGGCGCTTGCTATCACCGGTCCTGCGATTCACGTCGCCTAGGGGGGACATGGTCGTTTCCGGCCAGTTTCGGAGCTTCTGGGGAAGCGCTGCACCGAGACAAACGGACGGAGACGGGTTGCTGTCAAATTGACGCCAGAGGAATGGGGTAACGCCGTTCTGCTGGTGACGCTGCTGCTGACGCAACATGTCCGAAGATGATGTCACTGGCCGCCGGGCAAGGCTTGCGCCCGGGAGGTCTGCCTTTTGAATGCTCGCACGAGCGACCCGCACATCTGTGTGCCGGGTCATGGCACGGCATTGCCTTTTTTACCCCTTATGACGTGGGCCGCATGTGTGCGGGCCGCCGTGATTTGGCAGGGGCGGTTTGTTTGGGTGTGAAACAAACATAAAAAGGGACGGGAAATTCGGATGCCACAAAGCAGATGGGGCCAGGTCAGTCAGTCGCTGAAGTCGACGGTGGGGCAGAACAACTTCAAGACCTGGATCGAGCCACTCAAGCTGAACAGCCTTGAAGACGGCGTTGCGCATTTCGAGGTTCCGACGAACTTCTTTGGCAACTGGGTGAGCCGGAACTTCTCGGACACCATCGTGAAGCACATGAGCCGCGACGGGCTCGAGGTGCGCCGGCTGGAGTTTCGGGTGCCGTCCGCCCGGAGTGGGGCCGCTGCCGCCCCCGCTGCTGCCGATGCGCCCGCCAAGGAAGCTGCCTCTCAGGGTGCGGGCCGTCCCGCCGCCGCCGCGGGCGCTGGCTCCGACACCTCCAATGGCTCACATGACGATGACCAGCCCGGTGCCACGCTCGACGAGCGCTTCACCTTCGACAGCTTCGTTGTCGGCAAGCCGAACCAGCTCGCCTATACCGCCGCGCGCCGTGTGTCCGAAGGCGGGCCGCTGACCTTCAACCCGCTGTTCCTCTATGGCGGCTCCGGTCTCGGCAAGACCCACCTGATGCATGCCATCGCATGGGCGCTGAAGGAGAACTGCCCGGAGAAGAAGGTGGTTTACCTCTCGTCCGACCAGTTCATGTATCGCTTTGTCCGCGCGCTGCGCGAAGACGGGATGCACGAGTTCAAAGAAGCCTTCCGCTCGGTCGACGTGCTGATGGTAGATGACGTGCAATTCTTCGCGGGCAAGAACAGCACGCAGGAAGAGTTCTTTCATACGTTCAACGCGCTCTCCGATCAGGGCAAGCAGATCGTCATCAGCGCCGACCGTGCGCCGCATGACATCAAGAAGATCGAAGACCGCATCGCCAGCCGCTTGGCCTCTGGCCTCGTCGTGGACCTGCACCCGACCGATTACGAGCTGCGCCTCGGCATCCTTCAGCAGAAGGCCGATTTCTACCGGAGCCACTATGGCAACCTCGAAATCGGCAAGCATGTGCTGGAATTCCTCGCGCACCGGATCACCGGCAACGTCCGCACGCTGGAAGGCGCGCTGACCCGGATCTTCGCCTTCGGCAACCTCGTGGGCCGCGAAGTGACGCTGGACATGGTGCAGGAGTGCCTCGCCGACCTGCTCCGCGCCTCCGAGCGCAAGCTGACCATCGAAGAGATCCAGCGCCGGGTGTGCGAGCATTACAACGTGCGCATCTCCGACATGAACGGCCCCAAGCGGCACCGCACCATTGCACGGCCGCGGCAGGTTGCGATGTTCCTCGCCAAGGGCCTGACCTCGCGCTCGCTGCCCGAGATTGGTCGCCGCTTTGGCAACCGCGATCACACCACGGTGCTCTATGCCGTGCGCAAGATCGAAGAGATGATCCAGACCGACAGCACGCTCGCGGATGATATCGAGATGCTGAAGCGGATGCTGGAAGCCTGAGCCGGGCGGTGGGCGGATTGCCCACCTCAAGGCGCAAATCCGGCGGTGGTACGAAGCCCCGCCGGAGCTGTTGCAGGAGGCGCCCTTGACGCCCCTGCAAAACTCACGAAACTGCGAGAAACAACTTGCCTGCGGGGGGGATTTGCATAGTCTGCGCCTCCCGGCACCATGGGGGACTGAGCAATGAAATTCTCGATCGAGCGGGCCGTTCTGCTGAAGGCCATCGCGCAGGCGCAATCGGTTGTGGAGCGACGCAACACCATTCCGATTTTGGCCAATGTGCTGATCGAGGCCGAGGGCGATGGCGTGCAGTTCCGCGCGACGGACCTTGATATCGAGGTGGTCGACAAGGCCCCCGCGATGGTCGAGAAGGCGGGCGCGACGACGGTGAGCGCGGTGACGCTGCACGAGATTGTCCGCAAGCTGCCCGATGGCGCGCAGGTGCAACTCTCCGACGACTCCGCCGCCGGTCGGCTGACGGTGGAGGCGGGGCGCTCCAACTTCTCGCTCGCTACCCTGCCGAAAGAGGACTTTCCGGTCATGGCGTCGAGCGAATACGGCGCCAATTTCAGCGCCGGTGCGGCCACGCTGCGGCGGCTGTTCGACAAGAGCAAGTTTGCGATTTCGACCGAGGAAACGCGGTACTACCTGAACGGTGTTTACATGCATGTGGCCACCGGCGAGGACGGGCAGGCGCTGCGCTGCGTGGCGACCGATGGTCACCGACTGGCCCGTGTGGATGCCCCGCTGCCCGAGGGCGCCGAGACGATGCCTGGTGTGATCGTGCCGCGCAAGACGGTGGGCGAGCTGCGCAAGCTGCTGGATGACGACGAGGCACAGATTGCCGTGTCGGTCAGCGAGACCAAGGTGCGCTTTGCCACGCCCGAGATCACCCTGACGAGCAAGGTGATTGACGGGACCTTCCCCGATTACACCCGCGTCATCCCGACCGGGAACACCAAGAAGCTCGAGGTGGATGCCGCCGAGTTCGCCAAGGCGGTCGATCTGGTGTCGACTGTCAGCAGCGAGCGCAGCCGCGCGGTGAAGCTCTCGCTCGACGAAGACCGGCTGGTGCTTTCGGTTAACTCGCCTGACAGCGGCGCGGGCTCGGCCGAGCTGGCAGTGGCCTATGGCGACGAGCATCTGGAGATCGGCTTCAACGCCAAGTACCTCACCGAGATCGCCAGCCAGGTGGATCGGGAGAACGCGGTGTTCATGTTCAACTCCGCGGGCGACCCGACCCTGATGCGCGAAGGCTCCGACACCTCGGCGCTTTATGTCGTGATGCCGATGCGGGTTTGAGGTCGCGCGGGTCTTTGCCCGCGCAACGCTGATGCCCCGCCTCGCCCTCACATCCCTGACCCTCTCCCACTTCCGCTCGCATCGCCGGGCGGAACTGGTGCTGGATGGCCGCCCGGTGGCCCTTTGGGGGCCGAACGGGGCGGGCAAGACCAATGTGCTGGAGGCGGTGTCGATGCTCTCTCCGGGGCGCGGGTTGCGGCGGGCTTCTGCAGAGGAGATGGCACGCGCGCCCGAGGCGCTGGGCTGGAAGGTGAAGGCGGAGCTGGCCTCGCTGGGGCATATGCACGAGCTGGAGACATGGGCCGACGCAGGGGCAACGGGCCGGGCGGTGAAGATCGACGGCAAGGCTGCCGCGCAGGTGGCGCTGGGGCGGCTGGCGCGGGTCGTCTGGCTGGTGCCGTCGATGGACAGGCTGTGGATCGAGGGGGCGGAGGGGCGGCGGCGCTTTCTGGACCGGATCGTGCTGAGCTTCGAGCCGGCGCATGGCGAGGCGGTGCTGGCCTATGAGAAGGCAATGCGCGAGCGCAACCGGCTGCTGAAGGACATGGTGCGCGACGCCCATTGGTATGCCGCGCTTGAAGCTCGGATGGGCGGAGAGGGCGCGCGGATTCACCGGAACCGGGAAGAGGCGCTCACGCGGTTGGCCGAGGCGCAGGGCGAGGCGGATGGAGCCTTTCCAGCCGCCGAGCTGGTGCTGACCCACCCTGAGCCGGCCTGCGATGCACCGGGCGAGGCGGAGGCGCTGACGGCGGCGCTGGCGGAGGGGCGGGCGCGCGATCTGACCGCGACCCGCACGCTCACCGGGCCGCACCGTGCAGACCTCGATGCGACCTATATCGCCAAGGGCACGCCCGCCCGGCTGTGCTCGACAGGGGAGCAGAAGGCGCTGTTGCTGTCTCTAATCCTCGCCAATGCGCGGGCGCTGGCGGAGGATTTCGGCGCGCCGCCGCTATTGCTGCTCGACGAGGTGGCCGCCCACTTGGACGCTGGCCGCCGGGCGGCGCTGTATGCCGAGATCGAGCGGCTGGGCGCGCAGGCCTTCATGACCGGCACCGGGGCGGAGCTGTTCGAGGAGTTGGGTGGCAAGGCGCAGCACTTCGAGGTGACGGAAGAAGGCGGGGTTTCGACCGTCAGCGAGGTGACGGTGTGAGGCAGGTGCTGCTGCTGAGGGGCATCAACGTGGGCGGCCACGGCAAGCTGCCGATGGCGGAGCTGCGGGCTCTGTTGGAGGGCCTCGGGGCCACGGGGGTGCAGAGCTACATCCAGTCGGGCAACGTGGTGCTGAGCGATGCGCCCGCGGTGGAGCAGATTGAAGCGGCGATCGAGGCGGGGTTCGGCTTTCGGCCGGCTTGCCTCTTGATCGGGGCGGATGACTGGCGGGCGGCAATGGAGGCGGACCCGTTCAAGGAGGCGCGGGAGACGCCGAAGCTGCTGCATTGCTTCTTCTGCGCGCGCCAACCTGCGGCTGACATACTGGCGGTTGAAAAGGCGCTGGAGAATGGAGAACGGGCCGAGCTGCTGGGCCGGGTTCTCTACTTTCATGCACCGAACGGCATGGGCAAATCGAAGTTTCCGGCAAAGGTGGAGCGGCTGCTGGGCACACCCGCCACGGCGCGCAACTTTGCGACCGTCGCCAAGCTCGCGGAGATGCTGGACACGCCATGACGATCACTCCTGCCGAGCTGGGGCTTTATGCCTTTGCGCTCCTGATCCTGTTTCTGACTCCCGGCCCGGTGTGGATGGCGCTCACTGCGCGGGCGCTTTCGGGGGGCTTTCATGCGGCATGGCCGCTGGCGCTGGGCGTGGTCATCGGCGATGTGCTCTGGCCGTTTCTTGCGATCTACGGGATCACATGGGTGACGACCGTCTTTGCCGGGTTCATGACCGCGCTGAAGTTCGTCGCCGCTGCGATCTTCCTCGTGATGGGGGCGCTGATCTTGCGGAATGCGGGCAAGTCGATTGCCACCGACAGCCGCCTGACCCGCCCCGGCATGTGGGCCGGGTTCGCGGCGGGCGTGGCGGTGATTCTGGCCAACCCAAAGGCGATCCTGTTCTACATGGGGGTGTTGCCGGGGTTCTTTGATCTGACCCAGGTGACATGGGGTGACATCGCCACCATCACCGCGATCTCCGCCGTGGTGCCGCTCGTCGGCAACCTCTTTTTCGCGCTGATGATCGACCGGGCGCGACGGCTCTTGGCCTCGCCGCGGGCGCTGCGGCGGACGAACATTGTGGCGGGGAGCCTGCTGATTGTGGTGGGGCTGATCATTCCGTTCACCTGACGGAAAACGTCACTGGCGTTCAGGGGCTTGCCCGGTATCCTGCCGCAAATGCGCCTGCTCGTTCTTGTCATCCTCTGCATCACGGCCCTGCCTGCCCTCGCTGAGAAGCGGGTGGCGCTGGTGATCGGGAATGACCGGTACGAGGCGATGCGCCCGCTCAGGAATGCGGCGAATGATGCCGACACGGTGGGCGCCGCGCTTGAGGCGCTGGGTTTCGAGGTCGCCTATGAGCGCGACCGCGACAAGCGGCGCATGGAGCGGGCGCTGGAAGACCTTGAGTATGACGGCGAGGGCGCCGATGTGGCGGTGGTCTATTTCGCCGGTCACGGGTTTGAGGTGGGGGGCGACAACCGGCTGCTGCCGGTGGATGGCGACGGCGAGAGCCTCGAAAGCCTGATGGAGACCTCGCTGAGCCTTGGCGAGATCCGCGCCCGGGTGGCAAAGATCGCGCCTGTGGCGGTGGTGCTGGTGGATGCCTGCCGGGTGGACCCGTTCGAGGGCGCCACGGATGGCCGGGCGGCGATTGCGCTGAAGGCGGGCGAGACGCCGGGCTTTGCCGCCGTAGCGAGGGCGGAGGGCACGCTGATTGGCTTTTCCACCGCGCCGGGGGCGGTGGCGCTGGACGGGGAGGGCAGCAACTCACCCTTCGCCGCCGCGCTGGCAAGGCATCTGGAGACGCCGGGGCTGGAGGTGCGCTCGGTGCTGACGCTGGTTCAGCAGGAGGTTTACGACCGGACGCGGGGCGCGCAGTTGCCCTACGTGGAGAGTGCGCTGCCGAGGCTGTTCTTTGCCGCCGGGCAGAGTGATGCCTTGCCCGAGCGCGAGCGGCTGCTCTTGGCGATGGCCGACCTCACGCCGGACCTGCGGGCCGAGGTGGAGCGGGTTGCGACGGATGCGCAGGTTCCGCTGGCGCCGATCTACGGCGCGCTGCTGGCGGCGGAACTGACCGAGGCCTCGCCCACCGAGCGGGCCGAGAAGCTGGCCGAGGCGGCGCGGGCCTTCAACGACACGCAGGCGCAACTCCGTGCCCTTTCGGCCTCTGATGGCGAGGTGGCGGAGCTGCGGGATGTCGCGGACAGTCAGCTTTCGCTCGGGGATTTCACCGGCGCGCTGGACACGCTGGATGAGGCGATTGCGCGCGACAGGGCCTCGGGCGATGCGCTGGCCGAGAACCTCGTGGCACGGCGGCTCTCGGAGGCGGACACGCTGGTGCTGAAGGCGGGGTTTGCCCGAACCCGGCTGGACTATGCGCAGGCCATCGAGGCGCTGGCGCGGGCCTCGGCGCTGCACGTCGAACTGGCCGGGCTGGTCACGGACGTGGCCCACCGCCGCGCCCGCGTGGAGGTGGCCCGCGAGCTCGGCGAGCTGCGCCGGATCACCGGGGACGGTCCGGGCGCGCGGGCGGCCTTTGACGAGATGCTGACGGCGGCCAAGGTGCTGCTGGTGATTGCCCCCTCCGAAGAGGCCGCGCTGCTGGTGTTTCAGGCGCAAATGGAGATCGGCTATGCCCAGATGGCGGCGGCGGATTTTGGCGGCGCGATCGACAGTTTCGCCACCGCGATCGACGCGCTGCGGGCCACCGATCAGACGGGCAAGCTGCATGAGCTGAACATGTGGGCCGCCGAGGTTGCTGTGGGCGATACGGCGATGGCGCTGGGCAGCTACCGCTCGGCCCTGCGCAGCTACACCACGGCCAACGAGCGGATCACGAAGGCGCTGCCGGAGATGCCGGAGGACGCCGAGGAGCGGCTGAAGCTGGCCACCAGCTACGAGCGGCTGGGCGATGCCCAGATGGCGCTGGGCCTCTCCGAGGAGGCGTTTGACACCTACTGGAAGGGGTTCGACAGCGTCGGCAATTGGGGCACGGTCACCAAGGGCGATCCGGCATTGCGCAGCCGGATGATGCTTCGGATCGGGCAGATCGGCACCAAGGCGGGCCGCGCGGCGCTGGTGAACAAGGAGTTTGCCACCGCGCTGGCCTATCTGGAGCGGATGGTCGAATTCCTCCGCACGGCCTACGAGGAAGACCCGCAGCAGGTGGAAATGCAGCAGCGCTATGCCGCCGCGCTGGCGAGCCTTGGCGACGCGCAGATGCGCCATTCGGACCATGCGGCGGCTTCGAAGAGCCTGACGCAGGCGATTGCCCTGCTGGAGCCGCTCATCGCGCTCGACCCGGGCAATGCGAATTACCGCTACGAGCTGGCGCTGGCATGGTCGCTCTATGGCGAGCAGCAGGTGGTGGACCAGCAGTGGGACAGCGCGCTGGAATACCTCGCCGCCGCCATCGGGGCGATGGACGACCTGTTCGAAATCAACAGCTCCAACGCGATCTGGCTCTGGGAGTATGCCGATATGCACCAGCGCCGGGGGCGGCTGGCCGAACAGCGCGAGCGGTTTGCCGTGGCGATGGAGGATTACGCGGTGGCGGCGCGCTACTCGGGCATCATGTCGGAGTTTCAGGCCGACAGTCCGCAGGGGCGCACGCGGCACGCGCAAAACCTCTTTTACCTCGGCAACATGCAGATCACCCTTGGCCAGTGGGAGCAGGCGGCGGCCACCCAGAGCGAGCTGGTGGCGCTGCTGGAGCGGATCGCGGTGGAGGAGCCGGGCAACATCATGCGGGTGGGCGAGCTGGCGATGGCGCAGCTGCGGCTTGGCGATGCACAGGGCTGGCTGGGGCAGGATGCTGCCGCCGCAGAGGGGTTTGCCGCCGCGCTGGAGGGCTTCGATGCCGTGCTGGCCGAGCGCTACGACTACAACGCGTGGTACTGGGCGGCGAAGACCGAGGAGGTCTGGGCCGAGATGGAGCGGCGCTATGGCCGGGGCGAGGAAGCGCTGGCCCACCACCGCGAGGCGCTGCGGCGGCGGGAGGGGCTGCTGGAGAAGCGCGACAACCGCTGGCACATCGGCCACCTCGTGGGCCTCAGCCACGAGCAGATCGGCACGGTACTGGCCGAGCTGGGCCGCAAGGAGGAGGCCATCGCCGCGCACCGGCGGGCGATGGAGATCCGCAAGGCCCTGCTGTTGGAGATTCCGCAGGACATGGGGATCACCCGCACGCTCTTTGTCAGCCACTTCCTGCTGGCCGAACTGGGCGATGCTCCGGTGCAGAATTACCGCGCCGCGGTGGAGGTGCTGGACCGTATGGAGGCGCGCGGCGCGCTGAGCGAGGAAGATGCTGGATGGCGGGATGATATCCGCACCCGGATCGCCGCGCTGGAGGCCGAAAAAAACCCCGAAAAACAGCCCTGAAAACGCCTGCCTTTGCGTGACATCCCCGGCCTGAACGCTTATAAATCCGGCACAACAACAACGGACAGGCGGCATGGCCGAAAACGCACAGGCACCCGAAGAATACGGCGCAGATTCCATCAAGGTTCTCAAAGGCTTGGAGGCGGTCCGCAAACGCCCCGGCATGTATATCGGCGATACCGACGATGGCTCGGGCCTGCACCACATGGTGTATGAGGTCGTCGACAACGGGATCGACGAGGCGCTGGCCGGACATGCCGACCGGGTGACGGTGACTTTGCACGCCGATAATTCGGTTTCTGTGAGCGACAACGGACGCGGGATTCCGGTGGATATGCACCCCGAAGAGGGTGTCAGCGCGGCCGAGGTCATCATGACCCAGCTGCACGCGGGCGGTAAGTTTGACAGCAACTCCTACAAGGTGTCGGGCGGGTTGCACGGTGTGGGCGTTTCGGTTGTGAACGCGCTCTCCGACTGGCTGGAGCTGCGCATCTGGCGGAACGGCAAGGAGCACACCGCGCGGTTCGAGCGGGGCGAGACCGCCGAGCACCTGAAGGTGGTGGGCGAGGCCGAGGGCAAGAAGGGCACCGAGGTGCGGTTTCTGGCCTCGACCGACACGTTCTCGAACCTCGATTACAGCTTCAAGACGCTGGAAACCCGGCTGCGGGAACTGGCCTTCCTCAACTCCGGTGTCCGCATCGTGCTGCGTGATGAGCGCCCGGCCGAGCCGCTGGAGACCGAGTTGTTCTATGAAGGCGGTGTGCGCGAGTTCGTGAAGTATCTCGACCGGCACAAAACCGCGATGATCGAGAGCCCGATCTTCATGGAAGGCGAGAAGGACGGCATCGGCGTGGAAGTGGCGATGTGGTGGAACGACAGCTACCACGAAACGGTGCTGCCCTTCACCAACAACATCCCGCAGCGCGATGGCGGCACCCATATGGCGGGCTTCCGTGGCGCGCTGACCCGCACGATCAACCTTTATGCGCAGTCCTCCGGGATCGCGAAGAAGGAGAAGGTGAGCTTTTCAGGCGATGATGCCCGCGAGGGGCTGACCTGCGTGCTGAGCGTGAAGGTGCCGGACCCGAAATTCTCCAGCCAGACCAAGGACAAGCTGGTCTCCTCCGAGGTGCGGCCTGCCGTGGAGAGCCTCGTGAACGAGAAGCTCGCGGAGTGGTTCGAGGAGCACCCGACAGAGGCGCGGCAGATCGTGGGCAAGATCATCGAGGCTGCGCTGGCCCGTGAGGCTGCCCGCAAGGCGCGTGAGCTGACCCGCCGCAAGACGGCGATGGATGTGGCGAGCCTGCCGGGCAAGCTGGCGGACTGCCAGGAGAAAGATCCGAGCAAGTCGGAACTCTTCATCGTGGAGGGTGACTCCGCCGGTGGCTCGGCCAAGCAGGGCCGGGCGCGGGGCAATCAGGCGGTGCTGCCGCTCAGGGGCAAGATCCTCAACGTCGAGCGGGCGCGGTTTGACCGGATGCTCTCGTCGGAGACGGTGGGCACGCTGATCACCGCGCTGGGCACCGGGATCGGGCGCGACGAGTTCAACATCGAGAAGCTGCGCTACCACAAGATCATCATCATGACCGATGCGGATGTGGACGGTGCGCACATCCGGACCCTGCTGCTGACCTTCTTCTACCGGCAGATGCCGGAGATCATCGAGGGCGGCTATCTCTATATCGCGCAGCCGCCGCTCTACAAGGTTTCGCGTGGGAGATCAGAGGTTTACCTCAAGGACGTTCCGGCGCTGGAGGATTACCTGATCGCGCAGGGCGTGGAGGGCGCGGTGCTGCGGCTGCCCTCCGGCGAGGAGATCGCCGGGCAGGATCTGGCCCGCGTGGCCGAGGCGGCGCGGAGCTTCCGCCGCATCCTGCAGGCCTTCCCGACCCATTACCCCACCCGCATTCTGGAGCAGGCGGCGCTGGCCGGGGCCTTCGAGCCCGGCGCGGCGGACAGCGACCTTCAGGCCGTGGCCGATGCCATTGCCGCCCGACTGGACCAGGTGGCAGTGGAATACGAGCGCGGCTGGCAGGGGCGGATCACGCAGGATCATGGCATCCGGCTGGCGCGCATCCTGCGCGGGGTCGAAGAGATCCGCACGCTTGACGGCGCGGTGTTGCGCTCGGGCGAGGCGCGGCGTCTGGCGCAGGTGGCCCGCGAGAGCGGCGACACCTACAAGCAGACCGGCATGCTCTCGCGCCGCGATCGTGAAACCGCCATCCACGGCCCGCTCGACCTGCTGGAGGCGATCCTCGACGAGGGCGAGCGCGGGCTGACGCTGCAGCGTTATAAAGGTCTGGGCGAGATGAACCCCGACCAGCTCTGGGAGACCACGCTGGACCCGGAGGCGCGCACGCTGTTGCAGGTGAAGGTGGAGGATCTGGCCGAGGCTGACGATCTCTTCACCAAGCTGATGGGCGATGTGGTGGAACCCCGCCGCGAGTTCATCCAGCAGAACGCGCTGAGCGTGGAGAACCTCGACTTCTGAGGATGTTATGACGGTTGACCGCATGGCCGGAGTCCAGTTGGATTTCGGCCATGTTGCGTTGGGGCATCCTTGGGTTTGTGGTCGCGGGCTTGGGTGCCTGCACCGAGGCGAATCATCTGGGCAATCCGCTGTTGCTGCCCGTCCGGGGCGTGGCCGCCGGGCTGGAGAACGCCACTTATGGCAAGCGGCGGGCGGCGGTGAAGGCTTGGATCACGAAGCATGAGGCGGCGATGCGGGCGGAGCGGTTCGACGGGCCGGTGACGGGGGCCTTGCTGGCGGAGCTGCCGCAAGGCGCGCGGGCGCAGGTGCGGGCCGATCTGAAGGAGGCCGCGGGTTACGCGGATTTTGCCGAACGGGCGACCGTTGCCTTCATGGTGCACCGGGGCTGAGCGCCCATGTGACGGTGTCTAGCCCGGCGAGGCGACAGAGGCGGGTGAGCTCGGCGTTGAGCTTCTCGTCGCGGGCCTTCGAGGGGCGCACGCCCGGCTCGGACCAACGGTTGATCACCGTCAGGGTGCCGGACTTGCGGTCGGCCTTGGCCTCAATACGTCCAACGAAACGGTCGCCTTCGAGCAGGGGGAAGACGTAGTAGCCCCATTGGCGCCTTTCGGCGGGGACGAACATTTCGACCGTGTAATCGAAGCCGAAGAGGCGTTTGAGGCGGATGCGGTCCCGGATGGCCGGGTCGAAGGGGTTGAGGATGCGCAGGCGGGAAGTGGGGGCTTGCAGGGCGGCGATACGGGCCTCGATGTCGGGGCAGGCGAGGGCTTTGAGCTTGCCGCCGTGGGCGGTTTGGACGTCGACCGAGGTCAGGTCTGCGGCCTGATCTGCCCAGGCGGCGGTTTCGGTCACGGTTGTGGCGTCCCAGAACTTTCGGATCTCGCCGGGGGTGCCGAAGCCGAGGCGGTGCAGGGCGGCGTGGCAGAGCCAGTCGATTTGAGCCTCATCGGGGAGTTTCTGCTCGCGGAGGTGGGCGGGGAAGATGCGCTCGGCGAGGTCGTAGTGCTTGGTGAAGCCGTCGCGGTGGCAGGTGGCGAGTACGCCGGAAAACCACAGGAAATCAAGGGCTTTCTTATGCGGCGGGCGGTGCCACATCTCCTTTGGGCCTTCATGGACGTGCTCGAAGTCGCGGGTGCAGAGCGGGCCCTCGTCGGCCACGCGGGCCTTCACCGAGGCGAGCAGGTCGGGGTCGAGCTTGCCCCACCATGCGGAGCGCGAGATCTTCTCGCGCATGCGGCGGAACTGGCGTTGCCACATGGGAAGGAACTCCATCGGCAGGACGGAGGCATCGTGGGTGAAGTGCTCGAAGACGGCGCGGTGTTTGCCGAGCAGGCGGTCCATCACCGGCTCGCGGTAGTTGGCGTTGCGCGACCACATGATGTGGTGGTGGGCGCGGGAGACGACTTGGATGGAGTCGAGCTGGACGAAGCCGAGATCGTGGATGATCTGCGGCGCGTCGAGCTTGCCAGTGGGCGGGGTGGCGAGGCCGTGGGTGGTGAGCCAGAGGGCGCGGGCCTGGGCGTTGGTGATGGTGAGCGCGGTCATGGCGGCAGGATTGGGCCGGGGGCGGGGGAGTTGCAATCCGGTTGCTGACATTTGGCAGGGGGTTAGGGTTTGCTCCGGGCGAACGGAGGAGCGTGCAATGGGCAGTGAGGATCGGCGGGCCGGGGTTTTCTACGAGAAGCTCGGGGAGTGGAAGGCGGAGATGGAGGCGGTGCGTGCTGTGCTGCTTGCCGGGCCGCTGGAGGAGACCTTCAAATGGCGGCAGCCCTGTTACGTGTGGAACGGGACGAATGTGTGCATGCCGGGCGGCTATGGCGGGCGGTGCAGGCTCTCATTCTTTCGCGGGGTACTGCTGGACGATCCGGAGGGGCTGTTGGTGCCGCCGGGGCCGAACAGCCGGGCGGCGCGGGTGATGGAGTTTCACTCGGTGGAGAAAGTGGAGGCAGCGCGAGGGGCGATCGAGGGGTTCGTGGAGCAGGCCGTGAAGCTCGTGGAGGAGGGGCGAACGGTGGACTTGCCGCCGGATGACTTTGAGTTGCCGGAGGAGTTGGAGGAAGCCTTGGCGAGCGATGATGCGTTGCGGGAGGCTTGGGAGGCGCTGACGCCCGGGCGGCGGCGCGGGTGGGCGCTGCACTTTGGCGGGGCGAAGAAGGCGGAGACCCGGGTTTCGCGGATCGAGAAGGCGCGGGATGCGATCTTGGACGGCAAGGGGATGCACGACCGGTAGGGAAGCGGGGTAAGGCCGACCTAGGCCAGTGTCTCTAAGCCCGCGCGCAGCCTGTCGTTCAGCGGCTTGGGGCGGCGGGTCTCGGCATCGACGTAGACGTGGGTGAAGAAGCCCTCGGCGGCGGCTTCGTCGCTCTCACCGGCGAAAAGCGCGATCTCCCAGCGAACGGAACTGGTGCCGATCTTCGCGATGCGGATGCCGGAGGTGACCGGCGCGGGGAAACGGATTTCAGACAGGAAGCGGCAGCCGCTTTCGACCATCACGCCGATCTGGTCGCCGTGCAGGATGTCGAGCAGACCCTCGTTGATGAGCCATGTGTTCACAGCGGTGTCGAACAGCTCGTAATAGGCCACGTTGTTGAGGTGGCCGTAGGGGTCCATGTCTTTCCAGCGGGTGTCATGGGTGGTGAGCGCGCGATACTGGGCGCGGGTGGCGGGCGGCGTTTTCATGCCGCCGATCAGAGCCCGAGCCAGGTGCGGATGGCAAGGGCGACGAGGCCCAATGCCAGTACCGATCCGGCATAGAGACCGATGAACCAGAGCGCCCGGCGCATCAGTGGTAGCCCGAGTCCGCGTCGATCTTGCCGCGGAAGACCCAGTAGGCAAAGGCGGTGTAGGCGAGGATGATCGGGATCAGGATGCCTGCGCCGACCAGCATGAAGAGTTGGGATTTCTCCGGCGCGGCGGCCTCCCAGATCGTGACTTCGGTGGGCACGATGTAGGGGAACATCGAAACGCCGAGGCCGCCGAAGCAGAGGATGAAGAGCACGAGCGCCAGCAAGAAGGGCGAGAGCTCGGCAGAGGCCATGCGCAGGCGGGTGAGCAGGCCGAAGAAGGCAGCAGCGGTGAGCGCGGCGACGACCACGGCGAGGCCCCAGCCCCAGCCGGTGAACCAGCGGCTGTAGTAGCCCTCCTGCAGGAACGGGGTCCAGAGCGAGACCACGGCGATGAAGCCTACGGTGAGCGGGGCGAAGAGGGTGGCCCAGCGGCGCATGCGGTTTTGCAACTCGCCGGTGGTCTTGAGCACGAGCCAGCAGGCGCCGAGGAGCATGTAGCCGGCCATCACGCCGAGGCCCACGGCGAGGGTAAAGGGGGTAAGCCAATCCCACCAGCCGCCTGCGTATTGGCGGGCGGCCTCGTCGATCTCGATGCCTTGGAGGAGGGCGCCGAGGATGATGCCTTGAGACAGGGCGGCGAGGGCGGAGCCGGAGATGAAGGCGACATCCCAGAGCGGCTTCCAGCGTTCGGTGCGCCAGCGGAACTCGAAGGCGACGCCGCGGAAGATGAGCGCCAGAAGCATGGCGATGACGGGGGCATAGACTGCCGGGAGGATCAGCGCGTAGGCGAGCGGGAAGGCAGCGAAGAGGCCGCCGCCGCCGAGGACGAGCCATGTTTCGTTGCCGTCCCAGACCGGCGCGACGGAGTTCATCATCACGTCACGGTCTTTGCGGCGTGGCTCGAGGGCGAAGAGCATGCCGAGGCCAAGGTCGAACCCGTCGAGCACGACGTAGACCAGCACCGCGAAGGCAATGACGAAGGCCCAGATCACGGTGAGGTCGAAGGAGATGCCTTCAGCGAGGGGCATGGGTCATTCCTCCTTGGGGGCGTCGGGCACCGGCGAGCGGCCAGCGGCGCGGGTTGGGCCTGTGGTCACGTCTTTCAGGCGTGGTTCGGCGGGGCTGGGCTCGTGGCCCATGAGGCGCAGGATATACCATGTGCCGGCGCCGAAGACGGCGAAATAGACCACGATGAAAGCCATGAGCGAGGCGCCGACGGCGGGGGCATCCAGCGGCGCGGCGCTGTCGGCAGTGCGCAGGAGGCCATAGACGGTGAAGGGCTGGCGGCCGACCTCCGTGGTGATCCAGCCGGCGAGCACGGCGACGAGGCCGGAGGGGCCCATGAGCATGGCGGCGCGGTGGAGCATGGGCCAGTCGTAGAGCCGACCGCGTGCGCGGGCGAGCAGAGACCAGAGGCCGAGGCCGAGCATGGCGAAGCCGATCATCACCATGATGCGGAAGGCCCAGAAGACGATGAACACAGGGGGCTGGTCCTCGTCCGGCACAGTATCCAGCCCGTCGAGTGGGGCGTTCAGGCTGTGCTTGAGGATCAGCGACGACAGCTTGGGGATGCCCACCGCGTAATCGAGCGTTTGGGTTTCGTCATTGGGCCAGCCGAAGAGGTAGAGGGGTGCGCCCTCTGGGTGGCTCTCATAGTGGCCCTCCATCGCCATGACCTTGACCGGCTGATGCTCCAGCGTGTTCAGGCCGTGGGCATCACCGAGGAAGATCTGGATCGGGGCGACGATGGCGGCCATCCACATCGCCATGGAGAACATGGTGCGGCTTTCGCCGGTGGCGATCTCGCCCCGGCGGCGGTGGCGCAGCAGGTGCCAGGCCCCCACGCCGCCGACGATGAAGGCGGTGGTGAGGTAGGCCGCGGTGACGGTGTGCGCGAGCCGGTAGGGGAAGGAGGGGTTGAAGATGATCTGCCAGAAATCCTCGGGCAGAAATTGGCCTGTCTCCGGGTCGATGCTGAAGCCGGCGGGCGTGTGCATCCATGAGTTCACCGAGAGGATCCAGAAGGCCGAGATGAAAGTGCCGACCGCGACCATGGCGGTGGCGGCCATGTGCAGGCCGGGGCCGACGCGGTCGCGCCCGAAGAGCATGATGCCGAGGAAACCCGCCTCGAGGAAGAAGGCGGAGAGCACCTCGTAGGCCATGGGCGCGCCGATCACGGGGCCGGCCTTGTCGGAGAACACCGACCAATTGGTGCCGAACTGATAAGACATGACGATGCCCGAGACGACGCCCATGGCGAAGGCGAGGGCGAAGATCTTCACCCAGTAGCGGAAGAGGTTGAGGAAACGTTC
This sequence comes from Vannielia litorea, assembly GCF_019801175.1. Classification (NCBI taxonomy): domain Bacteria; kingdom Pseudomonadati; phylum Pseudomonadota; class Alphaproteobacteria; order Rhodobacterales; family Paracoccaceae; genus Vannielia; species Vannielia litorea. The sequence continues at coordinate 336,399 of NZ_JAHVJR010000003.1, forward strand.
CTGCTTGGTCCAGAGCCAGAGTGCGTTGAGCACGGCGAGGTAGGAGGCCAGGCCGATGGTGAAGGCCGGGAACAGGAAGTGGAACGAGACCGTGAAGGCGAATTGCAGGCGGGCGAGGAAGACGGCGTCGAAGGTTTCGAACATCTCTGATCGTCATGTCTGTTTCGGTTCGCGTTGGAGGTAGGTTAACGGCACCGGCTGTCGATGCGGAGTGCCGGTTTGCCGCAGGGCGAAAATCGGCGCCCGATTTCCGGCTGCGCCGCTTTGGGAGGCGGTCTAGGCTGGGGTCATGCTGTTCAGGTTGCCAGATGATGACACGCTCTATGCCGCGCTGATGGCGCGGGATGCGAGCTATGAGGGGCGGGCGCTGGTCTGCGTGCGCTCGACCGGGATTTTCTGTCGGCTTACCTGCCCGGCGCGCAAGCCGTTGCGTGAGAACTGCGAGTTCAGGGAGACGGCGCAGGCCTGCATCGAGGCGGGCTACCGGGCGTGCAAGCGGTGCAGACCGCTGGAGGCGCTGACCGATGACCTGACGGTGACGGCGCTGGTGGAGGCACTGGCCGCTGATCCGGCCCGCCGATGGACCGAGGCCGATGTGGCGTCGGAGGGTTATGACCCCTCCACGGTGCGGCGGGCCTTCAAGCGGGCCTTCGGCACGACCTTTCTGGAGATGGCACGGCAGCGGCGCTTGCTGGCGGGGCTTCAGGTGCTGGGCGAGGGCGGCAAGGTGATCGAGGCGCAGCATGATGCGGGGTTCGAGAGCGCCTCGGCCTTTCGGGCGGCCTTTGCGAAGATGCTCGGCGTGGCGCCCGGCAGCTTTGACCGAAAGCCGCTGCTGATGGCCGACTGGATCGACACGCCGCTTGGGCCGATGGTGGCGGTGAGCGATGCGCGGGCCTTGCACCTGCTCGAGTTCGTCGGGCGCAAGGCGCTGCCGCGCGAGTTGCAGCGGCTCCATGCCGGGGTGAAAGGCGCGCTGGGCTTTGGCCGCCCTGCGCCGACGAGCCAGGTGGCGGCGGAGCTGGGGCGGTTCTTTCGGGCCGAAAGCGCGCAGTTCGGGGTGCCGTTGGCGCTGCATGGCTCGGAGTTCACCCGGGAGGTCTGGGCCGCGCTGCGCGATATCCCGGCAGGGCAGACGCGGAGCTATGGCGAGGTGGCGCGGGCGATAGGGCGGCCCGATGCGGTGCGGGCCGTGGCGCGCGCGAACGGGGCGAACCAGATTGCGCTGGTGATCCCCTGTCACCGGGTGATCGGTGCCGATGGCAACCTGACAGGTTACGGCGGCGGGCTGTGGCGCAAGGAGCGGCTCATTGCGCTGGAGCGTGGGTTTGCGGCCCGCGCGGCCTAGTTGTTGCCGGCGTTGGGCCCGGCCAGATCGTTCTTGACCATCCAGCCCGCGAGCCGGGTCATCATCGTTCCCTGATCCTGCTGCTTAATCGCGCGGGGGCTGCGGCCCTCGATCTCGTCGACGAAGGCGGTCACGTAATCTTCCTGCGCGTCGTCGAGCCAGAAGAGCAGGCGGGTGAAGGCATTGAAGTTGTCGTGGATCTCTTCGATCTCGTAGCGGGTGCCGCCGTTCTCGGGCCGAAAGCTCTGGCGGGCCATCGAGCTGACGCCGCTGTCGGGCACGACGGAATGGGTGATGATCTCGCCCTCCGCGCTCTCGATCACCCGCTGTTTGTAGCCCATCTCGCGCGCGCAGGGCTCGAAGGTGGTTTCATCGGGGATGTTGGCGGTGAACCAGATCGGAAAGAAACCCTCATCATCAGGCTGGCCGCAGCGGTGGTGGCCTTTCGTTTCGCCCGGCTTCAGGATCATCGCGCCCTCCAGCGCTTCGGGCGCGACCGGCACCCATGTGCTGTGGGCGGTACGCAATGTGCGGGTGGGCAGGGCCATGAGCGCGGTGGGCAGGAGCCAGACCAGAAGGAACGTGCCCGCGAGGAAGGTCATGAACAGGCGGATGATCTGCCATTGCACATGCCGGTCGGCCAGCGCCGGGGCATCGGCATAAAGCGTCATCTCGCCTGTGGTGGCCAGCAGGCCGGTGAACATGAGGGCCATCGGCAGCGCCTCTGTCCACCCGGCGGGAAAGGTGACGTGGTGCCAGACCACGAAACCCGTCCAGAGTGTCATGACCACAAGCAGAGTGGCCGGGTCGGCCAACGGGGCGATGCCGGGCGCGAGCGCGGCGGAGAGGCCCGCGCCTAGGAGCGGCAGGGCCGAGAAAAGCGCAATGCGACGGCGCAGGCGCATCAGCCGGTAGGGCGCGTGATAGGACCAGAAGCTCTGATCGGACATCTCGGACATCGCGAGGCCTTTCGTTTCGGGGCTTCAAGATGGCGGACAGCGGGGGCGGCAATATGGCGGCGGCTTGGCAATTTTGTCCCCCCGGGTGCCGGCAACCTCATCGGCTTGGCATTGCCGGGCGGATGGCGGATAGTCGCGCCGAAGCATCAGGGAGGACGCCAATGGACATGCCGAAGAACACCTTCAAGGCCGCGATTGCGAAGGGCGAATTGCAGGTGGGCGTGTGGAACACGATCCCCGATCCGAGCGTGGTGGAGCTGCTTTCGGGCGCGGGGTTCGACTGGGTGCTGATCGACAGCGAGCATACGCCGGTGACGATTCCGGGGATGATGCCGCTGATGCAGGCCGCCGCTCCCTACCCGGTGAGCGCCATTGCGCGGCCCGGTTGGAATGACATGATCGAAATCAAGCGCCTGCTCGATCAGGGCGCGCAGACCCTGCTGATCCCCTATGTGCAAAGCGTGGAAGAGGCCGAGCTGGCCGTGCGCCACGTGCGCTACCCGCCCAAGGGCGTGCGCGGCGTGGGCGGCACCACGCGGGCCAGCCGCTACGGTGCGGTGAAGGATTACATCCAGAACGCCGAGAAGGAGATCTGCCTGCTTGTGCAGATCGAGACCGTGGAGGCGATGGCGCAGGCCGAGGAGATCGCGGCCGTCGACGGGGTGGATGGCATTTTCATCGGCCCGGCCGACTTTGCGGCCTCGATGGGCTACGCAGGGCAGCCGACGCACCCGGAGGTGAAGGCGGCCATTCTCGATGGCATCCGGCGGATCAAGGCGGCGGGCAAGGCGCCCGGCATCCTGACGCTGGACCCGACCTTTCAGGACGAGGCGCGGGAAGCGGGTGCGGTGTTCGTCGCCGTCACGCTGGACTCCTCGGTGCTGCGGGCTGGCGTGATCGCGGCGCGGGAACGGTTTGCGGGCTGAACTCTGGCGGTGAACTCGAACGGGCGGCTCATCCGCCCTTCGAGGCGTCTTCGCCCGTTGTTAACCGATGGTGTCAGGCCCGAGTTTGAGGACCACCGGCACCACCAGCTCCTCCTCGTCGGTCAGGTGACGGTCGAGCAGATTGCCGAGGCTTTCCAGAGATTTGGCGAAAGGGGCCACGCTGTCCTTGGCGTTGGCGCCCTCGGAGAGTTTGCCGAGGGACAGGTTGGCGGCATCGGCAAAGCCTGAAAGCGCCGGGTCGAGCTGCACGTGGTCGGCCTCCATCAGTTGAAAGCCGCGGGCGATCTCGGGGGCAGCTTTTTCGAGTAGCGGGAAGTAATGCGCATCCTCGATCTGGTGGTGACCGTGGAGCTGTTGCAGCAACATGCCGCCGAAACGGGGCAGGGCGGTGCCAAAGCGGGCGGGGTCTCCACCATCCAGCATGGTTTGGGTCTCGGTGTTCAGCGCCTCCAGCAGGCGGCGGAACATCAGGTGGCGGTCGAGCCAGAACTCCACCAGCCCGGCGAAATGCGGGTGCGCCTCCCATGTCTCGCGCGGGTAGTCGGCGAGGAGGACGCGCAGGGCGTCGGGCAGGTGGTCGCGGGTGCCGAGGGTGAGGTCGTTCATTCGGCGGAGCTAGCCCGTGCGCGGGCGAGTGCAAGCTGGTGCTGACGTTCGCGAAAGCGGGCGCGGTCGGCCTCGGAATATTCGCCGACGCAGGCCGGGCATTGGACGCCCTCTTCATACGCCGGCGCGGTGCGATCCGCCGCAGAAACGGGCCGCCCGCAGGCGTGGCAGAGCTGGTAGTCGCCCGGCTTAAGCCCGTGGCCGACCGAGACGCGCTGGTCAAAGACGTAGCATTCGCCCTGCCATGTGCTCTCGGCCTCCGGCACCTCTGCGAGATACTTCAGGATGCCGCCTTGAAGGTGAAACACCTCTTCGACACCCTGCGATTTCAGGTAGTTGGTGGATTTCTCGCAGCGGATGCCGCCGGTGCAGAACATGGCCACGCGCTTGCCCGTGAAGCGATCCTTGTTGGCCTCCCACCACGCGGGGAACTCGCCGAAGCTTGCGGTTTCGGGGTTCACCGCGCCCTCGAAGGTGCCGATGGCGACTTCGTAATCATTCCGTGTGTCTATCACCGCCACATCTGGGGCCTCGATGAGCGCATTCCACTCGGCGGGGGCGACATAGGTGCCGACCGAGGCGGTCGGGTCCACGCCCTCAACGCCCAAGGTGACGATCTCGCGTTTCAGGCGCACCTTCATCCGGCGGAAGGGCCGCTCGGGGGCCGTGCTCTCCTTCCACTCGAGATCGGCGCAGCCGGGCAGCGCTTTGATGTGTTCAATAAGCCGGTCGATGCCCGTGCGGGAGCCTGCCACGGTGCCGTTGATCCCCTCGGGTGCCAGCAAGAGCGAGCCGCAGAGGTCTTCGGCGTCGCAGAGCGCCTTGAGCGGCCCGCGCAGCGCGGCGGGGTCGGGGAAGGGGGCGAACTTGTAGAGGGCGGCGACGGTGAACATGCGGCGGGGCATAGCGCCCGCCGCCGCCCCGTGCAACGCTCAGAACTTCGAGGCGAAGCTCGCGAAGCTCTCGGCCCAGCCGCGCAGGAAGCTGCGGGTCTCTTCCCGCGTGATCTCACCGGCCTCGGAGAAGAACGCGCCATCGGTGCGCATGTAGACCTCCGGGTGGCCCATCACATGCATGCCCACGGCCACGCAGCGGGTGCGCATGTGCTGGGCGGCCACCGCGCCGCTGATCGCGCCGGGGGAGGCGGAGATCACGGCGCAGGGATTGCCGGGCCAAGTGGCCTTGCCCCAGGGCCGCGAGCCCCAGTCGAGCGCATTGGCGACGAAACCGGGCACATCGCGGTTGTATTCGGGCACGACGAAAAGGAAGGCGTCGACACTGTCGATCGCGTCCTTGAAGGCGGTGACCTCGGCGGGCGGCTCGGCCCAGAGATCGTCGTTGTAGTGGGGCAGGCTGCCGATCTCGATGGGGACAAACTCCATCAAGTCGGAGGCCATTCCGGCCACGGCCTCGGCCAGTTTGCGGTTGAGCGAGCCTGTCCGGAGGCTGCCGACGATCACGCCGATTTTCTTCATGGGTCTTTCCTTCTGCTTTATCCTCCCGCCCGCGCACTTGGCCCGTGGAGTTGCGAGGTCAACCCGGTGATTGACCCTCCGCGCCCCGCTGCTACCTTTCGCTCCAACCCAAAGGAGACCGCCCATGCCCGACAGCGCCCTCATCGTGATCGACGTGCAGAACGACTTTTGCCCCGGAGGCGCGCTGGCCGTGGAGGGCGGCGACCAGATCGTGCAGGGCATCAACGATCTGATGAGAGAGTTTCCGGCCGTTGTGCTGACGCAGGACTGGCACCCGGAGGGGCATTCGAGCTTTGCCACCAGCCACCCCGGCAAGGAGCCGTTCAGCATGATCGACATGCCCTATGGCCCGCAGGTGCTGTGGCCCGACCATTGCATTCAGGGCAGCGAGGGCGCGGCATTTCACGAGGGCCTGGACACGACCCGCGCCGACCTGATCGTGCGCAAGGGGTACAACCCGCGGATCGACAGCTACTCGGCCTTCTTCGAGAATGACCACACCACCCCGACCGGGCTGGAAGGCTATCTGCGCACGCGCGGGATCGAGAAGCTCACCATGGTGGGGCTGGCCACGGACTACTGCGTCAACTTTTCCGCCGTGGATGCCGCCAAGCTCGGTTTCACCGTGACCGTCCGCACCGATCTGAGCCGTGCCATCGACCTCGACGGCTCGCTCACGGCGGCGATGGAGGGGATGCGCGGGGCCGGTGTGGTGGTGGACTGAGCCGCGCGTGCTAGGTAGGGCTGCACCCAGTCTGTAGAACCGCCGAAGAGGCCCCATGACCGATACACCCCAGCTTGACGAGGCCAGCTTTCGTGCGCCCGATCCGGGCCAGCTCTTTCCGACGCAGCACAGCAGCCATCCGGCGCGGATCTTGCTGCTTTACGGGTCGCTGCGCGAAACCGCCTATTCGCGGCTGATGGTGGAAGAGGCGGCTCGGGTGCTGGAGAAGCTGGGCTGCGAGGCCCGCATCTACGACCCCTCCGGCCTGCCGCTGCCCGACGATGCGCCGGTGGATCACCCCAAAGTGGCCGAGCTGCGCGATCTGGTGATGTGGTGCGAAGGCATGGTCTGGTCGTCGCCCGAGCGGCACGGCACCATGACCGGCATCCTGAAGAACCAGGTGGATTGGATCCCGCTCTCGCCGATCGGCGGGGTGCGCCCCACGCAGGGCAAGACGCTGGCGCTGATGCAGGTTTCGGGCGGGAGCCAGAGCTTCAACTCGGTGAACCAGATGCGGATTCTGGGCCGCTGGATGCGCTTGCTGACCATCCCCAACCAAAGCTCCGTACCGCGCGCCTGGACCGAGTTCGAGAACGGGCGGATGAAAAAGTCGCCGTTCTACAACCGGATGGTCGATGTGTTGGAGGAACTGGTGCGCTTTACCCTGTTGACCCGCGACATCAAGGATCACCTTGTGGACCGCTACTCGGAACGGGTGGAGACCCGCGAGGAGCTTTCAGCCCGGGTGAACCTGAAGGACGCGACCTGAGCGCCGCTGGACTTCACCCGCCCCCCTTGCTTTAACCACCCGGCACCACCCCGGAGGACCAGATGGTCGACATCGCCAGCCGCGTCTACAATCACAAGTGGAAGATCGACCCTATCGTGCGGTCGCTCATCGACACGGATTTCTACAAACTGCTGATGTGCCAGTCGGTGTTTCGCAACCGGCCCGACACGCAGGTGACGTTCAGCCTGATCAACCGGACCAAATCGGTGCCGCTGGCCAAGCTGATCGACGAGGGGGAACTGCGCGAGCAGCTCGACCATATCCGCTCGCTATCGCTGACGCGGGGCGAGAGCACATGGCTGCGGGGCAACACGTTTTACGGCAAGCGCCAGATGTTCCGGCCGGACTTCATGGAATGGTTCGAGGGGTTGCGGCTGCCCGCCTATCACCTTGAGCGGGTGGGCGACCAATATGAGCTGACTTTTGAAGGCTCGTGGCCCGAGGTGATGCTCTGGGAGATTCCGGCGCTGGCGGTGCTGATGGAGTTGCGGGGCCGCGCCGTGCTCAACGAGATGGCCCGCTTCGAGCTTCAGGTGCTGTATGCCCGCGCGATGACCAAGCTGTGGGAAAAGATCGAGCGGCTGCGCGAGGTTGAAGGCCTGCGGCTGGCGGACTTCGGCACGCGGCGACGGCACTCCTTCTTGTGGCAGGACTGGTGCGTGCGGGCGATGGTGGAAGGGCTGGGCGACAAGTTCACCGGCACCTCCAACTGCCTGATCGCCAAGAACCGCGACCTCGAAGCCATCGGTACCAACGCCCATGAGCTGCCGATGGTCTATGCCGCCTTGGCCGAGGATGATGCCGCGCTGGCCCGCGCGCCCTATGACGTGCTGAGCGACTGGCACGAGGAGCATGACGGCAACCTGCGGATCATCTTGCCCGACACCTATGGCACCGAGGGATTCTTGGAGCGCGCGCCGGACTGGCTGGCGGGCTGGACCGGCATCAGGATCGACTCGGGCGACCCGGCGGAGGGCGCCGAGGTGGCGATCAACTGGTGGAAGTCGCGCGGCGAAGACCCGACGAAGAAGCTGGTGATTTTCTCCGACGGGCTCGACGTGGAAAAGATCGAGGAGCTGGCGGCACAGTTCCGGGGCCGCGTGCGGGTTTCCTTCGGGTGGGGCACGCTTCTGACCAATGACTTCCGGGGCCTGACGCCGGGCGATGCGCTGGCGCCGTTCAGCCTTGTGTGCAAGGCGGTGGAGGCCAACGGGCGACCGACGGTGAAGCTCTCAGACAACCCGCGCAAGGCGATGGGGCCGAAAGAGGAGATCGCGCGTTACAAGCGGGTCTTTGACGTGGGCGCGCAGGACGCCATGGAGGTCGTGGTTTGACCGATACCTATTCGCTGGGCCTGCTGATTTCGCTGGCCGTGGGGCTTGTTGTCACGGGCGCCGTGGCCGGGGTGCTGGCCGGGCTTCTGGGCGTGGGCGGCGGCATCGTGATCGTGCCGGTGCTGTTCTGGCTGTTCGACTGGCTGGGCGTGCCTGATGCGGTGGCGATGCATGTGGCCGTTGCCACCTCGCTGGCCACGATCATCCCGACCTCGATCAGCTCGGCCCGGTCGCACCACAAGAAGGGCGCGATCGACGCGGCGCTGCTCAAGAGTTGGGCGCCGCTGATCTTTCTGGGCGCGCTGGCGGGCGGGCTGCTCTCGAAGGTGATTGCCTCGACCGGGCTGACGCTGATCTTTGGCGTCATCGCGCTGCTGGTGGCGATCAACATGGCGCTCCCCAAGAAGATCGTGCTGGCCGGTGATCTGCCGAAGGGGCCGGTGGCGCGGGGGCTGGTGCCCGGCTTTATCGGGGTCTTCTCGGCGCTGATGGGGATCGGGGGCGGCACGCTCTCGGTGCCGACGCTGACGGCTTTCTCCTTCCCGGTACACCGGGCGGTGGGGACGGCGGCGGCCTTTGGCCTCGTGATCGCGGTGCCGGCTGTCTTTGGTTTCATTCTGTCGGGCTGGGGCGTACCGCTGCGGCCGCCCTATTCGCTGGGCTATGTCTCGATCCCGGCGGCTGTGCTGATCTTTTCGGCCTCGGTCTTTACCGCGCCAGTGGGGTCGAACATCGCGCACAGGCTCAATCCGGCGCGGCTGAAGCTGGCCTTTGCGGCGTTTCTGTTTCTGTCGGCGATCAAGATGCTCTGGTCGGCGCTGGGGTAAAGTTTAGCGGAAGGCAGAGACCCTAGTCGGGGTCGACCTTGCCGCGCAGGGCTTTGACCTCGCCCCGCACCTTCTTGGCTTTCAGGCGGCGCTTCTTGGAGCCGAGTGTGGGCCGCGTGGGGATGCGCTTTTTCGGCTTTTCCAGCGCCTTGCGGATCAACTCAGCCAGCCGTTCGCGGGCCAGTTCGCGGTTGCGGGCCTGTGAGCGGGTGTCCTGCACCAGTAGCAGCACCTCGCCCGCGTCCGTCCACCTGCGCCCGGCGACGCGCCGCAGGCGGGTCTTGACCGGCGGCGGCAAGTTGGGGGAATTGGCGGCGGCAAAACGCAGCTCGACGGCGGTGCTCACCTTGTTCACGTTTTGCCCGCCCGGGCCCTGCGCGGTGGTGAACACCTCGGCAAGCTCCCAGTCTTCTATGGTGATCTGATCGTTGATCCGGATCGGCATGGCTCTTTCCTACCGCCGCGGCGGGGCAATCAAAAGGGCCGCCCCGGATGACGGAGCGGCCCTGTCGAACTGTTTTGGAGGCGAGGTCCGGTTAGACCCTCGGCCAAAGGCGACTTTCACGTCGCAGGGGTTGCCCTACGCGTGAACCTCCGCCGTTGTCCCGACACCTCTCTCCAATGTAGCTCTCGACACTGGATCACCTCCTTTCAGCTGTTTCAAAAACGCAAGTTCAGCGTGAATCGGAAGTGTGCACCTGTCAAACTTTTTATGCGCGGGCCAGATTTGCGGTGATCAGGCGGAAGGGGATGAGGGCGAGGGCGGCCAGCGCCAGCTTCACGCCCCAGTCGGCCACCGCGAGCGAGACCCAGAGCGGGGCCTCGGGGCCCTTGCCCAGAAGGGGAACGGCGCCTTGCGCCCAGTCAGGCACGGCTGCGGGCTCGAGGCCGTTGAAGGTGGCGGCGAAGGCGATGGAGAAGAAAATCACCGTGTCGACGGTGCTTCCGACCAGCGTGGACCCGAGCGGCGCTTGCCACCATGCCCGCGCACGCATCCGGTCAAACACCGCAACGTCCAACAATTGGGCAGAAAGAAAAGCGAGGCCGGAACCGAGCGCCACCCGCAGCGTGACCAGCGGGCCGAACTCGCCCTGGATCTGCGAGCCGACGAAGGAGCAGGCGACGCCGACGATGAAGCCCGCGATCACCACCTTGCGGGCGGTGGGGGCGCCGTAGAGGCGGTTCATCGTGTCGGTCACGAGGAAGGCGACGGGGTAGGTCAGCGCGCCCCAGGTCAGCCATTCACCCAGAAGGTGCTGGACGAGAATGTTGGAAGCCACCACGACGGCGGCCATGGCGAGAACGCCAATGATGAGGTTGGTTTTCATTGTATGGCCCGTTTTAGCAAGGTGGTCGGGGACTTGGCCCCGCACCGTGCGGGACGGCGGCTTCTAACGCTGGCCCGAGGGCTTGGCAAGCCTTCAGTCGGGCAGCAGGACTTCGACGATCTCGCTGCGCTGGTAGCCCTTGAAGTTGTCGTCGGAGACCATGACCGCCCGAAGTTGGCCGCCCGCATCGCGCCAAAGCGAGAGGCCTTCAAGGTTGCCGTGGGTCAGCGGGTTGGTCTCGTAGAGCACCTCTGAGGGCCAGATCTTGCCGATCATCTCATGGCGGGTGATGCGGCTGGAAAACCCGTAGCCGGTGAAGTGACGCCAGAGCAGGGTGAGGCGGCCCTTGTCATCGAAATCCGCGCCAACGGGGAGCCACTCGCCCTGCCGCTCTACCGCGCCGGCCTTCGCCCATGCGCCATCGGCGTAGCGATAGACAGGGAAGGGCCTTGAGTAGCTGCCGGAGCGTTCGGGCAGGGTGTAGAGCGCGCCTTCGGCGTCGATCGCGAGGGCCTCGAGCGCGGAGTTTCTCTGCATGTTCTTGAAGTCGGGGTGGCGGGGGAGCCATGCCGCCTCGCCGCCCTCCATGATGTCGTCGCCCCGGTAGGTCCAGACCCGGTGGTAGCCCTCGAAGGAAATGTAGAAACGGCCATTGGCCCGACGTGCCAGCCCTTCGGCATCGCTCTCATAACCATCGACGAGGTGGCCATCGGGGTCGATCAGGCGGGCGTGCCGCTCGACCTCCAGCCCGGTCAGCTTGCCGCTTTCGTTGCGGATGAGGCGGCCTTCGGCCAAAGCGGCGCGGTCGGAGAGCGCCCAGAAGCGGGTGCCATCGTCGGACACCTCGATGCCGGAAAACCCGCCAAAGCGGGCGGCCTCATCGGAGGCGCCGAGGCTCACCGACACCACGCGCCCGCTCTGGCCCGCCGCGAGGGCGAGGCCGGTGCAGAGCGCGAGGGCGGTGAGGCTCAGTCCGAGTTTAGAACGCCGACGCATGAGCGGGGCAGGTCAGCCATGGTGAAATCGCGCGGGTGCTTCTTGCGCGGTGCGGCCTTCTTGGGGGTGCCAGCCTTTACCTTTGGCGGGTTCAGATAGTCGGTCACCCACCACTGGAGGGTTTCATCGCAGCCGTCTCCGCCCTTGGAAAGTTCATCGACGGTGGGCTGCTGGGTGACGCACTCGCGCGAGCCGCGCGGGCACTTCAGCCGAACGTGGAAGTGATAATGGTGCCCGTAGAGCGGGCGGATCTTTTGCAGCCATTTCTTGTCACGCCGCTTGGCCCGCTCGCAGAGGAAGATCTTGACCGGGGGCGTGACAAAGATGCGGTCGACCGCCGGGTCGCGGGCGGCGAGTTCGAGCATGGCGGCGTGGGCGCCTGTCCAGTTGCCGTTGACCGAGCGCTGATCGTTCGAGCGCACCGAGATGGCCGAGATGTTCTCGCGCGCATTGCGCGACAGGCCGAGGCTCTTGGGCTTGTTCATCCAGATGTCGATATCCAGCCCGATCTGGTGGCTTGAGTGGCCGGAGGTCATCGGGCCGCCGCGGGGTTGCGAGATGTCGCCGATGTAGAGGCCGGGCCAGCCGAACTTGCGCACGCCGGCGGAGAGCCGCTCGATAAAGGCGATGGTTTCGGGGTGGCCCCAGTTGCGGTTGCGCGAGAGGCGCATGGCCTGCCAAGTCGGCCCGGTTTCGGGCAGTTCGACAAGGCCTGCCGCGCAGCCTTTGGAGTAGAAGCCGATCGAAGAGGGCTTTTGCCGGGAGCCATCGGGATGCGACCCGAAGAGCCTGTTGGCCTTTTGCTGCGCCTCGGCGGGCGCAGGCGCCAGCGCGGGCAAAAGAGCCGTTGCGAGGGCGAGGGAAAGAGTGGTGATTGCTGCTCGGATCATCATTGCGTTTCTGCTCCGTCCGGTTTGACCCAGACTAGCAGAACGAGGCCGATAATGAAGAGGGCGATCAGCGGCGAGACCCCAAGTTGCTGTGATCCGGTGAGGGCCGTGGCGACCCCGATGGAGAGGGGCGCGATGAAGGAGGTGGCCTTGCCCGCCAGCGCGTAGAGACCGAAGGCCTCGGTCATTCGCGCCGGGTTGGCCTGCCGCACCATCATGGTGCGCGACGCGGCCTGAAGCACCCCGCCCGCCGCGCCGATTACCGCGCCGAGGAAGTAGAAGGCGAGGTCGGGCAGCTGGCTCTCGGGTCCCACGGGCATGAAGAACACGCTTTCGCGGCTGACCATGACGACCGAGACCGCAACCGCCGTGAGCACCAGAACGCAGGTGACGATCACCGGCTTGGGGCCGAAGGCGGTATCAGCCCGCCCACCGATCCAGGCGAAGACCGCGCCTGTGATGATGGCGAGGATGCCGAAGATGCCGGTTTGAACCACGGACCAGCCGAGCACGCCCGCAGCATAGATGCCGCCAAATGTGTACATGCCGTTGAGCGCGTCGCGGTAGAACATCGAGGAGGTCAGGTAAGCCAGCAGCGAGGGCGTGCGGGGCAGGTTGCGGATGGTGCCGCCGAGGCCTTTCAGCGCCGCTTTCACCGCGCCCTTGGAGGGCCGGTCGCGGCGCGGGTCACGGACCCAGAGGAAGAAGGGCACCATGAAGACAATGTACCAGATCGCGGTGAGCGGCCCCACGGCGCGGGTGCCTTCGCGGGTCTCCGGATCGAGTCCGAAGAGTGGCGAAAGGCCCGCCATGGTTTTGCCGGTGGTCGGGCTTTCGGCCAGAAACACCAGCATGATCACCAGCGCGAAGAGCCCGCCCACGTAGCCGAAGGCCCAGCCGTTGCCGGAGATGCGGCCGATCTCCTCCCGCGTGCCGAGGTCGGGCAGCATGGAGTTGGTGAAGATCGTTGCGAACTCCATCCCGATCAGACCGATGGCGAAGAGCACGAGGGTGCGGGTGAGGTCAAAATCTTGCGGCGAGGCGAACCAGATGCCCCAGGCCCCGACGACGTAGAGCACAGAGAACAGCCAGACCCAGCGCACCCGCTTGCCGGAGGTGTCGGCCATTGCACCGAGGATGGGTGCGAGGAGCGCGATGACGATGCCCGCGGCCCCCACGCCGAAGCCCCATGCCGCCTGCGCCCGGCTGCCATCACCCAACACCGAGTTCACGTAGGGCGCGAAGATGAAGGTGAGCAGGAGAGTGTTGTAGGGCTGGCTGGCCCAGTCGAAGAAGAACCACCCCCATATGCGTTTTTTCGCCGAAATCTCTGCCATGCTCACGCCCCCTCGTCCGGCCTCATAGAGCATTGAAGCGGGGCATGGCGCAACTGTGCATTGCGGGGCGGGCGGCGCTTGAATAATGTGGCGAAAAACCGAGCAGAGTGGCCGATGTTTCGTCCGATCAACCTGATAATTCTGGCCGTCCTCGTGGCGGGTGTCGCGCTTGTGGCGCGGGAGACCATGCGCCGGGGCAGTGGCGGCGAGGATGCCGTCGCGGTCGCCGAGCAGGTTGTCATCGGGCGCACCTACCGGGTGGATGGCGGCTTTGTGCAGCGCACCGGCAAGGTGCCGGAGGTGGCCTTCCAGATCATCCTGCCCAAGCGGCCCGAGCAGACCCATGCCATCAGCGTCGAGGAACTGCCCGAGGGCGGCGTGGTGCAGTTCAACTTCCGGGCCGAGGACGAGAGCTTCATGGAGAGCCTCTTTCTGGCGCCGATCCGCATTCCGATGGCCGATATGAATGAGCGGCTTGCCGCGATCGGCCCCAAGCTGGCCGAACAGGGGCCGGCGCTGTTGCAGCAGAAGTTCGAGGAGGTCACTGCCGAGCCGGTGCGCGAGGTGCGCGTGGGGCCGGGCGAGGGCTACCTGGCGGTTGAACTCGTTGGCACCTATCTCGATCCGCGTGACGAGGCCCGCTACACCTACCGGTTCATCGCCATGCCGGACCCGGAGCGCGCCGAGAGCCTCTATGCGGTGAGCCATGTGAACAAGGCGCATCTCGATATTGCGGGCGGCGACTTCTCGGTCAGCCTGACCGGCAAGGCGCTCTCCACCCTGCGCCTCACCGCGCCGCCCGTAGAGCCGCAGGCACAGGACAGCGCGGCCACCGAATAGCCCCGGGCACGGGCGAGCAAGGGGCTTTCCCTCACGGCAGATGCCCGCGTAAGGTGGGCGCATTCGATTTCAAACACGGATGCCTTTGCACATGCCGCGCTTTTCCGCTCTCCTCATGGCTCTTACACTCGCCAGCCCGCTTGCCGCACAGTCCCAAGCCGGGGCGCAGGGCGAGGCGCTTGGCGGCTTCCAGCTCGATCTAGGGGCACCGCAGGAGGTGGTGGCGGGAGAGACCTTCAAGGCCGATGCGGAGTATCTGGGCAAGCACGGCAAGCCTGACGCCGCGCCCTTCGTGGTGGTGGTGCCGCTCGCCGGTGATGGCAGCTACCAGAGCCGGATCGTGCAGACCCCGCAGACCGGGCTGGTGAAGTTCGTGTTTTCGACCGAGGGCGGCGGGCTGATCGAGGCGGTCACCTTCTCGGAGCTTTCGCTGCCGATGGCGGACGATGAGGAGCCGCGCCTGAATTACCTGATGGAGATCATGAGCGCGCTTGTGGTGCCGGGCCTCGTGGAAGGCAAGGCGGACGCGAGCCGGACGAATACGCGCAAGGTCGAGATCGGCGGCAAGACGGCGGTCGAGATCTTCGGCACCTACACCGATGCGGATTACGGCAAGATCCACTGGCGCCTGCTGGGCCTGCCAAACGCCGAGGCGGAGGCGGGTGTGGTGGCGCTGGCGCAGATCGCGGAGGAGGCGGTTCCGATCACCTCCCCCGATGATTTTCCAGCCTCGCTGAGCGGGCGGCTGCTGGAGAGCTTCAGCTTCGAGTGACGCCCGGAGTGCTTCAGAGCGCTTCGAGGGCCAGCGCGATGCCTTGGCCGCCGCCGATGCACATGGTCACCAGCGCGCGCTTTCCACCTGTTCTTTCAAGCTCGTAGAGGGCCTTCACGGTGATGATCGCGCCGGTTGCGCCGACCGGGTGGCCAAGGGCGATGGCGCCGCCGTTTGGGTTGACCTTCGCCCCGTCGAGCCCGAGGCCGCGGTTGACGGCGATGGCCTGTGCGGCGAAGGCCTCGTTACTTTCGATCACGTCGAAATCATCCACGCTGAGGCCGGTGCGGGCGCAGAGGGCCTGCACGGCGGGCACGGGGCCGATGCCCATGACATGGGGGCTGACGCCCGCGTGGGCATAGCCGATGACGCGGGCGCGGGGCTTGAGGCCGGCCTTCTCGGCGGCCTCGGCGCGGGCCAGCACGATGGCTGCTGCACCGTCGTTGATGCCGGAGGCGTTGCCCGCCGTGACCGTGCCGTCCTTCTGGAAGGCGGGGCGCAGGGCGGCGAGTTTCTCGGCGGAGGTGGCCTTGGGGTGCTCGTCGGTGGCGAAGGGGACCATCTCGCGCTTCACCTTGATCTCCACGGGCACGATCTGGCTTGCGAAGCGGCCCTCGGCGATGGCCGCCGCTGCGCGGGTCTGGCTTTCGAGCGCGAAATTGTCCTGATCGGCGCGGCTGACCTGATGTTCGGCGGCGACGTTCTCTGCCGTCACACCCATGTGGCCAGTGCCGAAGGGGCAGTTGAGCGCGCCGAGCATCATGTCGAGGCTCTTGATATCGCCCATCTTCTGGCCCCAGCGGGCCTCTGGCATGATGTAGGGCGAGCGGCTCATGCTCTCGGCGCCGCCGGCGATGGCGAAGTCGGCATCGCCAAGCGCCAGCGCCTGCGTGGCCGAGACGATGGCCTGCGCGCCGGAGCCGCAGAGGCGGTTGACGTTCATCGCCGGGGTGCTCTCGGGGATGCCGGCATCCATCGCGGCGATGCGGCTCAGATACATGTCGCGCGGCTCGGTGTTGATCACGTGGCCGTAGACCACATGGCCGATCTGCCCCGGCTCCACGCCGGAACGGGCCATCGCCTCGCGCGCCACGGTGGCGCCGAGCGCGCTGGGAGCGGTGGCGGCGAGCGCCCCGCCGAAGGTGCCGATCGCGGTGCGGGCACCGTCGAGAATCACGATATCGTCCATGGGGGCCTCCTCTGCCGTTGCCGGAAGTGTAGCCCCCTCGGGCCAACGGGCAACCGGGGGAGCGTGCGCCGGGGGTTGAGGGCCGCAACGTCAGATGGTTGAGTTCGGCCCGACACCCCCCGGAAAGGAATCCCCATGCCTGTCAGCGCCGTCATCTTCGACATCGGCAACGTGCTCATCGAGTGGAACCCCGAGCGGTTCTATGACGCCGAGATCGGGCGGGAGCGGCGGGAGCGGCTCTTTGCCGAGGTGGACCTGCACGGGATGAACGACCGGGTGGACCGGGGTGAGACCTTCAGGGACATGGTGATGGAATGCGCGGAGGCGAACCCGGACTGGACGCCCGAGATCACCCTTTGGCATGACCGCTGGATCGAGATGGCGCAGCCAGCCATCGACCATTCGGTGCGCCTGCTGCGCGCGCTCCGGGCGGGCGGTGTGCCCGTGTTCGCATTGTCGAACTTCGGCATCCAGAGTTTCGAGCTAGGCGAGAGCCACTACCCGTTTCTAGCCGAGTTCGACCGGCGCTATATTTCCGGCCATATGAAGATGGCCAAGCCGGACCCCGAGATTTACGCCGCCGTTGAGGCCGATTGCGGCGTGGCGCCCGAGGCGCTGCTGTTTGCCGATGACCGGGCCGACAACATTGCGATGGCCAAATCGCGCGGCTGGCAGACCCACCTCTTCGAGGGGCCGGAGGGGTTTGCCGAACGGCTGGTGGCCGAGGGCTTGCTCTCCGGGGAGGCGGCAAGATGACCACACCGAAGTTTATAACTTATGAACAGGGCGAGGCGGCGCTGAACTGGCTGGGCCTGACCGATGCGCTGGCCGAGGGGCACAGGCTGCCCAAGGCGGAAATCGAAGATATCTTCCTTTACCGGGGCGATGACACGCTGCTGAGCCGGGCAGCGTGGATCGACGGGCTGGGCTCTCTGGTGAAGACGGCGACGATCTTCCCTGGCAATGCGCCCGAGCGACCGGCGGTGAACGGCTCGGTCACGCTCTATTCTGACACCACGGGCGAGGCGGAAGCCTTCGTGGACTTCCATCTCGTGACCAAGTGGAAGACCGCCGGAGACAGCCTGCTGGCCGCCCGGCGGCTGGCACGGCCAGAGAGCCGGAAGATCCTGATCTTGGGTGCGGGCGCGGTTTCGGCTTCGCTGATCGAGGCCTATTCGGCGGGCTTTCCCGGTGCGGAATTCACGCTGTGGAACCGCACGGCGGGGCGGGCGGCGCAGCTGGCGGAGGAGACCGGCGCGCGGGTGGCGCAGGATCTGGAGGCGGCGGTGGGCGAGGCCGATATCATCGCCACGGCGACCATGAGCACAGAGCCGGTGCTGAAGGGCGCGTGGTTGCAGCCGGGACAGCATGTGGACCTGATCGGCGCCTACCGGCCCGACATGCGGGAGGCCGATGGCGAGGTGCTCAAGCGCGCCCGGCTCTTTGTGGACAGCCGCGACACAACGGTTGGCCACATTGGCGAGTTGAAGGACCCGATTGCGCGGGGGGTGATCTCGGAAGCCGATATCGTGGCCGATTACTACGAGCTCGACGCCTTCAGGCGGGAGAGCGACGAGGAGATCACGGTGACCAAGAACGGCGGCGGCGCACATCTGGACCTGATGACGGCGCGGCACATTCTGAGCCGGGTGGGGGCGTGAGCCTCTGGCTCTGGGTCCTTGCCGGGGCCTGCCTTGGCCTCATCGCGCCACCGCTCATTGCGTGGCTCATGTGCCGCTCGCGCCGCGCCGCGCGGGAGGGGCTGAGCGGCAAGGGGCTGCGGCTCACCGACGGGCTGACCCATGTGACGGTGGACGGGCTGGAGGGCCGCCCGGTGGCGGCGCTGGTCCACGGGCTGACCACGCCCTCATGGGTGTTCGACGCCATCGCGGCAGGGCTGGTGGTGCAGGGCTGGCGCGTGGTGCGGCACGACCTCTGGGGCCGGGGCGGCTCGGCGATGCCGGGCAAGCCGCAGGACCGGGCGCTGTTTGTGCGGCAGCTCGCCGAGGTGATCGAGGCCGAGGCGGGCGAGGGGCCCGTGCTTCTGGTGGGCTACTCGATGGGCGCGGCGATTTCGGCCGCCTATGCAGAGGCTTACCCGGGCCGGGTGCGGGGGCTTGCGCTGCTCACCCCCGCCGGGCTGGGCCACCGGCTCGACAGGTTCACAAGGTTCTGCGCCGCCACCCCGCTGGTTGGAGACTGGCTCTGGGCGACATTCTCGGGGATCGGGATGCGCCGGCAGTCGCGGCAGGCGGCGGCGCGGCAGGGCCCGTCTTCGACCGAGAACATGCAGGCCCGGATGGCGCTGGAAACCCGCACGCGGGGCTACCGGCGGGCGGTGCTTTCATCGCTGCGGCACATGCTGGCTGAAGACATGGCGCCGACGCTGAAGGCGCTTGATGAGCGCGGCCTGCCGATGCTGGTGGTTTGGGGCGGGGAGGACGGGCTGATTGGGCCGCGCCCCGCGAAAAAGCTCGCCCGCGTGGCGCCGGGGGCCGTGCAGACCACGGTGGAGGCGGCAGGCCACGGGTTGCCCCACACGCATCCGCGCGAGGTGCTCAAGGCGCTGACCGGCTTTGCTGCCGGGCTTTAGCGGTAGGCGGATTTGCAGGCCCCGGAGCGGGGCGCAAGGGCGCAGGCGCGGGTGTAGAGCGCATCGGCGCGGGCCTTGCTGGGGCGGGTGCCGGGGGCGCCATCGCGGTAGATATTGCCCTCCATGAAGCAGCCCCAGGCCGCGCCATTGGCGCAGGCATCGGTGTAGGTTTTCAGCTGGCAGGCAGGGGCGGTGGCGCGGGACGGGCGGGTGCCCGGGCGCCAGTCGCCATTTCGGGCGGTGGCAGCTGCGTTGACGCAGGCGTTGGCGTTGCCGAGCGCGCAGGCGCGGGCGTAGAGCGGGTAGGCGAACTGGCTCTCTTCCTCGATCGGCGCGGCGGTTTGCATTGCGTTGGCGAGGTTGAAGCAGGAGGACTGGTCGCCTTTCAGGCATTTGTTCAGGCAGGCGTTGGGCTTGCGGGCGCAGCTCTTGTCGCTCCGGTAGCGGGTGGTGGAGGCGCGGTAGAGCGCACCGGGGCATTGGTCGAGGGTCTGCACGAAGGCCGGGTCCTTGGCAATGCGCAGCAGCACGGTGCGCATCGGCTGGGGCTGGGCGCGGGCCCAAGAGAGGGTATCATCCGTGCGGGCGGGGAGGGGGCTGAGGAGCAGGAGAGCGGCGGCGAGAAGCGTGCGGATCAAGCGGCAAGTCCTTGTGGCGGCGTGCGGTTTTCGCGGATCGGCAGGTGCACGAGCGCCGAGAAGGCGCCGACGCCGACACCGATCCACCAGACCATCGTATAGTCGCCATAGATGTCATACATCCGCCCGCCGAGCCAAACGCCGATGAAGCTGCCGAGCTGGTGCGAGAAGAACACGATGCCGTAGAGCGTGCCCATGTAGCGCAGCCCGTAGATGTGGGCGACGAGGCCCGAGGTGAGCGGCACGGTTGCCAGCCAGAGCGAGCCCATGAGGACCGAGAAGATCAGCACCGTGGCGGGCGTGATCGGGAAGAGGATGAATGCCCCTGCGATGATCGTGCGGGCCGTGTAGATGCCTGCGAGCAGGTATTTCTTGGTGTAGCGCTTGCCGGCCCAGCCGGCCGCGAGGGTGCCTGCGATATTGGCCAGCCCGATGAGCGAGATCGCCACGGCGCCGAGGGCGGAGGTGGTGGAGATGCCCAGGCCTGCGAGCATGCCGCCCGCTTGGATCGGCGAGCACATCTCGGCCACCAGCGCCGGGAAGTGGGCGGTGACGAAAGCGAGCTGGTAGCCGCAGGAGAAGAAGCCGAGGAAGATCAGGGTGAAGGACGGGTCTTTCGCCGCGCGGACGAGAACCTGGCCGATGGTCTCTTCGAGCTCCGCCTTGGTGGCGGCTTGGGGCGAGCGCATCATCGGCAGCACCGCGAGCACGGCGAGGATGGCGGCGGCGAAGACGAGGAAGACCTCCTGCCAGCTCATGTAACCCAGCATCCACTCGGCAAGCGGCGCGCCAAAGACCTGCCCTGCCGAGCCAGCCGCGGTGGCAATGGCGAGGGACATGGAGCGGTTGTCGTCCGATGAGGCGCGGCCCACCACTGCGAGGATCACCCCGAAACCTGTGCCCGCGACGCCGAAACCCACAAGGATTTCAAGCAATTGGTGCTGGAGCGGTGACACGGCGACGGAACTCAGCACGAGGCCCACTGCGTAGAGCACCGCGCCCATGATGATCGCCTTCCGGTCGCCGATCTTTTCGGCAATCGCGCCGAAGATGGGCTGGCCGATGCCCCAGGCGAGGTTCTGGATTGCGATGGCGAGGGAGAACTCGGCGCGGGGCCAGTTGAACTCTTCGGCGATGGGAATCTGGAACACCCCGAAGCTCGCCCGGATGGCGAAACCGACGAGGATGACGAGGCAGCCGCCGATCAGGACCGGGGTGAGGAGGGGGGTGCGGGTTTCCATGGCGGTAAGTTGAACCTGTTCACGATCAGGTCAAATGTCATTTCGTGATGGCGGGCGTCAAGCATGGTGATGCATTGCGCCGGTGGCGGCGGCTTGGGCTTCAAATCGGGCCGCGCCCGCGCTAGCAGGGGGCATGAGCCAGACCTTGCCAGAGCTTTACGATGCCCGCGTTGCGTCAGGCACGCTGAAAGACGACCCCGCGCAGAGGGCCGCCTTGCCCGCTTTCGAGCGGGTGCGGGCCGCGCTGGAGGCGCGACCGGAGCCGAAGAGCGGCTTGCGCAGCCTCTTCGGCGGAAAGAGCACGCCCGAGCCGGTGACGGGGCTTTACCTGTGGGGTGGTGTGGGCCGGGGCAAATCCATGTTGATGGATCTGTTCTTCGAAAGCGTTAACAGCCCGCGCAAGCGGCGCGTCCACTTCCATGCTTTCATGCAGGAAATTCACGGCGCGATGCATGAGGCGCGCAAGACGGGCGTGGACGATGCGATCCGCCCGGTGGCCGAGGATGTGGCGGCGACGGTGGAACTGCTGTGCTTCGACGAGATGCAGATCACCGACATCACCGATGCGATGATCGTGGGGCGGCTCTTCGAAAAGCTTTTTGCGGCGGGCGTGGCGATTGTGACCACCTCGAACCGCCCGCCGAAGGACCTGTACAAGAACGGGCTGAACCGGCAGCTCTTTGTGCCCTTCATCGAGCTGCTGGAGCAGCGGATGGAGGTGCGGGAACTGGCGGCGGATGTGGACTACCGGCAGGACCGTCTGGCCGGAAATCCGGTGTATTTTTCTCCACTTGGCGGCGCGGCGCGGGAGAAGATGGATGCCGTTTGGGCCGATCTCTCGGGCCCCGATGCGGCGCCGCTGAAGCTGGTGGTGAAGAGCCGCGAGGTGGAACTGCCACGGTTCAGCAACGGGGTGGCGCGGGCCAGTTTTTACGAGCTCTGCGGCAAGCCGCTCGGCCCGGCGGATTACCTTGCAATTGCCGAGGCGGTGCGGGTGTTGATGGTGGATGACATCCCCTGCCTGAGCCGGTCGAACTTCAACGAAGCGAAGCGCTTCGTGACGCTGGTGGATGCGCTCTACGAGGCGCGGGTAAGGCTGATTTGCTCGGCGGCGGATATACCGGAAAGCCTTTATCTGGAGGGCGAGGGCACCTTTGAATTCGAGCGCACGGCGAGCCGTTTGCGCGAGATGCAGGATGCCGCGTGGGGGCGTACGGAGGGGTAAGAAACCCCCGTTAACCCCATATTTTATTGATGCACAACTGATGCACATTCCATGCACATCCGATGCGCATGTCAGATGACATAGGGGTGCATTAATCAATGCAGCGTGCGGTGGGGTCGGCAAAGAAAAACCCCGCCGGAGGGGCGGGGCTGTGGGGCACGGGAGGTGGGCAAAGTGCCCGCCCTACAGGCGCATGCGATGTCGGCTCACTCGTAGAGCGGGAAGCGGGCGCAGAGGGCGGAGACCTCGGCCTTCACCGTTTCCTCGATCTCGCTGTTGCCGTCTTCGCCATTCGCGGCGAGACCATCGACCACCTGTACGATCCAGTCGGCGATCTGGCGGAACTCGGGCTCGCCGAAACCGCGCGTGGTGCCGGCCGGCGCGCCGAGGCGGATGCCGGAGGTCACGAAGGGCTTTTCGGGGTCAAACGGCACGCCGTTCTTGTTGCAGGTGATGTGGGCGCGGCCGAGGGCGGCCTCGGCGGCCTTGCCGGTCACGCCTTTGGGCCGCAGGTCGGCCAGCAGGAGGTGGTTGTCGGTGCCGCCGGAGACCACGTCGATCCCACCCTTCTGGAGCTGGTCGGCCATGGCTTGGGCGTTCTTCACCACCTGGGCAGCGTAGCTCTTGAACTCGGGGCGCAGAGCCTCGGCAAAGGCCACGGCCTTGGCGGCGATGACATGCATCAGCGGGCCGCCCTGAAGGCCGGGGAAGACGGCGGAGTTCACCTTCTTGGCGATGTCGGCATCGTTGGTCAGGATCATGCCGCCGCGCGGGCCACGGAGCGACTTGTGGGTCGTCGTGGTGCAGACGTGGGCATGGGGGATCGGCGAGGGATGCACGCCGCCCGCGACGAGGCCGGCGATGTGGGCCATGTCGACGTGGAGATAGGCGCCGACCTCATCGGCGATCTCGCGGAAGGCGGCCCAATCCCAGGTGCGGGAATAGGCGGTGCCGCCGGCGAGGATGAGCTTGGGCTTGTGCTCCAGCGCCTTGGCGCGGATGTCTTCCATGTCGAGCAGCTGGTCCTGCTGGCGCACGCCGTAGCTGACCACGTTGAACCACTTGCCCGACATGTTCACCGGCGAGCCGTGGGTGAGGTGACCGCCGGAGTTGAGGTCGAGCCCCATGAAGGTGTCGCCCGGCTTGAGCAGCGCGAGGAAGACGGCCTGGTTCATCTGGGAGCCGGAGTTGGGCTGGACGTTGGCGAACTCGCAGCCGAACAGCTCCTTGGCGCGCTCGATGGCGAGGTTTTCGGCGATGTCGACATATTGGCAGCCGCCGTAGTAGCGCTTGCCCGGGTAACCCTCGGCGTATTTGTTGGTCAGGACCGAACCCTGCGCCTCGAGCACGGCCTTGCTCACGATGTTCTCCGATGCGATCAGCTCGATCTCGTCGCGCTGGCGGCCCAGCTCCTGGCCGATGGCCTTGGCGATCTCGGGATCGCGGCTGGCGAGCTCTTCGGTGAAAAATCCGCTGTCTCGGTGGGGCGCGTTCATGGGGCAGGCCTCTTTGGATATGGGAACGGTTGCGCGGGGTGTAGCCGATGCGGGGGCGGGGCAAAAGGGCTCAAACCGGCGCAGTGTGGAGTTTTGGCGGCATATTGGCGGACTTGTGTTTCGGATCGGCGCGGGCGAAGTCTGTGGGGAAACCTGGAGGATGCCCCCGAGGAGGTGCCGGTGGAGAAGATCGCCTTTCTGGCCGCAGAGACCCAGATTGCCGAGGAGGCGCGCCGCCATCTGGCCGGGCAGCATGGCGATGTGCCGGTGGAAGAGGCCGAGGTGATCGTGGCGCTGGGCGGTGACGGGCACATGCTGCAGACGCTGCGGGACACCCAGCATCTGGATACGCCGGTTTACGGGATGAACTGCGGGACCATCGGGTTCTTGATGAACGAATATGCCGAGCCGGCGCTGATCGAGCGGCTGGAGGCGGCGGAGGAAGAGGTGCTGCACCCGCTGAAGATGCGGGCCTTCACCGCGGACGGCGGCACCGAGGAGGTGCTGGCGATCAACGAGGTGAGCCTGCTGCGGCAGGGGCCGCAGGCGGCGAAGCTGCGGATTCAGGTGGATGGCCGGGTGCGGATGGATGAGTTGGTGTGCGACGGGGCGTTGCTCTGCACGCCCGCCGGATCGACCGCTTACAACTACTCCGCTCACGGGCCGATCCTGCCGATCGGCGCCGAGGTTCTGGCGCTGACGCCGATTGCTGCCTTCCGCCCGCGCCGCTGGCGGGGCGCCCTGTTGCCGATGGCCGCCGAGGTGCGGTTTGACGTGCTGCAACCCAAGAAGCGCCCGGTGCGCGCCGAGGCCGACAGCCGGGCGGTGGAAGATGTGGTGACGGTGATCGTGCGCTCCGATGAGAGCATCCGCCATCGTATCCTGTTTGACCCCGGCCACGGGCTGGAGGAGCGGCTGATCCGCGAGCAGTTCGCCTAGGGTGGGGAATGTGCCCGCCATGCGGAGCGATGCGGCCTTTGCCGGTCGGTGGGCAGATTGCCCAGCCTACGGGGCAGCGCCAGGTGGGTGTGGTTCAGTCCCGCTCCCAGGTTTCGCGTTTGCGGTAGATCGTTGAGGGGGAGAGCTGGAGGCTGCGGGCGGCCTTGGGGACGGAGCCGCCGTGGTGGGCGATAGTCTCTTCGATCACCAGCCGTTCGATCTCGGCCATGCTGAGGCCCAGCAGTGGGCCGAGGGAATTTCCGGAGGCGTCGGAGGGCGTGCTTGTAGTCGAAGGCGCGGGCGGCTGTGCGCGGGCGGCCTCGGCGCGGGCCTCGACCTCGTGGTGCAGCTCCATCGGCAGCATCGGCAGGGTGACCTCGGGGCCATCGTGCAGCACCGCCACGTTGCGGAGCACGTTCAGCAGTTGCCGCACGTTGCCGGGCCAGTTGAGGGCGCAGAACAGGTCTTCGACCTCTGGGCTCAGGTGGGTGAAGCTCTTGCCCTCCTCGGCGGAGAACTCGGCCAGCGCATGGCGGGCGATTTCGACCACGTCGCGGCCGCGCTCGCGCAGGGGAGGCAGGTGCAGCGGCACCACGTGGAGGCGGTAATAGAGGTCTTCGCGGAAGCGCCCGGCCTTCACCTCGGCCAGCGGGTCGCGGTTGGTGGCGCAGAGAATGCGCACACTGACCTTGCGCGGCTTGGTCGAGCCGACGGGCTGGATGGTGGAGGTTTGCAGAAAGCGCAGGAGCTTGGTTTGCAGACCGAGGTCCATCTCGCAGATCTCGTCGAGAAACAGCGTGCCGCCATCGGCTGCCGCCGCAGCGCCGGGCTTGTCGGCCAGCGCGCCGGTGAAGCTGCCCTTGAGGTGGCCGAAGACCTCGCTCTCCAGCAGGTCGCCGGGGATGGCGCCGCAGTTGAGCGCGATGAAGGGGCCGTTGGCGCGGGAGGACATGTCGTGCAGGGCTTTGGCGCAGAGTTCCTTGCCGGTGCCGCTCTCGCCGGAGATGAACACGGTCGCCATCGAGCGGGAGACCGAGCCGATCTTGTGCATCACCTCGCGCATCGCGGGGGAGGTGCCAATGAGGCCGGTTTTCTCTGGCTCTGGGAGGGGCGGCGAAGGATCGGGCATGGGGCCGCCGGGGGAGAGCGGGCGGCCGGAAGCGCGGGCGTGGTCGGCCACGGCGCCAGAGACGGCGTCGATCAGACGGGCCTCGTCGAAGGGTTTGACCAGAAACTCCCATGCCCCGGCGCGCATGGCCTCGACCGCGCGATTGATCGAGCCGTTGGCGGTGATCACGATGACATGGGTGAAGGGATCGGCGGCGATGAACTCTTCGATCAGTTCCAGACCGTCGCGGTCGGGCAGCATGAGATCGACCAGCACCACGCCGGGGCGGTGGGTGCGGAAGAGGCGCAGGCCGTCGGCAGCGGTGGAGGCGGCAGCAACCTCGTGGCCGGCCGACTTCAGCACGCTTTCATAGACGAGCTGCATCGATGGCACGTCTTCGATCAGGAGCACGGCGGTCATTCTGCCGGCTCCTGCGGGGCTGCCCCCTCGGAAAAGCGGTTGGCTTTTTCGGCGGCGATGGCGGCGATCAGGCTGCCGAGGCGCTTGTCGATCTCGGCGAGGGTGCGGGCTTGGCTCTCGGGGGCCTCGGACCGGTGGGCGGCGGCATTGGCGAGGTTGGCGAGGTCTTGCAGCGGCAGGGCGCCGACCGCGCCGGAGAGCGAAATGATGACGTGGGTCTGGGCGCGGATCTCGTCGGCATTGCCGACCACGGAGGCGCTGGCCAGCGAGATGCGGCAGCGGCAGAGGTCGGCGTGGAGCCGGGTCAGAAACTCATGCCCGCCGTCATTGCCGGATATGGCGAGAAGTTTTTCGAGCCGTTCGGGGCAGTAATCGACCGCTTCGCCATCGGCGCCGTGGCCGTGACCGGGGCGCTCCGGCTCGGGCTCCATCTGCTCTGGCGCGGTGCCGCGGGTGCGCAGCATCAGCGTGGCGATGGCCTGCCCGAAAGCGGCCAGCGAGCCGACGGGTTTGGCGAGGATGCCATCGGCCCCGGCGGCGTAGATCCCCTCGCGGTGTTCCTGAAGCACGAAGGCGGTTACGGCGAGGATGGGAATGAGCCGGGTTTCGCCCTTGAGCGCGCGGGTGCGGGCGATGACCTCGGTGCCGGTCAGCTCGGGCATATCGATGTCGACAAGGGCAAAGTCGAAGCCGCCGCCGGAGAGCAGGCGCAGGGCCTCGGCCCCATCGGGCGCCAGTTTCCACGACGCGCCGAGGTGGTCGAGCATCTGGGTGAACAGCAACTGGTTGGTCGGGTTGTCCTCGGCCACGAGCGCCCGCAGGCCGGAGAGATCGGGCAGCGGCGGCGGCGCGGAGGGGCTGGCGAGATCGGCCTCGGAGCTGGGCTGCCAGGCCCAGGCGGGGCGGGGCAGCAGCAGCGACACCTCGGCGCCGCCCTCGCGGGCATTGGAGACCTGCAACTGCCCGCCGAGACGGGTGGCGACCTCTTTGGCGATGTGCAGGCCGAGGCCGCTGCCGGGCTGGGTCTGCCCGCCGGGGCGGCCACCACGCTCGAACAGCCGGGCGAGGGCGGAATCGGAGAAGCCCGGCCCCTGATCGCGGACCCGGAAGCGCAGCTCTTCGCCGGAGCGCATATCGACCGTGAGCACCACCTCGCCCCAGTCGGCATATTTGAAGGCGTTGGAGAGCAGGTTCGCGAGCAACCTGTCGAGCGCCCCGGCGTCGAGGTGGAGCACGGTGGGCAGGTCGGCGGCAATATCGAGCCGGAGCGACATGCTGCGCTCGCGGGCGTGGCCGGACCAGCGCCGCTCGAGATTGCGCAGCACCGCCAGCAGCGGCACCGGCTCGTTGCCGGGCAAGGCCGAGGCGGGGCTGAGTTGCTTCAGCGCGGTATCGAGCAGGCGGGCAAGGGTCTCTCCAGCGGTCGCGACGCGCTCGAGCTGGGCGGCGGTGGCGGGATCGAGCTGGGAGAAATCAACAAGGCGGAGGCCGCTCACGACGTCAGAGACCGCAGACCTGATGTCATGCGAGAAGAGTTCTATGTTGCCGTCAGTCTCGGACCCGCTCGAAGAGGGGGGCGAGCCTGGCAGCCAGTCTTCAGCCATTAAGTGACTCCGCCGTGAGTGGCGCAAAGCCGGAGATCGTTAATTCCCGCAAGGGTTGCATGATCCCTAGGATTAAACAAATCCTATCTGACCGGCCACCTGAATAAAACGGCAGGTATTCCAGACCCTAATGTGGCGCTCACGCGGCGTTTTGCGGGTAGCCGAGGGCGGCCAGCGCCTCGGTGATCTCGTCCAGAATGGCCGGGTCGTCGATGGTGGCGGGCATCTTGTAGGCCTTGCCATCAGCGATGGAGACCATCGTGGCCCGCAGGATCTTGCCGGAGCGGGTTTTGGGCAGACGGTCCACCACGCAGGCGAGTTTGAAGGCGGCGACGGGGCCGATCTTCTCGCGCACGAGGCCGACGCACTCTTTCACAACTTCGTCATGCGGTTTGTTGGTGCCCGCATTCAGGCAGAGGAAGCCCATCGGCAGCTGGCCCTTCAGCGTGTCGCCCACGCCGATCACCGCGCATTCGGCCACGTCGGTGTGGGAGGCGAGCACCTCCTCCATCGCGCCGGTGGAGAGGCGGTGGCCAGCGACGTTAATCACATCATCGGTGCGGGCCATGATGTAGAGGTAGCCGTCTTCGTCGATCATGCCGGCATCGCCGGTTTCGTAGTAGCCGGGGAAGTGCTCGAGGTAGCTCTTGCGATAGCGGGGCTCGGCGTTCCACAGGGTGGGCAGGGTGCCGGGGGGCAGGGGGAGCTTGATGGCGATGGCGCCGAGCTCGCCCTTGGGCATCGGGTTGCCGCCCTCGTCGAGGATTTGCACGTCGTAGCCGGGCATGGCGACGGTGGGGGAGCCGAGCTTGACCGGCAGCGGCTCGATCCCGACAGG
This sequence comes from Vannielia litorea, assembly GCF_019801175.1. Taxonomy (NCBI): domain Bacteria; kingdom Pseudomonadati; phylum Pseudomonadota; class Alphaproteobacteria; order Rhodobacterales; family Paracoccaceae; genus Vannielia; species Vannielia litorea. The sequence goes on from NZ_JAHVJR010000003.1 coordinate 364,863, forward strand.
GTTGCCCGCGATGGTCCAGCCGGTCTCGGTTTGCCACCAGTGATCGTAGACCGGTTTGCCGGTGGTGCGCTGGGTCCATTCGATGGTGTCGGGGTCGGCGCGCTCGCCGGCGAGGTAGATGGCATTCAGGCAGCTGAGGTCATACTTGCCGACCAGTTCGCCCTTGGGGTCTTCGCGCTTCACTGCGCGGAAGGCGGTGGGGGCGGTGAAGAAGCTGCGAACCTTGTGCTCGGAGATGACCCGCCAGAATGTGCCGGCATCGGGGGTGCCCACGGGCTTGCCCTCGAAGACGATGGTGGTGTTGCCGTGGATCAGGGGCCCGTAGCAGATGTAGCTGTGGCCGACGACCCAGCCGACATCGGAAGCGGCCCAGAACACATCGCCCGGATCGACGTTGTAGATGTTCTTCATCGACCAGTTCAGCGCCACGAGGTGCCCGGCGGTGTGGCGGACCACGCCCTTGGGCTGGCCGGTGGTGCCGGAGGTGTAGAGGATATAAGCTGGGTGGTTGCCCTCGACCGGCACGCAGTCGGCCGGTTCGACGCCATACTGGAAGCCGTGCCAGTTGACATCGCGGCCCTCCACCAGCTGGGCGACCTCCTGCTCGCGCTGGAAGATCACGCAGAACTCGGGCTTGTGCTCGGCCTGGTCGATCGCGCCGTCGAGCAGCGGCTTGTAGTGGACGACGCGGCCCGGCTCGAGGCCGCAGGAGGCGGCGATGATGGCCTTGGGTTTGGCATCGTCGATCCGCACGGCCAGCTCGCTGGAGGCGAAGCCGCCGAAGACGACCGAGTGGATCGCGCCGATGCGGGCGCAGGCGAGCATGGCCTCCAGCGCTTCGGGGACCATCGGCATGTAGATGATCACGCGGTCGCCCTTTTCGACCCCCTTGGCGCGCAGCGCCCCGGCGAGGGAGGCGACGCGGTTGCGCAGCTCGAAGAAGCTGATCTCGCGCTTGGTGTGGGTGATCGGGCTGTCGTAGATGATGGCGGTCTGGTCGCCGCGCCCGGCCTCCACGTGGCGGTCGACGGCGTTGTAACAGGTGTTCACCATGCCATCGGCGTACCACTCGAACATGTGCTCGCCCTTGTCGAAGAGCGCCTTGGAGGGGGGCTTGTGCCATGCGATCGGCTGGGCCGCATCCATCCAGAATTTCTCCGGGTCCGCCTGCCAGGCGGCGTAGATATCCTTGAATCCCATGATCGAGCCTCCTCCTCGTTTGCAGTGGTTTAGGGAGCGGCGGGGCCGTCTGGCAAGCATTCTGGCGAAGGGCGCGGCAGAAGGACGCGAAAAATTTGCAGTTTGGGCGCTAACAGGGGTGCAAATTTTTGCAAAGGAGCGGCCTTGGAGGGGCTTGGGTGCAAACTGGTTGTGTGTTTGCAAAGTCGTTCGGGGAAACTTGCTAACCCGGTGATGGAATCGGCGAGCGGCGCGGGGCGGGCGGCTTGGTGCGGGATCCGTGGCCGAAAAAGCGCGACAAGGTCCGTGCGCGAGGGCGGATTTTGGCTGCCACATTTTGCCCAAACTAGGCGCGGAAAATGAGGGTGATTCGCCCTCAGGTTGTTAACCTTTTGTTAACCTTTTGCCCCAATCGAACGGGAATCGGGGCGGACGGCGGGCCCCGTGTGAGCAGGTTGGCGCCTATGAGCGGAGGTCTGCTGATGTGGCGCTGCGGGCACGTTTTTTGCCGGGTCTACGACCATAACGCCTATTGCATTGGGTCTCAGCGTTTCCGGACTAGCGCATATATGTGAGTCGCGCATGGGATTGATGCCCAACGCGCGACCTGCGACTCGGAAAAACCCGTCAACCCGGAAGCGTACCACGGCGTGCAAACCTGCTTTTGCAGGGATCGCATCGGTGGAGAGTCGCTCATCTTTGGGTTGAGCATGTTCACACTCCTTAATCACCATATTCTGGACACAACTTTTCCGCGATTGGCGGTCGTCGGTGCTCGCATGGGTGGTTTCGAGCGGTCGCGGGAAAGGAGGTTGGGGGCGATTTCCGAGCGAGGACTGCCAAATGGCTACGGAAGACATCACGGTTACAGAATACATCGGTTCACTGGTCGGCACCGATCTGTTCGGCGGGCAGACCATTCTGCTCAACGGGTTCGGCAGCAGCCAGACCGGTACGTTGGAGGATGACGACGGATTTCTGGGCGACATGGACGATGGCACCGCCACGTTCAACGGCGACCCGATCAACTACATCGGCAGCGGCACGGTGCAGGCGGGTGTGGATGGGGGCATCGTGGTCGTGCCGCTGGGGCCGGAATACGACGTGGTCGTGTTCGAGGCGGGAGGCAACACCTACTTCCACTACCCGGACGGCCAGCCCAGCGTGATCGGCACGGTTGCGCTGATCGTGGACATCGACGCGACACCCTATGAGGTGTTCACGCCGATCTGTTTTGGCCCCGACACGATGATCCTGACGCCGAACGGCTATTGCCCGGTGGGCGAGATCAAGGCGGGGGATTGGGTGCGTGATGCGGATGGGCAGGCCCACGAGGTGCTTTGGGCCTCGTCGCGGAAGGTGGACATCCCCTCCCATCCGGCTTTCGACAAGTGGCGGCCCATCCGCATCGCGCGCAACAGCTTTGGCGAGGGTGTGCCCTATCGCGACACCTACCTGTCGCCACAGCACCGGGTGGAGTTGCGCGGCGCCGCGACCGAGATGGTCGTGGGCACCGAGAGCTGCCTCGTGGCGGCGAAGGGGCTGGTGAACGACAAGGGCGTGCGGGTGGACCGCGAGGCGCGGTCGATCACCTATCACCACCTCGTCTGCGAAGCGCATGTGGCGCTGGTGGCCAACGGGATGCACGCCGAGAGCCTCTACCTCAACCCCGAGACGCCGGAGTTCCGGCTGGATGCGGGCTCGCAGGAAGCGGCGAGCCTGTTCCCTGAACTGACGATGAAACTGAATGCGCCGGTCGCGACCCGCCGTGAGGCGGCCGTACTGGCCTCGTATCTCTAGGGCGATTGCAGATAAGCCCTGGATGACCGGCCTTTGCCCCCCAGGTATGGGCCGGACCCCACCCGCGTTGCTCCCCTGCGACGCGGGTGGTTTTTTATGCGCGCCCGGGCGGGGCGCCGATCACATTTGATGTGTCAGTGCAGATGCCGATTGAACCAATCGCGGGGCCGCGCATTGGATGGTGTGACCGGCGCGGTGCCGGTCACTTTTTCATCGAGGACACCCGACATGGGCGACAAGAAACAGAAGCCCGCCAAGCCCGGCAGCAAGCCGGAAACCAAGAAGTGATGTAAGGGGCCGCGCCGGTCTGCGAGGGCCGGCGCGGTGCCTGTGGGGCCTCAGCTGTAGTGCTGCACCGGGGTGCCGGCGAGCGCCGACATGTTGAGCAGCCCGCGAGCGGTGATGGAGGGGGTCACGATATGGGCCTTATTGCCCATGCCCATGAGGATCGGGCCAACCTCCAGCCCGCCGGCCTTCATTTTCAGGATGTTCCGCACGCCGGAGGCGGCATCGGCGGAGGAGAAGACCAGCACATTGGCGGCGCCGTCAAACCGGCTCTCGGGCAGGTGGCGGCGGCGCAGCTCGGGGTCGAGCGCGGAGTCGACGTGCATTTCGCCCTCGTAAGCGAAGTCGACCTGCCGGTCATCGAGCATCTCCAGCGCCTCGCGCATCCGGCGGCCGCCTTCGCTGTCGAGGTTGCCGAACTGGCTGTGCGAGCAGAGCGCGATCTTGGGCGTGAGGCCAAAGCGGCGCACGTGGCGGGCCGCGCCGATCACGGTTTCGCAGATCTCATGCGGTTTGGGGAACTGATGCACCTGGGTGTCGGCGATGAAGAGCGGGCCATCTTCGAGGATCATCAGCGAGAGGGCTGCGACCGGGTGCAGGGTGCGGTCGGCCAAGATCTGGCGGACATAGTTGAGGTGCCAGAGGAACTGGCCGAAGGTGCCGCAGATGAGACTGTCGGCCTCGCCGCGATGCACCATCACCGCGCCGATGGCGGTGGTGTTGGTACGCATCACCGCGCGGGCGAGATCGGGGGTGACACCGCGCCGGGCCATGATGGTGTGATAGGTCTCCCAATACTCGCGGTAGCGCGGGTCGTTCTCGGGGTTCACCAGCTCGAAGTCGCGGCCCGGGCGGATCTTTAGGCCGGCCCGCTCGCAGCGGGCCTCGACCACCTCGGGGCGGCCGATGAGGATGGGCAGATCGGTGGTCTGTTCGAGCATGGCATCGGCGGCGCGGAGCACGCGCTCGTCCTCGCCCTCGGCAAAGACGATCTTGCGCTCGGCCTGAGCGGCGGCCTCGAAGACCGGGCGCATCAGCAGGGCAGATTTGAACACCGAGCGGTCGAGCTGGGCCTTGTAGGCGGTGAAATCCTCGATCGGGCGGGCGGCAACGCCGCTTTCGCAGGCGGCCTTGGCGACGGAGGAGGCGACCACGCCCATCAGGCGGGGGTCGAAGGGCTTGGGGATCAGGTAATCGGTGCCGAAGGTGAGCTGCTCGCCCTTGTAGGCGGCCGCGGCCTCGGCGGAGGTGGTGGCGCGGGCGAGGGCGGCGATGCCCTCGATACAGCCCAGTTGCATGGCGTCGTTGATCTCGGTTGCGCCGCAATCGAGCGCGCCGCGGAAGATGAACGGGAAGCAGAGGACGTTGTTCACCTGGTTCGGGTAGTCCGAGCGCCCGGTGGCGATGATCGCATCGGGCGCGACCTCGCGGGCGGCATCGGGCAGGATCTCGGGCGTGGGGTTGGCGAGCGCGAAAATGATCGGTTTGGTCGCCATCTTCGCGACCATCTCGGGCTTCAGCACGCCGGGGCCGGAGAGACCGAGGAAGAGGTCGGCGCCGTCGATCACATCGGCCAGGGTGGCCGGTTCGGTGCCTTGGGCGTAGGCGGCTTTTTGCGGGGTCATCTCCTCGGTGCGGCCCTCATAGACCAGACCGGCGATGTCGCACAGCCAGACGTTCTCGCGCTTGACGCCGAGTTTGAGCAGCATGTTCAGGCAGGCGATGCCCGCCGCGCCGCCGCCGGTAGAGACCACCTTGATATCGGCCCAGTCCTTGCCCGCCAACCGCAGGGCGTTGGTGGCTGCCGCGCCGACGACGATGGCGGTGCCGTGCTGGTCGTCATGGAAGACGGGGATGTTCATCCGCTCGCGGCAGAGCTTTTCGACGATGAAGCAATCGGGGGCCTTGATGTCTTCAAGGTTGATGGCGCCGAAGGTGGGCTCGAGTGCGCAGACGATGTCGGCCAGCCTCTCGGGGTCGGTCTCGTTGACCTCGATATCGAAGCAGTCGATGTTGGCGAATTTCTTGAAGAGGACGGCCTTGCCCTCCATCACCGGCTTGGAGGCCAGCGCGCCAATATTGCCCAGCCCGAGCACGGCGGTGCCGTTGGACACCACGGCCACGAGGTTGCCCCGGGCGGTGTAGCGGGTGGCGAGCGCGTTGTTCTCGGCGATCGCGGTGCAGGCCTCGGCGACGCCGGGGGAATAGGCGAGCGAGAGGTCGCGCCCGTTGGCCAGCGGCTTGGTGGCCCGGATCTCGAGTTTTCCCGGCTTGGGGTTGGCGTGATAGAGCAGCGCGGCGGTTTCCACCGGGCTATCTGGCGTGTCGGTCATGGGGCCTCCCGGAAGTGGTTTAATGTTAAACCATCTTGTCTTCGGCCACATCGCACGAAACGCCCTTCCGTTCAAGCCTGCCCCGCATGGGGCTGTCGGTATGTCATCAGACTTTTGCAAATTGCGATTTAATGTTTCGGGCAGACATTTTTCGGGCTAGGCTGCCACACAGTATTGCTGTTGGCGCTGGAACGTGATGTTCGGTGGTGGCAGGCTGCCGGTGCGCAGGTGCGACTGGTGGCGGGCTTGCGATGAATGAGCGAGGATCGCTCCCAGAGGCCCGATGATTTTACGAAGTGTCGGGCGTTGTTTTATTTGGCGCAAGAGAGGCGGTAGGGTGAAATCCCCGGGTGACCGCCGTGCAGTATGGAGACCATGATGAGTTTGGTGGAAGCGGCGCGGGAGGCCCGGGAGAAGGCCTATGCCCCGTATTCGCAGTTCAAGGTCGGAGCGGCAGTGCGGACGGCGTCGGGCGCCGTTTACCGGGGGGTCAACGTGGAGAACGTGGCCTACCCCGAGGGCACCTGCGCCGAGGCCGGGGCGATCGCGGCGATGGTGCTGGGCGGCGAGACCGAGATCGCGGAGGTGGCGGTGATCGCCGACAGCCCCGCGCCGGTGCCGCCCTGCGGTGGCTGCCGCCAGAAACTTGCGGAATTTGCCGGACACGATGTGAAGGTGACGCTGGCCACCACGCGCGGCGAGGTGCTGGAGACGACCGTGGGCGCGTTGCTGCCCGGTGCCTTCGGCTCCGGCCACATGACCAGCCCCTCAGACGACGGGCTGTGACCATGGATGCGCGAACCGTTCTGAATGCCCTGCGGAGAGGCGAGAGCTTGAGTGCGGAGGCGGTGGACTGGTTCGCCCGGGCGCTGGCCGACGAAGGTGTGAGCGATGCGCAGGTGGGGGCCTTTGCGATGGGTGTCTGCCATGCGCCGCTGAGCGCAGAGGGCCGCGTGGCCCTGACGCTGGCGATGCGCGACAGCGGCGAGGTGCTGGAGTGGGGCCTGCCCGGCCCGGTGGTCGACAAACACTCCACCGGCGGCGTGGGCGACTGCGTGAGCCTCGTGCTCGCACCGGCGCTGGCGGCCTGCGGTGTGTATGTGCCGATGATCTCGGGCCGCGGCCTTGGCCACACCGGGGGCACGCTCGATAAGCTGGAGGCGATCCCTGGGTTCAACCCCGAGATCAGCGTGGACCGGTTGCAGCAGATCACCCGCGAGGTGGGCTGCGCGATCGCCTCGGCCTCGGTCGATGTGGCCCCTGCCGACAAGCGGCTCTACGCTGTGCGGGATGTGACCGGCACGGTGGAGAGCCTCGATCTGATCACCGCCTCGATCCTTTCCAAGAAGCTGGCCGCCGGGCTGGAAGGCCTCGTGCTCGACGTGAAATGCGGGGCAGGGGCGTTCATGAAAACGCCTGAAGCCGCGCGGGAGCTTGCCGGCTCGCTGGTGGAGACGGCCAATGGCGCGGGCTGCAAGACGCGGGCGCTGATCACCGACATGAGCCAGCCGCTGGTCCGTTCGGCGGGCAATGCGGTGGAGGTGACCGAGGCGATGGACACGCTCACCGGCTCCGGCGCCTCCGGCCCGCTCAGCCACCTTTCGGCCAAGCTGGGCGGTGAGCTGCTGGCGATGGTGGGGGTCACGCGCAACGCCTTTGATGGCGCGGACATGATCCTCGACAAGATCCGCTCTGGCCATGCCGCCGAGCGCATGGGCCGGATGGTGGCGGCGATGGGCGGGCCGAGCGACTTTTTGAGCCGCTGGCGCGACCGGCTGCCTGCAGCCCCGGCGACGTTGCAGGTGCGGCCCGAAGGCGAGGGCTATGTAAAGGCCATCGACACCGAGGCGCTGGGCCTTGCGGTGGTGGCGATGGGCGGCGGGCGCAAGCGCGCGCGTGACCGGATCAACCCGGCGGTGGGCCTGAGCCAGATTGCCCAGATCGGCGAGAAGGTGGATGCGGCGCGACCCTTGGCGAAGATCCACGCCGCACGGCGGGCCGAGGCCGAGGGCTTCGAGCCTTGGGTGCGCGCGGCTTTCCAATTGAGCGAGACCCCGGTAAACCCTCCAAAGCTGGTGCTTGGACGGGTGGAGTAGATGCCGCGGGCCTTTCTGGTGGTCATGGACAGTGTGGGATGCGGAGGCGCGCCGGATGCGGCGGCCTTTGGCGATGAGGGCTCCAACACGCTTGGGCATATTGCCGAGGCCTGCGCGGCAGGTCGGGCCGAGGAGGGCCGAAGCGGGGCGTTGAAGCTGCCCGTGCTGGCAGGCCTCGGGCTGTGGAACGCGGTGGAGCTTGCGAGCGGGTTCAAGGGCGAGGTCGTCGCCGCGCCGGAGGGGCGCTGGGGCTGTGCAACCGAGGTGTCGCCCGGCAAGGACACGCCCTCGGGCCATTGGGAGCTGGCGGGCGTGCCGGTGCCGTGGGATTGGCACTACTTCCCCGATGAGGAGCCGGCCTTTCCGCAGCATATCCTCGATGCGCTGGCCTCGATGGCCGGGGCAGGCGGGACGCTGGGCAACCGGCATTCCAGCGGCACGGTGATCCTCGAGGAGGAGGGCGCGCGCCACATGGCGACGGGCTGGCCGATTGTTTATACCTCGGCGGATTCCGTGCTGCAGATCGCGGCGCATGAGGAGACCTTTGGCCTCGATCGGCTGCTGGCGCTTTGCGAAGAGATTGCGCCGACGATGCATGCGATGCGGGTGGGGCGCGTGATTGCCCGGCCCTTCGTGGGGTCGAAGGAGAAGGGTTTCACCCGCACCACCAACCGCCGCGACTACGCGATGACCCCGCCGGAGCCCGTGCTCAACAACTGGGTGCAGGATGCGGGGCGCAAGGTGCATGCGGTGGGCAAGATCAAGGATATCTTTGCCGGGCAGGGCATCACCGACGTGGTGAAGGGCGATGACGCCACGCTGATGGGCGAGCTGGCGCGGCTGGTGGAGGAGGCCGAGGACGGCTCGCTGACCTTTGCCAATTTCGTCGAGTTCGACAGCCTTTATGGCCACCGCCGCGATGTGTCGGGCTATGCGCGCGCGCTGGAGTGGTTTGACAGTTGCCTGCCGCCGGTCCTCGCCAACTTGCGCGAGGGCGACATGATGCTGTTCACCGCCGATCACGGCAATGACCCCACGTGGCGCGGCACCGATCATACCCGCGAGCGGGTGCCGGTGCTGGTGGCCGGGTGCGGCGCCGGAGAGATTGGCGCGCGCGGGTTCGTGGATGTTGCCGCGAGCGTGGCGGCCCATCTGGGCGTGCCGGCGCAGGGGCCGGGAAGGAGCTTTTTGTGAGTTTGAAGGCCATGCCGAAGGTCGAGCTGCACCTGCATCTCGAAGGCGCCGCGCCGCCTGCGTTCATCCGGACGCTGGCGAAGGAGAAGAAGACCGACATCGGCGGGATCTTCGACGAGCGGGGCAACTACAAATACGCTGATTTCGACGAGTTCCTGAAGGTCTATGAGGCGGCGACCTCGGTGCTGACTACGCCGGAGGATTACGCGCGGCTGACCCGCGTGGTGCTGGAGGAATGCGCCGAGCACGGGGTGATCTATGCCGAGACCTTCCTCTCCCCCGACTTTTGCGGTGGCGGCGATGTGAAGGCGTGGTGGGAATATTGCGCGGCGATGGCCGAGGTGGCCGAGGGCGCGGAGAAGGACCTTGGGATCACGCTGAAGGGGATCATCACCTGCATCCGGCATTTCGGCCCCGAGAAGGCGCGCGCCCCGGCGGAATGCGCCGCCGAAACGGCGGGCGACTTCATCACCGGGTTCGGGATGGCGGGCGCGGAGACGGTGGGCAAGCCGGGCGACTATGCCTGGGCCTTCGATTGCGCGCGGGAAGCCGGGCTGCGGCTGACCTGCCATGCGGGCGAGTGGGGCGGGCCGCAGATGGTGCGGGACACACTCGACCAGCTCACGGGCATCGAGCGGATCGGGCACGGGGTGGGCGCCTACCATGACGGCGCGCTAATGGAGCGACTGGCCGAGGACGGGATCACGCTGGAGGTTTGCCCCGGCTCCAATATCGCGCTGGGTGTGTTCAAGCAGTGGCACGACCACCCGATCGAGAAGTTGCGGGAGAACGGCATTGCGGTGACGGTGAGCACCGATGATCCGCCGTTCTTTCACACCACGATGACGCGGGAATACGAGAAGCTGAACGAGGTGTTCGGCTGGGACGAGGGTGATTTTCTCGCCCTGAACGAAGACGCGATTGCCGCGGCCTTCTGCGATGAGAAGACCCGCGAAGACATTTTGAAGAGGCTGAAAGCATGACCAAGCATCTGACCGTCGTTGACCATCCGCTGGTGCAGCACAAGCTGAGCCTGATGCGCGAGAAAGACACGCCGACGGCGGTGTTTCGGCAGCTCTTGCGCGAGATCAGCCAACTGCTGGCCTATGAGGTGACGCGCGAGTTGCCGATGACCACCAAGCGGATCGAGACGCCGCTGACGGAGATGGATGCTCCGGTGCTGGACGGCAAGAAGCTGGCGCTGATCTCGATCCTGCGGGCGGGCAACGGGCTGCTCGACGGCGTGCTGGAGCTGATCCCAAGCGCCCGTGTGGGTTTTGTCGGCCTCTATCGCGACGAGCAGACGCTTCAGCCGGTCGAGTACTATTTCAAGGTTCCTGCGGAGCTGGGCGACCGGATGGTGATTGCCGTCGACCCGATGCTGGCCACCGGCAACTCCAGCGCCGCCGCGATCACCAAGTTGAAGGAGGCCGGGGCGGTAAACATCCGTTTCCTCTGCCTTTTGGCCGCACCCGAGGGAGTGGAGCGGATGAAGGAGGCGCACCCGGATGTGCCGATCGTCACCGCGGCGCTCGATGAGAGGCTCAATGAGGTGGGTTACATCATGCCCGGTCTAGGGGATGCGGGAGACCGCATGTTCGGCACTAAATAGGCGATTGCCCCTTTACGGATTGTTTCCGTTCCGGCATCTTTCCCCAAAATATAGTGGGGGCTTGGATGATGTTGGCAAGAGCAGTGTCGACAGCAGCCGTGGTTGTGTCTCTCTTGGCATCATCCTCGGCATGGGCGCAATCAGCAGGGACACCGGCGGAGTTTCCGCCCGCCTCCTACACGGGGGCGCAATACGTGGACAGCAAGGGCTGCGTTTTTGTGCGCGCGGGCTTTGATGGCGCGGTGACATGGGTGCCGCGGATGACGCGAGCCCGCAAGCAGGTCTGCGGTGTGACCCCGACCTTCGCCAAGGTGCCGGAGCCGGACCTGCCGGTGGTGGCCGATGCGCCGGAAGAGGCGGCAACGCCCGCTGCGGCCCCACGGACGACCACGCGGGTGGTGCGCAAGCAGGCCGCGACCCCGAGCGCCAAGCCGCAGCCCACGACGACCCCGCGCAAGGTGGCCAGCAGTACATCGAAGCCGAAGACGGTGACCCGCGAGGTTTCTCGCAGCGCGCAGAAGCGCAGCGCGGCGGGCAAGAAGCCGGTTGCGACGGTGGCGGGCAGCGCGGCGCCGAAGGGCCCCAAGGTGACCTACCGGGTGGTGAAGGCCGACCCCGGTGCCAAGCGGGCGCGCGGCGCGCGCAAGGTGGTGAAGGACGGCAAGACCTATTACGTGGTCTCGCGCGAGCAGGCCGCTGCTTCGCCCAAGGCGGCGCAGGTGCGCACGCCGCGCGGCTACAAGCGCGTCTGGACCGACGGGCGGCTGAACCCCGACCGGGGCGAGCGCACGCAGGCGGGCCGGGAGCAGATGGCGCTGGTCTGGACGCAGGAAGTACCGCACCGGCTGATCGACATTCGCACCGGGCGCGACGTGACCGCGCTGCGCTCTGAGATGGTGTACCCCTACACTGACTACGCCGAGCAGCAGCGCCACCTCGGGCCGAAGACGGTGACCCGGACCCGTGCCAGCACCAAGGCCGTGGCCGAGCCCGCGACCAAGACCCGGCGGGTGGTGAAGAAGATCATTCGCAAGAAGAGCACCGGCGAGATCATCAGCGTATCCAGCAAGAGTGCACCGAAGCAGGCGACCAAAAAGGTGGTGCGGAAGGCCAAGGCAACCCCCGCGCCGAAGCAGGCCGCCAAGGCGGCGGGCGGGCGTTACATTCAGGTCGGCACCTTCGGGGCCGCTGCCAACGCCAAAAGCACGGCGGCAAAGCTGCGTGGTGCCGGGCTGCCGGTTCGGACGCAGTCGATCACCCGGGGCGGCAAGGCGATGACCATCGTTCTGGCCGGGCCGCTGGCGGGCGATGCACTCAATGCAGGAGTTAGGAAGGCGCGGGCCATGGGCTTTGGCGACGCCTTCGTGAGGTAAGACCAAGAAGCAAGAACGAGTTCAGGCAGAACCATACAGGCAAACGCGCCCCGCCGGAGAGATCCCGCGGGGCGCGGCGCGTTTTGGCGGGGTCGTTGAAGGCTGAGGTGAGTGGTGGGGGCGTTGCAAAGGGGGCGGGGCGTTTCTACCCTGCGGGCAACCGGGCGCGGGTGAACGCGCCACTCCTCCGAACGAAAGGCCGCTGAAATGAACGAGCACCCGCTGTGGACCCATGTCGAAGCCGCAAAGACGCGGTTCAAGGTGCTGAGCGACAAGGTCTGGGCCACGCCCGAGACCTGTTATGCCGAGGCGCAATCGGCCGCCGCCCATGCCGAGGAATTGGAGGCGCAGGGCTTCGAGGTGAGCCGCGCGGTGGCGGGCATTCCGACCGCGGTAAAGGGAGAGGCGGGCAGCGGCGGGCCTGTGATTGCCTTTCTGGGCGAGTTCGACGCGCTGGCGGGGATGAGCCAGAAGGCGGATGTGTTTGAGCCCGTGGCTCTGGAGGCGGGGGCCAATGGCCACGGCTGCGGCCACAACCTGCTGGGCGCGGCCTCTATGCTGGCGGCGACGGCGGTGAAGAATTGGCTCGAAGAGACCGGCACGCCGGGGCGGGTGCGCTACTATGGCTGCCCGGCGGAGGAGGGCGGCGCGGCCAAGGCCTTCATGGTACGGGCCGGGGCGTTTGACGATGTGGACATCGCGGTGACGTGGCACCCCGGCGCGATCCCGGCGGTGCTGAAGGGCAGCTCGCTGGCCAACGCGCGGGTGGATTTTACCTTCACCGGCCGGGCCTCTCATGCCGCTGCCGCACCGCACCTTGGCCGCAGCGCGCTGGATGCGATGGAGCTGATGAGCGTGGGCGTGAACTACCTGCGCGAGCACATGCCCGACGAGGCGCGGATTCATCATGCGGTGATCGACGGGGGCGGGATCTCTCCCAACGTGGTGCAGGCCCATGCGATGGCTCGCTACGTGGTACGGTCCGGCACCGCGCCGGAGATGTTGGAGCTGCTGGAGCGGGTGCGAAAGGTGGCGCAGGGCGCGGCGCTGATGACCGAGACGGAGGTGAGTGACGTGGTGCTCGCGGCGGTTTCGAACCTCATCTACAACGCGCCGCTGGGCGAGGCGATGCAGCGCAACCTCGACCGGCTCGGCGCTCCGGCCTTTTCGGAGATGGACCGGGCCTATGCGGCGCGGGTGCAGGCGACGCTGGGCGAGGCGGAGATACAATCGGCCTACCGCTCGGTTGGCATCAGCGAGGAGAGTCGCAAGGCGCTGGCGGACTTCGTGGTGCCGGGCACCGCGCCGGAGATGCCGCTGGGTGGCTCGACCGATGTGGCGGATGTGAGTTGGGTGGTGCCTACGGTGCAGCTTTGGGGCGCGACCCATGCGATTGGCACTCAGCTGCACAGCTGGCAGGCGGTGGCGCAGGGCAAGAGCCAGCCCGCCTTTACAGGCATGGTCCATGCTGCCGCCGTGATGGCCGCGACCGGCGCCGATGCGATGTGCGATGCGGACCTGCGGGCGCGGGCGAAGGAAGACCTCGCCCGGCGGGTTGGCCCCAAGGGCTACATCTGCCCGCTGCCGGAGAGCGCGGAGCCGCCGATTGCGGCGATGGGGCAGGACTGAGGCTTAGGGCCGGGGTTACTCGCCGCAGATGCCTTGGAGGGCGATCCAGTCGGCGTCTTCCAGCACCGGCTCGGCACCGCCGCCGCGCATCGGGTCGGCCTCGATCAGGGGCAGGGTGCTCTCGCCGGAGACATCGACCGCATAGGCATAGGGCGTGGCCGACAAACGGGCCTCGGCGAAACGGTCCAGCAGCGGCTCCTCGGGCACCGGCGCGGGGGCGGCTGCGACGAGATCTTCGGCATAAGCGTCAAGCGTGGACTCGGGCAGCGCGCCGGTGGTCAGCAGGCGGATGGTGGAGATCAGCCCGGCGTGCTCCAGCAGGCGCTGGAGCGGGTCCTTGGCGCCGGAGCGGGTGGCCTCGGCCAGAATGTAACCAGCGGCGACATCGGGGCTTTCGAAGTCTTCCACCAGCGCGCGGTTCAGCAGGATCAGCCCGCCGGGCAGGGCCACGGTATCGCGGATGCCGCCACGCAGCACCAGCAGGCCGCCCTTTTCGGGCGCAAGCAGCCGGGTGTGGAGCCGGGCGAGGGCCCGGTCGCCGCGCGAGGTGCGGCAGGGCGCGCCCGAGACCCGGCCGATAGCTTTGAACACCTGCCCGCCGAGCGCGGCGCGGGTGGGTTCGGGCACCACGCGGACGGTGTGGGAGGTGAGCGCGCCGGGCAGCCAGACCACGGCGGCCACGGCCAGCGCCAGCGAGCCGCCCCAGAGGATGATCCGCCGCAGCCAGCCCTCGCGCGGGCGGCTCTTGGCGATGACCTGACGCACGCGCTCGACCGCCTCGATCATGGTTTCATCTTCGATTTCGAGCAGTTCGACCGCCTCGGCGGAAGGGGCATAGATGGCGGGGCGCTCGCCGGGGTTCACCCGCTCGACGGCGGCCAGCGACCAATGCGAAAGCGCCCGCCCGGCGCTGTCGGAGATGGCCAGAGAGGCATCGCCGAAACTGACGACGACGTTCTGGCGCTGGGCCTCGGGGGCGGGTTGCCAGAGGCCGGCGCTCTCCAGCCGTTGATATTGCTTGAGCGCGGTCATGCGCGGGGGGTGCCTGCTCGTGGTTGCCGTTTTTGTCGTTGCGGCAAGAGTAGCGGCTTTTCGCCGGTATGGGAATCGGCAAGCGGCCCGCCCCGACGAAATTCGCGGGGCGGGGCCGGGGGTTACATGCTGTTCAGGCTGACGAGGTAGGCATAGACGTTGGCGGCGTCTTCCTCGCCCTTCAGGCGGAAGGACATTTTGGACTTCGCCTTGCTGTCGCCGGTGAACTCCCGCAGGAAGCCGCGCGGGTCCTGCACGTAGGCGACGAAGTGCTCCTCGGTCCAGACCAGCCCGCTCTCGGCGCCGGCGGCCTCGAGATCCTTGGAGTAACGGAAGCCCTCGACCGCGCCGGCGGTGTGGCCAGCGACGTTGTAGAGGTTCGGCCCGGTCTTGGAGGCCTTGCCGGCAAGGGTGTTGCCGTCGGCATCCTGCACCACGTGGCAGGTGACGCAGCGCTTGGCAAAGGTCTCTTCGCCCGCGGCGGCATCGCCGGTGGGGGCGGCCATTTCGGCCATGGCTTCGGTTTCGGCCCCGGCCTCGGCTTCATGGCTCTCGGCCAGCGCCGGGCCAGCCAGCAGGGCGGCGAGGGCGAGGGCTGTGATGGGTGTTCTCATGGCTTCCTCCTTGAGGGGTCGTGCTTTGCGAAACCCGCGCGTTTGTGTGGCCTTGTTAGCCAAGCCACAGGCCGATAGACACGCGACGCTGTGGCACAGGGGAATATAGAAATGCGCAACGGGGCCGACCACACGACCAAGGTAGAAAGCGGGATGATCCCGGCCTGGGTCGATGGGCGGCTGCTGCCGGTGGAGAAGCTGGCCGCGCATCGTGACGGGCTACGGCACCGGGCGGTTTCGGTCTTTGTATTCGAAGGGCCGAAGCTGCTGATCCAGCAGCGGGCGGCGGGCAAATATCACACGGCGGGGCTCTGGGCGAACACCTGTTGCACCCATCCGCATTGGGGCGAGGCCGATGAGGCCTGCGCCGTGCGGCGGCTGGGCGAGGAGCTGGGCCTGAGTGGCGTGGCGCTGGAGCCGGTGGGCGAGGTGGAATACCGCGCCGATGTGGGCGGCGGCATGGTGGAGCACGAGGTGGTGGCGATGTTTCGCGGCGAGGCCTCTGCGCCGGAGCTGGCCCCCGCCCCGGATGAGGTGCAGGCCACGCGCTGGGTGACGCTAGCCGACCTAGCGGGGGAGATTACCGAGGCGCCGGAGCGGTTTACGCCGTGGCTGCGGATCTACATGGCCGAGCATCGCGGCATGTTCGACCGCTAGGGTCGGTTCGTCGCCTCATCGCACTTGAGACTCAGTAAAGCTGGATCGCGCAGGCTGTGGGGGCGCAGGGGGCGGGCTCTGCCATGGCGCCCTCACGGATCGAGGCGCCGAGGGCGATGAGCAGGGTGAGGGCGGCGATACGGGCCATTGGACTGTCCTTCAGATGCGGTTGCACCGGGCCGCTGGCGGGCCCGTTGCAGGTGAAACGCATCAGGGCGGTGGATTCTTTGCCGGCAAGGCGCAGAAAATCACTGCCGCTCAGTCAAGTCACTGATTTTGAAGGAAAGAAACTTCAGGCGCCGTAACGGGCCATGAACATGTCAATGGCGCTGTCGATCACCTTCTTGCGCTTCTCTTCGGTGAACTCGTCCTCAAGGCCCATCAGGCATTTGACCCAGACCTCGGCCTTGCACAGCTCCATGAACTGGTAGGCGGACAGTTCGAAATCCTCGATCCCGGCCAGTTCACCACGCTCCTGCGCATTTTGCAGGAATGGCACGATGCTGTCGCGGACGAAGCGGGGACCGTATTTGTAGAACTCCTGGCCCAGCTCCGGGAAGCGGCCGCTTTCGGCGACGCAGATGCGGAACATGCCCTTGCCGAGATCGGAGAGCATGAAGCCCTGCATCCGCTCGGCCACGAGGCGCAGCACGTCGCGAACCGGGCGGCTCGGGTCGATCTCGGTGACCGCGGCTTCGGCTTGACGCTGACATTCGCAGGTGGCGACCTCCATGAAGAGGAGGCCCTTGTCGGGGAAGTAGCTGTAGAGCGTGGCCTTGGATACGCCAGCTTCTTTGGCGATCAGGTCGACGCTCGCGCCTTCGAACCCATCGGCCAGAAAGATCTTGCGGGCGCCTTCGAGCACCTGATCGAACTTTCGGCCACGTTTGATTTCACCCATGGGTGCGTTCATGTCGTGCTCCGTTCCCCTGACCAACTATAAACCAGACAGTTTAGTTCCGGCAAGGAGATGCACTCCCTGCCGGAACTTTCTGCCGGGTGAGCGGTGGTGGTGGTCACTGGTGTGAGGCGCAGGCGTCGGAGGTGAGGGTCGCCGGGGAGGTGCAGGCCCGATTTGGGAGGTCGGGCGTGGTCGGGCTGGAGGTGGCCGAGGTGAAGGTCACATGCGGCATGTCGATCCCGAAGGAGCCTGCATTGGCGGCGTGAACGGAGGCGCCGAGAGCGATGAGGACGGTGAGGGCGGAGATGCGGAGCATCGGTCTATCCTTTCGAATCTGAACTGAACCACTCGGTTCAGAAAGATATCTAAACTGTTCAGTTCGCTTTGCAAGGAATTTCTGAACCGTTCGGTTCATTTTTCTGCGGAGCGGCCTGTGCAGCAGCGCACGGTGGACATTCAGCCTCTGCCTCTGGATAGTCGCCGCGAGTTTGGATTTCAGGAGGCAGAGCGATGGAAACGGTTGCGGAAAACAGGGCATTTGGCGGGGTTCAGGGGGTTTATACCCATGCGTCGGAGGCCTGCGCCTGTGATATGACCTTCGGGCTGTTCCTGCCCGAAGAGGCGAAGGACGGGCCGGTGCCGGTGCTGTGGTATCTCAGCGGGCTGACCTGCACCCATGAGAACGCGATGACCAAGGCGGGCGCGCAGGGCTGGGCCGCCGAGCAGGGGATTGCGCTGGTTTTCCCCGACACCTCGCCGCGCGGTGACGACGTGGCGGATGATGAGGCCTATGATCTTGGCAAGGGCGCGGGGTTTTACGTGAACGCCACGCAGGACCCTTGGGCGAAGCACTTCAGGATGTGGGACTACGTGGCCGAGGAACTGCCCGCGCTGATCGGAGAGAATTTTGCGGTGGACATGGCGCGGCAGTCGATCACCGGGCACTCGATGGGCGGGCATGGTGCGCTGACGCTGGCCATGGGGCTGCCGGGGCGGTTTGCGAGCGTGTCGGCCTTTGCCCCGATTTGCCACCCGAGCCAGAGCGACTGGGGCCGCAAGCAGCTTGGTGCCTATCTTGGCTCGGACGAGAGCACCTGGGCACCGCATGACGCCGCACCGCTGATGAAGCACAAGGGCTTTGACGGGCCGGTGCTGGTGGACACCGGCACCGATGATCAGTTTGGCGACCTGCTGAAGACAGACACCCTTGCGCTTGCGATGGCCGAGCGCCGGCAGGAGGGCGCGCTGAGAATGCAGAAGGGGTATGACCATTCGTACTTCCTTGTCTCCAGCTTCATGGAGGAGCATGTGAGCTTCCATGCCGAGGCGCTGTGGGCCCGATGAGGCGGGCATGACGATCTGGGTGGATGGAGACGCCTGCCCGGTGAAGGCCGAGGTGGAGCGGGTGGCCACGCGCGCCGGGGCGACGGTGAAAATCGTCTGCAACGGCGGGCTGCGGCCCTCGGCCAACCCGCTGGTTGAGGTTGTCTATGTGTCCGAAGGGCTGGACGTGGCCGATGACTTCATCGCCGAGAACGCCGGGGCGGGGGATGTGGTGGTGACCGCCGACATCCCGCTCGCGGCCCGCTGCGTGGAGGCCGGGGCGCTGGTGGTGAAGCCCGATGGCGAGCGGCTGACGGCGCGCAACATCGGCTCGGTGCTGGCGACGCGCGACCTGATGACCGGGCTGCGTGAGGCCAACCCGCTGAACCAGGGCGGCGGGGCGAAGCCGTTTTCGAAGGCGGATCGCTCGCGGTTTATGGATGGGTTGGAGCGGGCGCTGAGGGCGGCTGGATAGGCGCACGGGCCGGGCGCCCGCCCACCCACCCGGTTCGCCCCGCGCGCGCCTGCTGTCGCGGGCGGTGGCGCGGGTTGATGGGGCGGGGTTGGATATTTTCAGCAAGAAAATGTGGCTTTGTGGCTTTGTGTGGCGGACGTTGAGCGTGAGAACAAAACGTGAAAATATGGGGCGAAGGAATCGCCCGTGTTTGCCGAACTGTCTGCCACATCGAACTTCACCTTTCTCACCGGGGCGTCGCACCCCGAGGAGTTGATGGAGCGTGCCGGGCTGATGGGCGTGGGCGCGCTGGCGATTGCCGATGAGAACTCGGTGGCGGGCATCGTGCGGGCGCATCAGCGGGGGCGGGAGATTGCCCGCGCGGTGGCGGCGCGGCGGGCGGCTTTGGAGGCCGATGGGCCGATTGGCCCGCTGTGCCCGGAGGGGTTTGCGCGCGCGCCCTCGCTGGATGTGGACTGTGTGCCGCGGCTTTTGCCCGGCGCGCGGATCGTGCTGAGCTGCGGGTTTCAGGTGACGGTTCTGCCGCGCGACCGGGCGGGGTGGGGGCGGCTGTGCAGGCTGCTCTCGCTGGGGCGGCTCAGGGCGGAGAAGGGGGCCTGCGTGCTCCATGTTGGTGACCTCGTGGAGTGGGGCGCGGGGCTGGAGATGCTGGTGCACCCGGTAGGTGACTGGCAGGCGGTGACGCGGCGCTTGCTGAAGCGGTTCGGCGCGGCGGTGAGCCTTTGTGCCGCGCCCCGTTATGACGGGCGCGATGCGGGGCGGATTGCGCGGCTGGCGGAGTTTGCGGAGCGGCTGGGGGTGCCGCTGGTGGCCTCGGCCCGCCCCCTCATGCACCACGGCGGGCGGCGGCGGATGGCGGATGTGCTCACCGCGATCCGGCAGGGCTGCCGGGTGGACGAGCTGGGCCGCGCCGCGCTGGCCAACGGCGAGCAGCGGCTCAGGAGCGAGGCGGAGATGCTACGGCTCTTTGCCGGCCATGAGGCGGCGGTGGCGCGGGCGGGCGAGGTGGCGGAGCGCTGCACATTCTCGCTCGACGAACTGCGCTATGAATACCCCTCGGAGGTGACCGGCGGCGAGACGGCGGGCGAGCGGCTGGCCCGGCTGGCGCGGGCAGGGCTGCGCTGGCGCTACCCCTCGGGCGCGCCGGGCAAAGTGCGGGCCATGCTGGAGCATGAGTTGGAGCTAATCGGCAAGCTGGGCTACGAGCCCTACTTTCTGACCGTGCATGACGTGGTGGATTTTGCCCGCTCGCGCGGGATCCTCTGCCAGGGGCGCGGCTCGGCGGCCAACTCGGTGGTGTGCTTCTGCCTCGGGGTGACTTCCGTCAGCCCCGAGATCGGGACGATGGTGTTTGAGCGGTTCGTCAGCGAGGCGCGGGACGAGCCGCCGGATATCGACGTGGATTTCGAGCATGAGCGGCGCGAGGAGGTGATCCAGCATATTTACGAGCGCTACGGGCGGCACCGCGCCGGGCTGTGCGCCACGGTGATCCACTATCGCGGCAAGCGGGCCACGCGGGAGGTGGGCCGGGCGATGGGGCTCTCGGACGATACGCTCTCGGCGATGTCTTCGCAGATCTGGGGCTGGGGCTCCGTCTCTGGGCAGATGATGGACTCGCGGCTGCGCGAGATCGGGCTGGACCCCGCCGACAAGCGGCTGGCGCTGACGCTGAGCCTGATCGAGGAGATACAGGGCTTTCCGCGGCATCTGAGCCAGCATGTGGGCGGGTTCATCATCACCGAAGGGCGGCTGGATGAGCTGGTGCCGGTGGAGAACGCGACGATGGAAGACCGCACGGTGATCCCGTGGGACAAGGACGATATCGACACGCTGGGGATCCTGAAGGTGGATGTGCTGGCGCTGGGGATGCTCTCGTGTATTCGCAAGGCGTTTGACCTGCTGGCGGAGCATCATGGCCAGCGGTTCGACCTTGCCACGCTGCCGCCGGAGGACCCGAGGGTGTATGACATGCTCTGCAAGGCGGACAGCCTTGGCGTGTTTCAGGTGGAGAGCCGGGCGCAGATGAACTTTCTGCCCCGGATGCGGCCCCGGTGCTTTTATGACCTCGTGATCGAGGTGGCGATCATCCGGCCCGGGCCGATTCAGGGCGATATGGTGCACCCGTTCCTGCGGCGGCGAAACGGGGAGGAGAAGGTGGAGTTTCCCTCCGACGCGCTGGGCGAGGTGCTGGCCAAGACGCTGGGGGTGCCGCTGTTTCAGGAACAGGCAATGCAGATCGCGATCATCGGCGCGGGGTTTTCGCCTGATGAGGCCGACCAACTGCGCCGGGCGCTGGCGACCTTCAAGAAGCTTGGGCGGGTGAGCGACTTCGAGGGGCGGTTCATGAAGGGGATGCTGAAGAACGGCTATGACGCCGATTTCGCCGCCCGCTGCTTCAGCCAGATCGAGGGCTTCGGCTCCTATGGCTTTCCCGAGAGCCACGCGGCGAGCTTTGCGCTGCTGGTCTATGCCAGCGCATGGCTGAAGCGGCACCACCCCGGGGTGTTTGCCTGCGCCCTGCTCAACAGCCAGCCGATGGGGTTTTACGCCCCTGCGCAGATCGTGCGGGATGCGCGCGAGCACGGGGTCGAGGTGCGGCCACCCGATATCAACGAGAGCTTCTGGGACAACACGATGGAGCCCGATGGCGAGGGCGGCTTGGCGCTGCGGCTGGGGTTCCGGCAGATCAGGGCGATGCGCGAGGAAGAGGCGCGGTGGATCTGCGCGGCGCGGGGCAACGGCTACCGCGACGTGGCGGCGGTCTGGCGGCGGGCGGGGGTGGCGCCGCATCTGATGGAGGCGCTGGCGGAGGCGGATGTGTTCGCCGCGCTGGGGCTGAACCGGCGCGAGGCGCTCTGGGAGGCCAAGGCGCTGCGGGGCGACGCGCCGCTGCCGCTGTTCGCGGGTGCGCTGGAGGGCGAGGGGATTGCCGAGGCGGCGGCGGTGCTGCCGCAGATGAGCCTCGGGGAGGAAATGGTGGAGGATTACGTGGCGATGCGCCTGAGCCTCAGGGCGCATCCGATGGCGCTGCTGCGGCCACGGCTCACCCCGGACGAGGGCACGCCGGTGGCAGGCATCGGGGCCGCCACGGCAGGCAGTGCCCGCACCGCTACCTATCTGTCCCCGCCAGTGGACGACCAGGGCCAGGGCGGGCGCGGCTTTGTCTGGGTGCGCGAAGAGGGGTGGCAGGCCGATCCCGAGACCGGCGAGATGAAATGCCGAACCGCCGTGGTGTGAGGCCGGATCGTGCGTGGGCGCGCGCGCTGTCAGCCCGCCGCGCCTGAGTCATTTCTTTGCTGAAAATATCCCCGCCGGAGGCCTGAATCTCTTCTGGCACTCCGCAGAGAGTCCACGCGCCCGGCGACATAAATCACGCCAGCAGACCGACCCCGGAGGGGACGGCCTGACTGCACCCGAGCCGAGCGCAGCGAGGCCACCGAGACACCGAGCGCAGCGAGGCTACGAGGCGCAGCCCGCCGCAGGCGCCACCGACAAGTCAATCGTCGAAGACGACTTTGCCCTCGGCGGCCATCTCCTCAAGGTCGAGGATTGTCTTCTTGCCGGCTTTCACCTCGGCCTCCAACGCATCCTCGGCGGCTTTCACCTCGGCCAGCTTGCCGGCGACCTCGTCGATCCGGGCGAAAGGCACCACCACCACGCCGTTCTCGTCGGCCACGATGATGTCACCGCTTTCCACCTGCACGCCGCCGACCACGGCACCGTAGCCAACCGCGCCCGGGCCTTTGCCGTAGGGCGAGTTGGGGTTGAGGCCGGTGCACCAGCAGGGCAGGCCGGTGGCGAGCACGCCCTCACGGTCGCGCATCGGGCCGTCGGTGACGAAGCCTGCGGCGCCCGCGTTTTTCATCATCCCCGAGATCTGATCGCCGGCGCAGGAGCCGCCCTGCCAGCCGTCGACCGAGGAGATGACCACGTCGCCCGCTTCGATCAGGTTCAGCGCGGCGATGGTGGCCAGAATTTCCTCCGGCCCGTTCTGCGCCACCAGCGCCGGGCCGCAGATGGCGGGCTGGCCGAGGTCGAGGGGCGCGATCGGCGTGGCCATGGAGCCTTTGCCGTTCATCGCGTCGCAGATGAAGCCGGTGGGCATGCCCTTGAAGGCCGCGAGTTGTGTGGCGGTCGGGCGCGGGAACTTGCGGCGGATGCGCAGGATGGGGGGTTCTTCGATCATGTCAGGCTCCGGTGATGAATTGCAGAAGGTAGAGGCTGCCCATCCCGGCCACGATGGCGGGCACCACGCCGAAGCGGATGCCTGCGGCGAAGGCGGCGGCGGCGGCGAGAAGGCGGATGGGGTCGGTCTGGCCGCCGGTGGCATCGGGCCAGAGCAGCAAGGGGGTGATGAGGGCAGGAAAGACGGCGGCGCCGACGTATTTGAGGTGCAGCAGCGCCCAGTCGGGGAGTTGCCGCCCGCCGAGGAGGCCGAGGAAGGAGAAGCGGATCAGGAAAGTGCCCACGCCGAGGGCGGCGGTGAGGGTCCAGAAGGCAGCATCGGAGATCATGCGGTTTGCCTCCGTTTCAGCGCCAGTTCGGTTTGCGCGCCTGCGACAATGCCGAGCAGCGCTGCGGTGAAGATGCCGAGGGACCACGGCAGGCCTGCGAAGGCGATGGAGCCTGCGCAGGCGGCGAAGGCGGCGACGAGGTGGGGCGCGGAGCGCAGCAGCGGCGCGACGAGGGCGATGAAGCAGACCGGCACGGCGAAATCGAGCGACCAGCTTGCCGGGATCGCCTCCCGCAGCAGGGCGCCAGCCAGCGTGGAGCCGTACCAGAAGGGGCAGATCAGGGCCATGCAGCCGAAGTAATAGGCCAGTTTGGCGGGCTTCGGCATGTCTGGTCGTTCCTCATAGGTGCGCACCGCCACGGCGAAGGCTTGGTCGACCATCAGGTAGGCCGCCAGCGCGCGCAGCCCGAGGGGTGCGTGGCCGATGTGGGGGACGAGGGCGGCGGAATACATCGCCATGCGCAGGTTGACCGCGAGGGCCGCCAGCAGGGCGATGAACACCGGGGCTTGATCCTGCAACAGCGCCAGCGCGGTGAACTGGGAGGCCCCGGCGATGACGATGGCGGACATGGCAAAGGTTTGCAGCACGTCCAGCCCGGCATCGCGGGCGACCACCCCGAACATCATCGAGTAAGGCACCACGATGAGGATGAAGGGGGCGCAGTCGAGGTAGCCGCGCCAGAAGGCTCGGGTTGGGCTCATGGCTTGGGGCGGGGCGCGGTGGTGAGGCGCAGGCGCAGCCAGATGTCGCCGGTGACCAGCGCCATGCAGCGGGCCTGCCGCCGGGTGATCTCATCTTCCGGGGCGCCTTCGAGCGCGAGCAACTCCATGTCGCGTTCGCAGAGAAGCGCGCGGGTCAGCACCTCGTATTTCACCACGATACGGGCCTCGGCGCCGGTGGCCTCGCCTTCCTTGGCGGTCACGGCCTCGAGCGCGGCGGGGAAATCGGCCTCGAAGACCTCGCGTGCCTGCGCGTAGCACAGGGCGGCGACGGCAGGGGTTTCTGGCACCACGGCGTCGCAGGGCTCCAGCGCCTGGGATATGCAGAGCGCACCTGAGGCGGCGGGGCCTTGGGCGCATGAAATCAGCTCATCTGGCGAAATATCCGCCGTGGCGGCGCGGGCCTGCGGGACCGCGCACAGGCACAGGGATGCGGCCGCGAGCACGGCGGTGCGAATGGTCATGAGTTCCTCCCCGGGCCGATTGGCCCTTGCATTTGGTATACCAAACGCAGAAGTTGCCGCAAGCAGGTCGCGGGGCCGGGGAGGCCCCCGCGCGGCAAAGGGAGGCCAGCCATGAGCGATACGCGAGCCAACAAGCGATTCCGCAGCCAGGAATGGTTCGACAACCCCAACAACCCGGGGATGACCGCGCTTTACGTGGAGCGCTACCAGAATCAGGCGTTCACGCGGGAAGAGATTCAGGGCGGGCGCCCGGTGATCGGGATTGCCCAGAGCGGCTCCGATCTGGCGCCTTGCAACAAGATCCACGTGTTCCTGATGGACCGGATCAAGGCGGGCATCCGCGATGGTGGCGGCATTCCGATGGAATTTCCCGTCCACCCGATTCAGGAAACAGGCAAACGGCCCACCGCCGCGCTGGACCGGAACCTGACTTACCTCGGCCTTGTCGAGGTGCTGCACGGCTACCCGATCGACGGGGTGGTGCTGACCACCGGCTGCGACAAGACCACGCCCGCGATGCTGATGGGCGCGGCGACGATGGACATTCCGGCCATCGCCCTCAACGGCGGGCCGATGCTGGATGGCTGGTGGAAGGGCGAGCGCGCAGGCTCGGGCACGATCATCTGGGAATCGCGCCGCCTGCTGGCCGAGGGCAAGATCGACTATGACGAGTTCATGGGCCGGGTCTGTGCCTCTGCGCCCTCGCTGGGCCACTGCAACACGATGGGCACGGCCAGCACGATGAACGCGATGGCCGAGGCGCTGGGCATGAGCCTGACCGGCAACAGCGCCATCCCCGCGCCATTCCGCGAGCGGATGAACATGGCCTACGAGACCGGCAAGCGCATCGTGCAGATGGTGCTGGACGATCTGAAGCCCTCCGACATTCTGACCCGCGAGGCCTTTGAGAATGCCATCGTGGTCTGCACCGCGATTGGCGGCTCCACCAATGCGCCGCCGCATCTGCAGGCCGTGGCCCGGCATGCCGGTGTGGAACTGGACGTGAAGGATTGGGAGACGGTCGGCTTTGACGCGCCGCTGCTCGTGAACATGCAGCCTGCCGGGGAATACCTTGGCGAGAGCTTCTTCCGCGCGGGCGGGGTGCCTGCGGTGATGGGCGAGCTGATGAAGGCCGGGCGCATCCACGAGGGGGCTATGACTGCGACGGGCAACACCATGGGGGTGAACCTTGCGGGGGTCGAAAGCGTCGATACCGATGTGATCAAGACCTGCGCGGCGCCGATGCGGGAGCATGCGGGCTTCAAGGTGCTGAGCGGCAACCTCTTCGACTCGGCGCTGATGAAGACCTCGGTGATCTCGGCGGACTTCAAGAAGCGGTTCCTCAGCGAGCCGGGGGCCGAGGGCGTGCATGAGGCCCGGGCTGTCGTGTTCGAGGGACCGGAAGATTACCACGACCGGATCAACGACGAGAGCCTCGGGATCGACGAACATTCGATCCTGTTCATCCGCGGCGTGGGCTGCGTGGGCTACCCCGGCTCGGCGGAAGTGGTGAACATGCAGCCGCCGGATGCGCTCATCAAGCAGGGGATCAACCACCTGCCGACGGTGGGGGACGGGCGGCAGAGCGGTACGTCCGAGAGCCCGTCGATCCTGAACGCCTCGCCCGAGGCGGTGGTGGGCGGGGGCCTTGCGCTGCTGGAGACCGGCGACAGGGTGCGGCTCGATCTGAACGCATCGCGCATGGATGCGCTGGTGGATGACGCCGAATGGGCGGCCCGGCGCGAAGCGTGGAGCCCGCCGAAGCTGGAGCATCAGACACCGTGGCAAGAGATTTACCGGACCCATGTGGGCCAGTTGGCGCAGGGCGGCTGCCTTGAGCTGGCGACGGCCTATCAGCGGGTGCGGGAGCAATTGCCGCGCGACAACCATTAGAGAAAGTGACGGCGGGCAGATTGCCCGCTCTACGGGAGGATATCATGGCGAAGAGCATTATCATCACCGGCGGCGGCTCGGGTGTGGGCCGGTCGACGGCGGAGGCCTTCTTTGAGGCAGGCTGGAAGGTTGGCCTGATCGGGCGGCGGCGCGAGGCGCTGGAAGAAACGGCGAACGGGCGCGAGGCGCTGGTGCTGCCCTGCGACGTGACCGACGAGGCCGCCGTGGAGGGCGCCTTTGCCGAGGCGGCGAAGGCCTGGGGCCGGGTGGATGCGGTGTTCAACAACGCCGGCGTTTCGCTGGGTGGCGCCCCGATCGACGAGATCGACGTGGCCGACTGGCGCAACCTGATCGACATCAATGTGACCGGCAGCTTCATCGTCGCCCGCGCCGCCTTTGGCGTGATGCGGCGGCAGGAGCCGCAGGGCGGGCGGATCATCAACAACGGCTCGGTCAGCGCCTATGTGCCGCGCTGGGGTTCGGCGCCCTACACGGCGAGCAAACATGCGGTGACGGGGCTGACGCGGAGCATTTCGCTCGACGGGCGGCCCTTCAACATCGCCTGCGGGCAGATCGACATCGGCAACGCGCTGACGCCGATGGCCGCGAAGATGCAGAAGGGCGTGCCGCAGGCCGATGGCTCGATCGCGGTGGAGCCGGTGATGGACGTGAGCCACGTGGGGAGCTCGGTGCTCTACATGGCCGATCTGCCGCTGGAGGCCAACGTGCAGTTCATGACGGTGATGGCGACCAACATGCCCTACATCGGGCGCGGCTGACCGCGCAGGCGTTACGTCTTAGTGAGACATGAAGGGCCGCACCCACAGGGGTGTGGCCTTTTTCTTTGCCCGGCGCAGCTGGGCCACCCAGAGCCGGTCTCTCTGCCGTCAGGCGGCCTTTTTCTCCGCCGGGGCGTCGCGCCGTTCCAGCGGTTTACCGGGGAAGTGGCTGGCGAACTTGATCGTCAGATCCTCCCGGCTCACGCCGAGGCGGGTGAGGGGGACGAGGGGCTTTTCCTCCGGCCAGGTGCAGAGGCTCAGCGGGGGCTGGCCGGTGCGGCCGTTTTCGCCGGGGGCGCGGAGCACGTAGCCGAGCTTGCGGAGCCGGGCCTGCAGGCCTGGCCATGTGACCGAGTCCTCGATGGCCTGGGCCAGTGCCCGGCGTTTGTCGACCACCGCGGGCGGCACCTTTGGCGCCTCGCCCAATTGCGAGAGAATGGCCTGCCGGAGGAACTCGGCAAGCGTCTGGTCCGCCGCGCGTGCTGCGCGATTGGCCTTGTTGAGGAGCTTCAGGGGCATCCGGAGGGTGAGGTTCATGGCGGGCTGTTTCATGCCCGGCACCTTGCCCCCAGTTCAGTTAATGCCCGGTTTATGGCCGCCGGAAATTCGGGCGCGAGTGTGTTGCGCGCCCGAAACGAGGCTCCGAAGGGCCGTCAGACCGGCTCGAAGCTCTTTGCGGTGGGGCTGTAGCCCTCCAGCACGCCCTCGCGGATGTCGAACCAGAGCCCATGCAGGCTGAGTTCTTCGGCCTCGATGGCCGATTGCACGAAAGGGAAGCCGATGAGGTTGGAGAGCGATTCGACCACCGCCTCCCGCTCCAGCGCACGGATCCGCGCCTCCGGCTCCTCGATATCCTTCACCCGCTCGTAACCGGGCCGCAGGATGTCGAGCCAGCGGCCGATGAAGCTGCTCTTCTCTTCCAGCTCCGGCATCTTGCCCGAGCACATGTCGAGGCAACCGGCAACGCCGCCGCAGTTGGAGTGGCCGACGACGATCAGGTGCGAGACCTTCAGCACGGTCACGGCATATTCGATTGCCGCAGAGGTGCCGTGCGGGTCGCCATCGGGCTCGAAAGGCGGCACGAGGTTGGCGATGTTGCGGTGCAGGAAGATGTCGCCGGTCTGGGCGCCGAACATCTCGTTCACGTTCACCCGGCTGTCACAGCAGGCGATGACCATCATCGGAGGGCGCTGGCCCTCGTCCGCGAGCCGGCGGAACCAGCTCTTGTTCTGTTCGTAACTTGTTGCCTTCCAGCCCTGATAGCGGCTGACGAGGTAGTCCGGCAGAGGTTTGACGAGCCTTTCCATGGGTATGCCCTTCCTGTCGTTTCACAGGTCTTACCCAGATCTCGGCGCGGTGGGAAGAGTGCTGCGGTGCAGAACCTTGCGACCGATCGGCTCGCCTTTGGTTCAAATCGGGGGCTTTGGCCCGGCGCAGGCTAACGGAATGTTCAGCCCTTCGGGGCATTTTGCGCCTTGGGTATATCGGGGGTGTCTAGCGAGGTGCGACAGATGGCGCAGGTTTCCGTATTGCAGGTTGAAGATGAAGTCCGGCTAGATCCGGATCGGTTGGGTTCGCTCTACTACCAGTTGGGCGATCAGGGCGCGGAGGACGTGGTCTGCCGCGCGATGGAAGAGCTGGCGGTGCGGCTGGCGGATGTGGATGCGCATTTTCGGGCGCAGGATTGGGACGGCGTGGCGCGGCTCGCGCGCGGGCTGATCGCCATTGCCGAGCAGATCGGCATGGTCGGGCTGGCCCGGGTGGCGGGTGACGTGGCGCGCTCGGCGCGGGCGCTGGATTTTCCGGCGATTTCGGCCACGCTGGCCCGGCTCGGGCGCATTGCCGACCGCTCGCTCACCGAGGTGTGGGATACGCAGGATCTCTCGGTCTGACAGCTGGCCGGGTGGCCCTTGGCCATCGAATTGGGGGCGCTCTCAGCCGGGCTTTCGGCTGGGGCGGGCATGATCTACTCTGGCGCCAAATTGCCAGATGGAGCCCCCATGTATTCCACCCCCTTGCCCAAATTCGCCCCCGCCAATGGTGCCGCATGCCCGGTTTGGGCCGTCGGCCCCGAGGGGCTTGAGAGCCTGCCGGAAGAGGCCGCCCGGTGGGCTGCGTCCACCGGCTTCAAGGCCGGTGCGGGCGAGACCTGCCTTGTGCCGGGCGAGGGCGGGGCGTTGGGCGCCGTGTTGCTCGGGCTTGGCAGCGAAGGCAGCCGCGACCGGCGCCGCTTTGCCACCGGCGGGTTGCCGGCAGCATTGCCCGAAGGCACCTACGCGCTGGCGGGCGCTTGGGGGGCGCGGGAGGCCGAGGAGGCGGCTCTGGGCTGGCTCTTCGGCAGCTACCAGTTCACCCGTTACGCGAGCAGCGCGAGCGAGAAGGCGCAGCTGGTGTGCCCCGAGGGGGTTGATGCCGCGAAGCTGGAGGCGATTGCGGCGGGCGAGTTCCTGACCCGCGATCTCATCAACACCCCGACCTCCGACATGGGGCCTGAAGCGCTTGAGGATGCCTTCTTTGCGCTGGCGAAAGAGCAAGGCGCAAAGGCCAGTGCCATCCGGGGTGACGACCTGATGACGCAGAACTTTCCGATGATCCACGCGGTAGGCCGGGCCAGCGCCGAGGCGCCGCGGCTGCTGGACATGCGCTGGGGCGAAGAAGGGCCTGCGCTGACCCTCGTGGGCAAGGGCGTGTGCTTTGACACCGGCGGGCTGAACCTGAAGCCGGGCGCCTCGATGGGTCTGATGAAGAAGGACATGGGCGGCTCGGCCACGGTGCTGGGCCTCGCGCGGATGATCATGGCGCTGGGGCTGAAGCTGCGGCTGCGGGTGCTGGTGCCTGCGGTGGAGAACTCGGTGTCGTCCAACAGCTTCCGGCCGCAAGATATTTTGACGAGCCGCAAGGGGCTGACGGTGGAGATCAACAACACCGACGCCGAGGGGCGTCTGGTGCTGGCAGATGCGCTGACGCTGGCGGGGGAGGAAAACCCCGACATGATCGTGAGCTTCGCCACGCTAACCGGCGCGGCGCGGGTGGCGGTGGGCGATGACCTTTCGCCCTTTTTCACCGGGAACGAAGCACTGGCGGGTGCGCTCACGGAAGCGGCGGCAGAGGTGGCGGACCCGGTCTGGCGGATGCCGTTCCATGCGCCTTACGAGCCGCGTATCGAGCCGGGCATCGCGGACCTCGACAATGCGCCGAAGGGCGGCATGGCCGGGGCGATCACGGCGGCGCTCTTTTTGCGGCGCTTCGTGCCGGAGGGTGCGGATTATACCCATTTTGACATTTACGGCTGGCAGCCGAACCCGGCGCCGGGGCGGCCCAAGGGGGGCGTTGGAATGGGCGCGCGGGCGCTGCTGGCGGCTTTGCCGAAGGTGCTGGGATGAAGCTGGACCGCCGCCTTACCCCCGCCAATGCCCGCGTGGCTGCCGCCGCGTTGAAGGGGCTGGTCGAGGCGGAGGCCTATGTGGAGGGCGAAGCGGCCTGCGTTTGCGCCCCGCTGGCCGACATCTGCCGCGATCCGGCGGGCGACCGCGAGCGGCAGCTGCTGATGGGCGCGCGGGTGGTGGTGTATGAGCGGGTGGCGGGCTGGGCCTTTGTGCAGGCGGCCTCCGATGGCTACGTGGGCTATGTGGCCGAGGCGGCGCTGGGCGAGGTGGTGGCCCCGACCCACCGGGTGAGTGCCCGGCAGAGCCACCTTTACCCGGAGCCGAGCATCAAGGTGCGGGAGAAGGCGGTGCTTTCGTTCGGCGCGCAGGTCGTGGTGACCGGGCAGGAGGGTGACCTGTGCGAAACGCCGGGCGGGTTTGTGCCGGTGCAGCATCTGACGGAGATCGGCACGCGGATGGACCGGCTGGAGGTGGCGCAGCTCTTTCTGGGCACGCCTTACCTTTGGGGTGGCAACTCGGGCGCGGGGATCGACTGCTCGGGGTTGGTGCAGGCGGCGCTCCGGGCCGAAGGGCATGACTGCCCGGGCGACAGCGACATGCAGGAGGAGGCCGTGGGCGAGAGCGTGGCGCTGGATGCGACGGTTGAGCCGGGCGACCTGTTCTTCTGGCCGGGGCATGTGGCGATGGCGCTGGATGCGGAGCGGCTCATTCACGCAACAGGGCATTTCATGAGCACGGTGATCGAGCCGCTGCCCGAGGCGCTGGCGCGGATCGAGGCAGCGGGCTATGCGCTGCGGTCGCGGCGGCGGGTGGGCTAGAGCGGGGAGTCGGGACAGGTCCCGACCCATGCGGTTAGGTGGATGTTACTGCCACGCCACCGGGTCGAGTTTGAACAGGGTTGAAAGTTGGGCGTAGACCTCGGGCTCCTCCTCCATCAGGGCGGCAGGTTGCTCGAAGAAGACCTCGACGGCCACCGCGAAGAACTCCTCGTGGCCCTCGCAGCCGTAGGGGTCGATCACGCCGCGTTCGCCGCGCTCCACCTTCTCGCACAGTCGCTCGTAGGCGCCGGTGAAGACCCGCGCCCATTCGGCGAAGCTCTGGCCACGGGCCATGACGGGGGCGCCATCGGCCGCGCCGGAGAGATCATCGACCTGATGGGCGAATTCGTGGAGCACCACGTTGTGGCCATCGTGCTCATCGGCGGCGCCTGCCTCGGAATGGGCCCAGCTCAGGATCACCGGGCCGCGCGCCCAGCTCTCGCCGGTGCGGACGGTGTCCTGCTCGGTCACGACGAAGCCGTTGTGGCTGGCGCGGCGCGAGCGGAAGGCGCCGGGGTAGATCAGGATGGTGCGCAGGTTCACGAACCATGTGTCGGTGTTCACCACCAGAAGACAGGCCTGCGCGGCGATGGAGAGGCGCATCTCGTCGGTCACCTCCAGCCCGCCGCGCCCCAAAAACTCGACCTGATCGAGAAAGAGGTTCACCCGGCCTTCCAGGGCACGGGCCAGATCGGGCGGCAGGCGGCGCGTGATGGGCACCTTGGCAGAGATCACCGCGCGCTGGGCCTCGGTCAGCCGCATAGTCAGAAGGGCGGCACGGGAACGGCGGCGCAACAGCTTGGCGACACCCCATGCGAGGGCGGCGAGCGCCATGAGGCCGAGGACGATGAGGGTGGGCATGGGGTGGCCGGTTACTCGACGGCGCGGATCAGCTTGCGTTCGAGCACGCGGAGCACGGTGCGCAGATCATGGCCGCGCTTGAGCACCTGCCCGTCCATCCCGATCACGGCATACATGCCCTGCTTGGCCCGCATCTTGGGGCGCTTCTCGATCCGGTAGAGCGGGTGCTCGGCGGTGCGGCGGAAGATCGAGAAGACGGCAACGTCACGCAGGCTCGATATGCCGTAGTCACGCCACTCGCCAGCGGCGACGAAGCGCCCGTAGAGACCAAGAATGAGCGAAAGTTCGGGGCGCTGGAAGGCGACCGGCTCGTTCGCGCGATTGCCGGGAAAGGGCGTGGGCGACTGCACGTTCATGCCTATGAGAGTGGGGGCAAGCGGGGGCAAAATCAAGCGTCTCGAAAATGTCGCAAAATGGCCCCCGCAGGGTCGCCCGCCGATCCTGACCGCGCCGCGATCGGTTGCGATACACCTCGGCACGCAACGAGCCCCAGGCTCGACCCCGGTGGGGTGGCATCATAGCCCCCACCCAGTCGCCCCACCGGGGTGCCAGACTACAGTGCCCGTCGGCTTTGTCCGGCGGGCCTTTTTCTGTTCGGGGTCAGGCGAACCGCCCGTGGCAGAACCAGCCGCCCGAGACCGCCCCGCCGTGGGCGTAGAACAGCCAGAGCCGCGCGCCGCAGGCGGTTTCGACCTGCCAGTAATCGCGCTGCCCGCTCCGCCATGCCGGCTCGTCGAGCCACCATTCGGGGGCGATCCGCTCGGGCCCGGTGGCCGAGGCGGTGGCAAACTGGCGGCGGCGCCAGCGGAAGGCCAGCGGCAGGGCGGCGGGCCGGTCGCCGGGCGGGCCGGAGGGGGTGACGAACTCGGGCGCAAACAGGGTCAGCGGGCGCGGCTCTGTGGGGCGGGGGGGCCAGTCGGTGGCGGGCGCGGACCATGCGGCGGCGCGGAGCTGGGTGGCCTTTTCGGGCACGTGGCTGTCGCCGGGGTGGAGCCGGTGGATCTGCTCCAGCCCGACCCGCGCGCCCAGCCGCCCGATCAGGTCATCGAGCGCGGTGTCGTTTTGCAGCCGGGCGGCGGCATCGGCGCTGGCCCCGGCGTGGCCGCGGTGCTGCACCGCGTGGACCGGCTCGGTGACGGTGGCCACCAGCCGGATCACGTCGATCCCGTCACCGGCATCGACCTCGGCCAGCTTCATCCGCAGCAGGGGGCGCAGGCGCTCGGGGTCGGCGGAGGGGCGGGCGAGGCCCAACTCGAGCACCTGGGCGCTGTGATCGCAGCGCAGCAGGTGCAGCCGGAGCCGCCGGGCGCCCATGCCGCGCGCGCGCAGCCGGGCCTCCAGCGCGGGCAGCAGCCGGTCGATCCCGGCGGCGAGGTCGGGCTCCAGCCCGATCGGCTCGGGCAGGGTCAGCCGCACGGCATAGCGCGGCTCGGGGCGGGCGGGAGAGACCGGCTCGGGGGCGGTGCCGAAGGCCTGGTCGAGCCGCAGCACCAGATCGGCGCCGAAGCGGCGGGCCAGGGCGGCGCGGGGCTGGGCGGCCAGCTCCTCGACCCGGCGCAGCCCGAGGCGGGCAAGCTGCTGGGTGGTCTTGGGCGGCAGGCGCAGCGCGGCCAGCGGCAGCGGTGCCAGAGCCTCGCGGGCCATGCCGGGCGCGGCGATGCGGGCCTCTGGCGAAGGCGTATCGGCGACCAGCGGGGGCGGGCCGCCACGCTCCCAGTGCCGCCGTTTCACCGCGCGGGCGCGGGTGGCATAGGCCTCTTGGTCGATCGCATCGCCCGAGCGCAGCGCCCCCGGCCCCTGGCCCGCGAACCGCGCCAGCGCCCAGGCCGCGCCGACGGTATCGGCCACCCCGGAGCAGACCGTCAGCCCGAGCTGGGCGCAATCGGCCTCGGCCTCGCCCATCAGCCCGGCCTCGCCGCCGAAGAGATGGGCGCAGCCAGTGATATCCACCACCAGCCCCTCGGGCGGGGCCTCGCTGATCCAGGGAGAGAACTTGCCGGCCCAGCGGCGCAGAACGGTGAGAAACCCGGCCTCGATGGCGGGCCGCTCCAGCCGGGTGACGAGATCGGGGCAGACCGCCTGCGCATCGCGCAGCGGTTGGCCGGGGCGCAGCCCGGCGGCGGAGGCGGTGCGCGACAGCGAAGCGAGGCTGACCACGTTGCCGCTTTCGCGCACCACGGCCAGCGGCACCTCGGCAAGCGCGGGCTCGGCACGGATCAGCCGCTCGGCGGCAAGCCGGGGGAACCACAGCGAGAGGATTCGGCGGTTGGGCATGAGGCGGCAGCAGGTGTGTTCGTGATTTGTTCTATTTTAGCCCTGCACCATGCGGGAGTCGAGTCCGCCTGTTCCGGGGTGGATCAGCCGCAGGTGACGCGGGTAATCAGGCCGGCGGGGTCGAGGTAGAAGTTCATCCGGTAGGGATTGTACTCCTGGGTCACGATGCCGCCGTGGGGGATGACCCGGATCTGGCGGGTGACGCCGAGCGTGGGGATCACGCTGGAGGGTTGGCCGATGGCGGCGGTGCGATAGGTGGAGGCGCCGCAAATGTCAGGCTCGCGCTCCACGAGGCCGCTGTCGGCATTGTCCTGCAGCGGATCGTCGCTCGGGGGGAGGTCTTCAACCGGGGGCTGACAGGCGGCGAGTGCCGTCAGGAGAATCAGGGCCTTGAGAGATTTCATCGCGGGTTTCTTCCCATATCCGGTTGAATAAACGCAGAGATTCCCCCACGGTTCCGCGCGACAGATTAACGGGAGTTTCGACAAATGAAAACGCGCGCCGCGGTGGCCCTTGAGGCTGGCAAACCGCTTGAGATCATGGAGGTGAACCTTGAGGGCCCGAAGGCGGGCGAGGTTCTGGTGGAGATCAAGGCGACGGGGATTTGCCACACCGATGAGTTCACCCGCTCGGGCGATGACCCGGAGGGGCTGTTTCCGTCCATCCTTGGCCATGAGGGCGCGGGGGTTGTGCTGGAGGTGGGCGAGGGCGTGACCACGCTGAAGCCGGGCGACCACGTGATCCCGCTCTACACCCCGGAATGCCGGGAGTGCGCCTCTTGCCTGAGCGGCAAGACCAACCTGTGCACCGCGATCCGCAATACGCAAGGCCAGGGCCTGATGCCTGACGGCACGACCCGGTTCTCGATGCTCGATGGCACGCCGATCTATCACTACATGGGCTGTTCCACCTTTGCGAACCACACGGTGATGCCCGAGATCGCGCTGGCCAAGGTGCGCGAGGACGCGCCCTTCGACAAGATCTGCTACATCGGCTGCGGCGTGACCACCGGCATCGGGGCCGTCATTAACACGGCAGGTGTTGAGATTGGGTCAACGGCCGCCGTTTTTGGCCTCGGCGGCATCGGGCTGAACGTGATCCAGGGCCTGCGGATGGCGGGCTGCGACAAGATCATCGGGGTCGATCTGAACGACGACAAGGCGGAGATGGCGAAGAAATTCGGCATGACACACTTCGTTAACCCTTCGAAGGTAGAGAACACGGTGCAGGCCATTGTGGACCTGACGAAGACCGAGCTCGACCAGATCGGCGGCGTGGACTACTCGTTCGACGCCACCGGCAACGTGAAGGTGATGCGCGACGCGCTGGAATGCTCGCACCGCGGCTGGGGCGTGAGCGTGATCATCGGCGTGGCGCCGGCAGGGGCCGAGATCAGCACCCGCCCGTTCCAGCTGGTGACGGGCCGGGTCTGGAAGGGCACGGCCTTCGGCGGCGCCAAGGGCCGGACGGATGTGCCGAAGTTCGTGGACTGGTACATGGACGGAAAGATCGAGATCGACCCGATGATCACCCACAAGCTGAAGCTCGATGACATCAACGAAGGGTTCGAGCTGATGCACGCCGGCAAATCCATCCGCGCCGTGGTGGAGTATTGATCCGCGCTGCTGCCCTCGTGGCGGCACTGGCGGCCAGCCCCGCGCTGGCCGCTCCGCTGCTCGAACTCCGCGTCGGCCCGGTGGCGGCCGAGGCCGAGGCGAGAGACATCGTGAGCGTTGCCCCGGTGCTCGATGCGCAGCCGGGCTTCGACATTACCATCTCGGAGCGGTTCAGCGAGGCGGTGGGCAAGCTTACGGCGGCTCACGTGGGCGAGGAGCTGCGGCTCTCGATCTGCGGCGAGGTGGTGATGCGGCCCCGGATCATGGAGCCGATTTTGGGCACCGGGATGCGGCTGATGCCGATTCCACCCGAGAAGGCGCAGCCCTACCTGCTGTGGCTCACCGGGCGGGAGCCTTGCCCGGAGGAGTGAGCGGCGCAGGGCCGAAGCGCCCTGCGGGTACGATCAAGGCCACGGCCCGAGGGAACCGGCGCGGCATTTGCGCGGTTCATCCTGCATAGGAGGGCCTGCCGATGAACACCAAACCCAGCTTCCCGACCGATCTTTTGCCCAGCGAAGAAGCCCAGAGCCGCCTTGTGCCGGTGGCCGTGGCCTGCGGGCTGGTGGCGGGGGGCGCGCTGCTGTGGCGGGCCAAGCCGCGCGCGCTGGAAATCCCCGACCCGGTGCCGCTGGGCGCGAAACCGTCGAAGAGCCTGTTCCGCCGGATGGCCCGCCGCTCGCGCGACGGGGTGCACAAGATCGCGCCCGGCAACATCTCGGTGTCGCTGGGGCGCTCGCTGGTGATCGCGGGCGGGGCGCTGCTGCTGACGCGGCTGCTCGATGAGCTGGCGGGCGAAGACTAACCCTTTCGCGCCACCACGAAACGCGCTGGCGGATTGGCCGGGTAGTTGCCGGTTTCGACGATCGTCAGCCCGGCGGCCTCGTGCAGCGCGTCGATTTCCGCAACCTTGAAGAAGCGAACCTTGGGCGCCTGCCGGAACAGCCGCATCGCGCCGATCAGCGGGCGCAGATACCACATGCGGCTGAGCGCGGTGGTCTTGGTGATCACGTAGCCGCCCGGTTTGACGCGGGCGGCGAGGGCGGCGACGGCGGCGGCGGGATCGGGCACCAGATGCAGGAGATTGAAGGCGATGGCGGCGTCGAACGGGCCTTTGGGCAGGGTGTCGACCCCGGTTTGCTCCAGCGTGATGTTGGTCAGGCCATCGGCGTCGATCCGGCTGCGGGCGATCTCCAGCAGAGCATCGGCGATGTCGGTGGCTACGATCCGGCCCGCGTGGGGCGCGAGGCGGCGGGCGGTGGTGCCGGTGCCTGCGCCAGCCTCCAGCACAGACGCATCGGCGGCGAGGTAGCTGGCGGTGCGCTCCAGCGTGGTGGCATAGGCGGCCTCGTCCGAGATCGGGCGGGCGGCGTAACGGGGGGCGACCTTGTTCCAGAATTTTGCGTCGGTCATGGCGGGCTCCGTGGAATTGATCTGCGGGTTTGATCTGTTGGCGCAGATGTAGCCAAACGCGGATCACATAAGAATTGCCTGATTTCGCATTTGTTCTATGCATATGTGCATGAAACCCCCTGCTGCCTCCTTCGACTGGAACCAGGCGCGCGCCTTTCTGGCGGCTGCCGAGGAGGGCTCGCTCTCGGCCGCCGCGCGCAAGCTGGGGCAGACCCAGCCGACGCTGGGGCGGCAGGTGAGCGGGCTGGAGGAGGCGCTTGGGGTCACGCTATTCGAGCGGGCGGGGCGCAGCTTGCAGCTCACGCAGGCGGGGCGGGAACTGCTGCCGCATCTGCGCAGCATGGAGGAAAGCGCGGGCCACGTGGCGATGGTGGCCGCCGGGCAGGCGCAGGGGCTGAAGGGGCGCGTGGTGATCTCGGCCTCCGATATGGTGGCGGCGCGCACCCTGCCGCCGATCATCGCCAGGTTGGCGCGTACTGCGCCGGAGCTGGAGATCGAGTTGATCTCTTCCAACAGCCTGTCGGACCTGACCCGGCGCGAGGCCGATATCGCCCTGCGCCATGTGCGCCCCACCGAGCCGGAACTGGTGGCCCGGCTTGTCGCGGAGCAGGCGGCGAAGTTCTATGCGGCCACTGCCTACCTTGAGCGGGCCGGGCGCCCGGAGAGCGTTGCGGCGCTTGGAAAGCACGATTGGGTGGGGCACGCGAGTGCGGAGACGATGCTGGAGTATCTTGCGGGCAAGGGTATTGAGGTGCCGCGCGAAAGGGTACGCGTGGTGGCTGACAACGGGCTCGCTTATTGGGAGCTGGTGCGGCAGGGCATGGGGATCGGCATCATGGCGCGCGAGGAGGTGCAATTGGGCGAGGGGATTGAGCCGGTGTTGCCCGATTACACCTTCATGACCATCCCGGTCTGGCTGGTGGCGCATTCCGAGTTGCACTCCTCGCGCCGCATCCGGGTGGTTTGGGACTATCTCGCGGAGGCGCTTTCAAAGCGGGCGGCGAAGCCCTAGGTATTGGCCCATGGATAACAAGAACAACACACCTCTCCTCGCCGTCCTGATCGACGCCGACAACACCTCTCCCAAATGGGCCAAGGCGATCTTTGACGAGATTGCGGGCATGGGCGAGGCCTCGGTGCGCAGGGTCTATGGCGACTTTTCTTCCAACCAGATGAACGGCTGGGCAAAGGTGCAGGCTGAATTCGGTCTCGTGCCGCATCACCAGCCGGCGAATACCGTGGGCAAGAACGCGAGCGATATCGCGCTGGTGATCGACGCGATGGACCTGCTGCATACGGGCCGGTTTGATGGGTTCATTCTGGTCTCGTCCGATAGCGACTTTACCCGGTTGGCCTCGCGTATCCGCGAACAGGGCTACGACGTGTTCGGCATCGGGGCGCAGAAGACGCCCGAAGCCTTCCGGAAGGCCTGCAAGCGGTTCATCTTTCTGGAAAACCTCGAAGGCGCGCCGCAGCAAAAGCAATCGGCCAAGGGCGGCGACAAGCTGAACGAGGCCCGCGACATGATCTTCCGCGCGATGGACGCGCTGGAGACCGAGGACGACTGGTACGCGCTGGGGCCGCTGGGCCAGCAGGTGACGACGGCCAACCCCGATTTTGACGTGCGAACCTATGGATTCCGCAAGTTCTCCGACCTTGTGGGCAAGATCCCGGTACTGGAAACCCGGCGTGGGTCGGGGAACCAGTTGCAGGTGCGGCGGGTGGATTGAAATGCAATTAGGCTGACCGAGGACGCATCGAAATGCTGGATGCTTCGGTTTGGAGCAAGCTGTCGTGGCTAGAAAGCCAAGATGCAGTGGGAACTTCGTATGAGCGACTTCACAAACGTTCGCTCAATACACGTCGTCGTCTAGAGATCACCGCAGCTGCAAAACAGGCCAGAGAGTATTTTGTGCAAGCAAGTCGATCCGACCTATCGGTGCGGCCGCTTTTGACTTTCTACGGCGTGTCCAGTCTTTCCCGCGCGTGCGTTCTTTTGATTGGAAAGCACGAGGGCGAGAGTTCACTGCAAACGGGGCATGGGCTCAGGCAGGTTGGTTGGCGGAACAAGCTCAATGGAAACCTAGCGACTGCACTTGAAGGGCTGAATGCACTTTCGGTGGAGACGTGTGATGGTCTTTATTTGGATTTGGCCAAGCATACTAATAATCAAAACTGCCTTCACACAAATTCAAGCGCTGTCGATTGGTCTGTTTCTTATGAAGTGCCACAAAGTGGACAGTGCGTGAGTCTCGAGAGCCTCGTGTCGAGGATGCCAGATTTAAAGGAAGAGCTAACCACTTCGGGGATTGAGTCGCGATTTGAGATGGTGAATAATATTTCGTACAGCCAAGATAGTGGATTGCTCATTAAGAAGGGCAATAAGAAGTCCAGTTCAGTTTTTCTGGCATATGAAGAGCTAGGATATACTCGAAACTCGGATGTCGGCTCAGAGAAGCTATCATGTTCCTCAGATATTTTTGCGAAATCACCGGTCCAGCTTCTAAATTCTCTGGTAGATTTGCCTTTTCCAGTTCCGAACCTATTTCTCGTTGAGCCACTTTGGGGGGGAGTCTCGCAAATTTGTTTTACCTTCAAGATTTCGTTTATCTTAGGTATGTTGGCTCGATACTTCCCGACACATTGGATGAATCTGATTAACGGTGCAAAAGGCGACAGGCACCGATCCATTATTATTAAATGTCAGCGCGTAGTGGAAGTGACGTTCCCGTTCCTCATCGAAGAATTGATTCGTTACAATGAAACTATGGTAGAAAAGGGCTAATGCTAGCTCAACCCTCCGACCACTCTTTCGCGTGCTTCCGCAACTCAAACTTCTGAATCTTCCCCGTCGGTGTCTTCGGCAGTTCGTGGAACACCACATGCTTGGGCGTCTTGAACCCCGCCAGCGACTCCCGGCAGTGGGCGATCAGCTCTTCCTCGGTCGCCTCCGACCCCGGCTTCAGCTCGACGTAGGCGCAGGGGACTTCGCCCCATTTCTCGTCGGGTTTGGCGACAACGGCGCAGAGGTTCACCGCCGGGTGGTGCATCAGCACGCCCTCGACCTCGACCGAACTCACGTTCTCGCCGCCGGAGATGATTATGTCTTTCGCGCGGTCGGTGATCTGGATGTAGCCGTCGGGGTGCTGGATGGCGATGTCTTCGCTGTGGAAGTAGCCGCCGCGGAAGGCCTCTTCGCTGGCTTCGGGGTTCTTGTAATAGCCCTTCATCACCATGTTGCCGCGCATCACGATCTCGCCGGGCGTTTCGGCATCCATCGGGGTCTGGCTGATGAACTCGTCCATCACCGTCACCTCCTCGGCGGTGGGCATGGCGACGCCGGTGCGGGCCTTGATGGCGGCGCGGTCCTTTTGCTCCAGCGCGTCCCACTTACCCCCATCCCAGAGGCATTCGGTTATGGGGCCGTAGGTTTCTGTCAATCCGTAGACCTGGGTCACGTTGAAGCCCAGCGGCTCGACGGCGGCGAGAATGGCGGCGGGGGGCGGGGCGCCGGCGGTGAAGACCTCGACGGTGTGGTCGAAGCTGCGGCGCTCGGACTCGGGCGCGTTCACCAGCAGGCCGAGCACGATGGGGGCGCCGCCGAAGTGGGTGACGCCCTCGTCGGCGATGGCGTTGTAGATGTTCTTGGCGGTGACATCGCGGCAGCAGACGACCGTGCCGCCGAGCGCAGGGATCATCCAGGTGTGGCACCAGTTGT
The DNA here is from genome assembly GCF_019801175.1 of Vannielia litorea. Classification (NCBI taxonomy): domain Bacteria; kingdom Pseudomonadati; phylum Pseudomonadota; class Alphaproteobacteria; order Rhodobacterales; family Paracoccaceae; genus Vannielia; species Vannielia litorea. The sequence goes on from NZ_JAHVJR010000003.1 coordinate 405,818, forward strand.
TGCAGTGAAAGAGCGGGACGATCACGAGGTAGCGCGGCTCCATCACCATGCGCCACGAGATCACTTGGCCCAGCGTGCTGAGGTAGGCGCCGCGATGGTGGTAGACCACTCCCTTGGGGCGGCCGGTGGTGCCGGAGGTGTAGTTGAGCGTCAGGCTCTCCCACTCGTCCTCTGGCATGATCCAGGGGTAATCTTCGCGGCCCTCGGCCAGAAGCTCCTCATAGGTGGTGTGGCGGCCGGTGGCCTCCAGCCCGGCCTCGGCGTCGGGCACCTCGATGAGCACGGGGCGCTCGCCTTCCATGACGCCCAGCGCCTCTTCGGCTAGGGGCACGAAGGCTGTATCGCAGAGGATCAGCCGGGTTTCGGCGTGCTCGAAGATATAGGCGACTGTGCCCACATCGAGCCGGACGTTGATGGCGTTGAGCACGGCGCCGCAGGCGGGCACGCCGAAGTGGGCCTCGACATGGGGCAGGGTGTTGAGCAGGAGGGAGGATACGACCTCGCCAGGGCGGATGCCGCGCGCCTCCAGCGCGGAGGCGAGGCGGGAGACGCGGGCGTGATACTGGGCGTAGGTGTGGCGGGTCGAGCCGTAGACCACCGCCTCCCGCTCGGGGAAGAGTTTGACCGCGCGGGCAAGATGGCTGAGTGGGGTTAGCGGCGCGTGGTTGGCGCGGCGTTTCTGCAAGCCGCTCTCATCTCTCATCCAGCCCATCGTGCGCTCCCTCCCTGTCGCGTCGGCCCAGAATAATCGCCGCGCGGCAGGGATCAAGAAATTGCCGGGGCCGGGGGGCGGAGATAGTGTCGCGCCATGATCCTCTCACGCGGGCGCGGCTACCTCTTCATCCACATTCCCAAGACCGGGGGCACCTCGATGGCGCTGGCGCTGGAGGCGCGGGCAATGGCGGATGATGTGATGCTGGGCGACACGCCGAAGGCGCTGAAGCGGCGGCGGCGTGTGAAAGATGTGCAGACGGCAGGGCGGCTTTGGAAGCACTCGCGGCTCGTAGATTTGCCGGGGCTTGTGGAAGAAGAGGAGATGCAACGGCTCTTCGTGTTCACCCTCGTCCGCAACCCTTGGGCCCGGATGGTGAGCTATTATTACTGGCTCCGGGCGCAAAGCTTTGACCACCCCGCCGTGACCCTCGCGCAGCAACTGGGATTTAACGAATTCGTGGCGCACCGGCACACGCAGGCCAGCCTGAGCGCGGCAGATTATGGCAGCTATGTGCGCCTGCCTTCCGGCGCGGAGCACTGCCAATTGTTCATCCGGCTGGAACATCTGGAGCAGGATATCGCCCCGCTTGAGGCGCATCTTGGGCTTGCTCTCACGCCGCTGCCGCATGTGAACCGGAGCGCCCGCGAGGCGGACTGGCGCGGCGTTTTTAGTAAACAAAGCAAGGCCGATGTGGCCCGCATCGCCGCCCGCGACATTGCCCGTTTCGGCTACCGGTTCGAGGGCGATTGACCGGGTTTTGGTAAATTGCCTCGTGCATCCGATTCAATTTTTAGACGCCTGCCGAATTGTCGCCCGTGCCGAAACACTGCCGCATTCTGGCCCGTTTACGGACTGAATGAGGGCTAGGGAATCACTCTGACTGTCTTTGCTGCTACCGGAGCCGCAGCTGCCGATTTGGTTCCGCAATGAGGGGATGGTGCAAAATGTTCATGGGATGGAAAACGAATGATCTGAGTATCGCTGGCGTGCGGCCCGCAGGCGACCGACGCCGCGATGCGCGCGGCGCGGGCCACGGGATCGTGGCGGGCACGCTGGTGGCGACCTCAATGGGCTGGCGCCCGGTCGAGGCCCTGATGCTGGGCGACGAGGTGATGACTTTCGATGGCGGCATGCAGCGGATCACCGGGCTGAGCCGCGCACGCCTGTGGAACGGCGAGGCCGAGTGCCCGCGTGCGATGTGGCCGATCCGGGTGCCCGCGGGGCTGGTTGGCAACCGCCGCGATCTGGTGCTGATGCCCGAAGAGACCGTGGTGATCGAGAGTGATGCCGCCGAAGACATGTATGACGACCCCTTCGCCCTCATCCCGGCGATGGCCCTCATCGACATGCCCGGCGTGGAGCGCGTTTGCCCGGCGACCGAGATCGAGGTGGTCTCGATCAGCTTCGACGAGGATCAAGTGATCTTCGTGGAAGGCTCGGCGCTGATCTTCTGCCCGACCGGCGCGGCCGGCGAGCCGATTGGCATGGCGGCCCTGCTGAGCGAAGAGTTCAACGGCACGGCGAGCAGCGCCTATCAGGTGCTGTCACTCGATGACGCCCGTTTGCTGGCGAGCTGCATGGTGGCCGAGCAGGCTGCCCGCGGTGTGCCCGCCGCGGCGGCACGGGCCGGGCGGCTGGCCGCCTGACGGATTGAGACAACGGCGGGCCGGAAGCGGCGCGCCACTGACCACGCCACGTCGGGGGCGCGCCTTGCTCCCGACAGAACGCGACAGACAAGGCCCGCCCCGACTGGCGTTTCCATCCCACCTCCAGGGTATGGGCCTCTGAACGGAAAACCCCGGCGAGACAGAAGTCCGCCGGGGTTTTTTTTATGGTTCGGTTCGGTGGGTTGGCCCCCACCAGATCTTAGGCGGCCTTTGCGTCTGCACCGGTGCCGAAACGGTCGTAGAAGGTGCCGCCGGAGGCTGCGATCTCGCGCAGCAGGGCCGGGGTGGCGAAGCGGTCGCCGTGGGCGGCGGTGAGGGCCTCGGTGAGTTCCACGGCACGTTCGGCGCCGAGGATATCGAGCCAGCTGAACGGGCCGCCGGACCACGGGGCGAAGCCCCAGCCGAGAATGGCGCCCACGTCGCCCTCGCGGATGTCTTCCAGCACGCCCTCTTCCAGCGCGCGGACGGCCTCGAGCACTTGGGCGAAGAGCAGGCGGTGCTGCACCTCGCTGAGGTCTGGCTGCTCGTCTGCGACAGGGTACTTGGCTTCAAGCCCCTCCCAGAGCAGGCCGCGCTTGCGCTTGTCGTCGTAGCTGTAGAAGCCCGCGTTCGACTTGCGGCCGAGGCGGCTCTCGTCGGCCATCCAGAACAGCACCTCGTCGACCGCGCCATCAGGGTAGGCATCGCCCATCGCGGCCTTGGTGGCCTTGGCGATCTTTACCCCGAGGTCGATGGAGGTTTCATCGACCAGTTGGAGCGGGCCGAGCGGCATGCCGACCAGCTTGGCAGCGTTCTCCACCAGCGCAGGTTCCACGCCCTCCTTCACCATGCGGATGCCCTCGTTGATGTAGGGGATGATGCAGCGGTTGGCGTAGAAGAAGCGGGCATCGTTCACGACGATCGGCGTTTTGCGGATCTGGCGGACGTAGTCGAGCGCCTTGGCGACGGCGCGGCTGCCGGTTTGCTGGCCCTTGATGATCTCCACCAGCATCATCTTTTCGACCGGCGAGAAGAAGTGAATGCCGATGAACTGCTCGGGGTTGTCCGAGGCTTTGGCCAGCTCGGTGATCGGCAGGGTGGAGGTGTTTGTGGCGAAGATGCAATCGGGGCCGACGGCCGCGAGCACCTCCTTGGTGACGGCGGCTTTGATGCCCACGTCTTCGAACACCGCCTCGACGATCAGGTCACAGCCTTTGAGCGCGGCGTAGTCGGTGGTGGCGGTGATCCGGGCCAGCACCTCTTCCTTCTTCTCGAGCGTGGTCTTTTTGCGGGCGATGCCCTTGTCGAGATAGCTCTCGGAGTAGGCCTTGCCCTTGTCGGCGGCCTCCTGCTTCTGGTCGATCAGGACCACCTCGATGCCTGCCTGCGCCGAGACCAGCGCGATGCCCGCGCCCATCATTCCCGCGCCGATGACGCCGACCTTGCTGACCTTCTCATCGGCCACGTCGGGCCGGTTGGCGCCTTTCTCCAAGGCTTCCTTGTTGATGAAGAGCGAGCGGATCATGGCGGAGGAGGAGGGGTTCATCAGGACATTGGTGAACCAGCGGGCCTCGATCTTGAGGGCGGTGTCGAAGGGCACCTGCATGCCTTCATAGACCGACGACAGCAGCGCCTTGGCAGCCGGGTAGACGCCCTTGGTGTTGCCGTTGACCATGGCGGAGGCGCCGACGAAGGTCATGAAGCCTGCGGGGTGGTAGGGGGTGCCGCCGGGGATCTTGTAGCCCTTTTCGTCCCAAGGCTTCACGATCTTGGGCTCGGAGAGCACCCACTCCTTGGCGCGGGTCAGAAGCTCTTCGGGGGCGACGACCTCATCGACTACGCCGGCCGATTTGGCCTTCTTCGGATCGTTCAGCTTTCCCTCCAGCAGCAGGGGCGAGGCGCCCATCGCGCCCAGCTTCCACGACAGGCGGGTGGTGCCGCCCATACCGGGGAAGATGCCGACCATGATCTCGGGCAGGCCGATCTTGGCCTTCGGGTTGTCGGCGGCGATGATGTAGTGGCAGGCGAGCGGGATCTCGAGGCCGATGCCGAGCGCGGTGCCGGGGAGGGCGGCGACGATGGGCTTGCCGCCCTTGTTCTTGTCGTCCATCCCGCCGCGCTCGAGTTTGCGCAGGATCTTGTGGGTGGCCATGATGCCGTCGAAGAGGCCCTTGGCAGGGTTGTCGCCGGCGCTCTCCTTCATCTTGGCGATGATGTTCAGGTCCATGCCGCCGGCAAAGCTGCCCTCTTTGCCGGAGGTGAGGATCACGCCTTTCACGGCGTCATCGGCCAGCACATCGTCGATCAGCGCGTCGAGCTCCTGAAAGCCCTCCATGTTCATCACGTTCATGGATTTGCCGGGCGTGTCCCAAGTGAGGGTGGCCACGCCGTCGGCGTCTATGCTCTTGGTGAATTGGGTCATGGGTTCTCTCCCTTTCGGCTCAGCGGGGCCCGTCCCACGGGCTGCCGTCTCTGTAGGTGAAGCGGATCTCGCCGCCTTCGATTTCGATGCGGAAGTCGTGATCGGTGTAGTGGGCCACCTCTGAGGGGGCCTTGGTGCCGATCACGAGGAACGTCGCGGGGGCGTCGCTCCGGTTGGTCATGTGGTGGCCGTTGGCCTCGCCCGCTGGGAAGGTGGCCACATCGCCGGGCGCCATCGGATGCGTGCCGTGGTCGTCGACCAGCACGAAGTGGCCCTCGGTCACGATCAGGAACTCGTCCTCGTTCTCGTGCCAGTGCCGCAGCGAGGCGAGCGCGCCGGGCTGGAGGTTGACGAGGTTGGCGCCGAACTGGGTGAGCCCGCCGTGCTGGCCGAGCCGCAGCGAGGAGCGGCCGCCGACCATGGCGTTGTAGGGCTCGGGGTAGATCGAGCCGGTTTTCACCGGCGCGGCGGAAGGGTCGAGCAGGGCGCTGGGCAGCTCGGCGGGGGCCGCGGCATCGTCAGGCAGCATCTGCCGGTCGCCCGCTGCGGGGATCAGCTTTTTCTCGCCGTGATCAGGGTAATGGACCACGTCATCTCCGCCGCGTTTGCCGACGATCAGGTAGCTGCAGGGCGTATTGCTCGCGTTTTCGATGCAATGGGCGTTGGCGACGCCCTTGGGCCAGGCCACCGCGTCGCCGGGGCGTAGCGTGCTGCTGCCGCGGTTCTCGTGCAGCGTGGCCTCGCCGGTGAGCATCCACAGGAACTCGTCCTGCTCTTCGTGCCAATGGCGGTTCGATGAGCGGGAGCCGGGCTGCAACTCTTCGACGAAGGCGCCGAACTGGGTGAGGCCGCCAGTATCGGAATAGAGCCGCGCCTCATAGGCACCGTGGCTGGCGATAGCCTCGGGGGTGCCGTGGTCGCGGCGGACGCTGTCGTGCGGGATCACCGGCATGGCCGCTCCTCCCAGCTGCGCGTGAGGGCCTTGGCGAGGCGCTCGTCATCCGTGGCGTATTGGCTGGAGGCGATCATCCAGCGGCCCTCGATCCGGCGCAGCAAAGAGAAGGCCGGGAAGGGGCTGGAGAGCAGGCTGCTGCCGCACATCATTCGGGTGACGTGAGTGGCCTTGACCCTGTCAGGCCCGTCGAACTCGGCGGCGATGCAGTCGCGCTCCAGCGAGGTCAGGCCGATTTGGTCGAAGTAGGCCATGACCTCGGTGAAGAGATCGTGCAGGTCGGCCAGATCCTTCACCAGCCGCAGCCCGCCGAAGCTGTGCACATCGCCGGGCACGACGAAGTGGGGCGCGAAAGCCGCGTAGTCGCGATCGCGGTAGGCCGCGCCGGTCACGTCCAGCAGATGCTGGCTGATGGCGCGGGCCTCTTCGTCGCTGCCTATGTTGCCGGAGGCGTCCAAGGGTCGGCCTCAGACGCGCTCAATGATGGTGGCGGCGCCCATGCCGGAGGCGACGCAGAGGGTGGCGAGGCCGAGCTCTTTATCTTGCCGCTCCAGCTCATCGAGCAGGGTGCCGAGGATGATCGCGCCGGTGGCGCCCAGCGGGTGGCCCATGGCGATGGAGCCGCCGTTGGGGTTGACGAGGGCCGGGTCGACATCGAAGGCCTGCATGAAGCGGAGCACCACGGAGGCGAAGGCCTCGTTGACCTCGAAGAGGTCGATGTCGGACACGCTCATGCCGTTGTCGGCCATGATCTTCTCGGTCACGGGCACGGGGCCGGTGAGCATGATGGTCGGGTCGGTGCCGATCTTGGCGGTGGCGCGGATGCGGGCGCGGGCTTTCAGCCCGTGAGCCTCGCCGAACTCTTTGGAGCCGATCAGCACGCCCGCCGAGCCATCGACGATGCCGGAACTGTTGCCCGCGTGGTGGATGTGATTGATCCGCTCGAGGTGCGGGTACTTCATCAGCGCGATCTTGTCGAAGCCGGGCATGACCTCGCCCATGTCCTTGAAGGACGGGTTGAGCGCACCGAGCGCCTGCATGTCGGTGCCGGGGCGCATGTATTCATCACGGTCAAGGATGGTGAGGCCGTTCTGATCGGTTACCGGCACGATGGACTTGGAGAAGCGCTCGGCCTCCCATGCGGCAGCGGCGCGGTCCTGGCTCTCGACGGCCAGCGCATCGGCCTGATCGCGGGTGAAGCCGTATTCGGTGGCGATGATATCGGCAGAAATACCCTGCGGGACGAAATAGTGCTTCATCGCGACGGAGGGATCGACGGCCACGGCGGCGCCGTCGGAGCCCATCGGCACGCGGCTCATGCACTCGACACCACCGGCGATATAGCCCGCGCCTGCGCCGCCCTTCACCTGGTTCGCGGCGAGGTTCACGGCCTCGAGGCCGGAGGCGCAGAAGCGGTTGATCGAGAGGCCGGGGATGCGCTCGTCGAGATCGGAGGCCAGAACGGCGGTACGGGCAAGGCAGCCGCCTTGCTCTTTCACCTGGGTCGCGTTGCCCCAGATCACGTCTTCCACTGCGTGACCCTCAAGGCCGTTGCGCTCCTTGATGGCGTTCAGCACGCCAGCGGAGAGGGTCATGGCGGTGACTTCGTGCAGCGAGCCGTCCTTGCGGCCCTTGCCACGCGGAGTGCGAACGGCGTCGTAGATATAGGCTTCGGTCATTGCGGTCTCCATTTTCGGCGCCAGGCGTTTATGGACGCGCGCCATTGAATTTGGGTCGGAACAGAGTGGGTTGCGCCGATCCGCTTGCGGGCGGCCTCGATGGTGCCAGGCAGGGGCGGAAGGGCGGTCGTGTCGTTGCAGGTTGCGGGGTCGAGCTGGGTCAAGAACCAGCGGGCGGCGGCGCGGCGCATCGGGTAGCCCTCGGCCACGTCAGCCTCGACCACTGGCTGGTAGTTGGTGACCAGCAGGGTGAGCAGGCGCTCGTGCTCTTCCTGGCTCTGATGGCCCCAGGTCAGATGGGCCTCCAGCATATCTGCTGGAACGGTGGCCAGCGCCTCGCGGCTTGCCACCAACTCAGCGTTCAGCGCATCCCACCCCGTCGCGATGGCAACGAGGGCGATGTCGGCAATGGCAGCATCCAGCCCGTCCGGCGCATGGCCGAAGGCGCTGGGCGTGTCGAAGGACCCGAGCGCGGCCTCGTAGAAGCCGGAGAACACCACCGCCAGCCGCAGCGGCTCTGGCAGGTCGGTCAGCCCGAAGCCGCCGTGCTGCATCAGGTTGACCGCGCTATCGGCCAGCACCGTGATCGCGTCATGGCGGCGAAACGGGCCGTAGTCCGGCGGGGCCTGCGCAAGATCGCGCTCAAGGAGGGTGATGGTCGGCGTCATCGGTTCAGGCACGATCCGCGGGCGAGCCGGGCATCAGGTCGTAGGGGTGTTTCCAGCCGGGCGTTTCGCTGATGCGGGTGAGCCAGGCGTCGATGGCGGGGAAGTCGGCGCGGGAGAAGCCGAAGGGTTCGGGGTAGAAGAGGTAGCCGCAGCAGGCGAGGTCGGCGATGGTGAGCGCGTCGCCTGCGACCCAGTCGCGGCCCGTCAGGTGCGCCTCAAGGGTTTTCAGCGCGGCCTGAGTGCGGCCGGAGACGAAGGCGATGGCCTCCTGCGGGCGCTTCTCTTCGGGCAGGAAGTTCATCAGAAAGCGCAGCGGGCCTTGCTGGCCGGAGCCTTTCTGGCAGTCCCAGAGGATCCAGCGGAGAATTTCAGCGCGGGGGGCATCGAGGAACTTGCCGGTTTTCTCGGCGATGTGGAACAGGATCGCGCCGGACTGAGTGATGGTCTCGTCGCCATCGACCAGCACGGGCACCTCGCCCATCTCGTTGAGCGCACGAAACTCGGGGCTGCGGGATTCGCCGTTGAAGAAATCGACATAGACCGGCTCCCACTCGAGGCCCGCCAATTCGAGCGCCAAGGCCGCCTTGTAGGCGTTGCCGGATTCTCCGAAGCAATGGAGTTTGAGTGTCATGTGTCGGCTCCCTTGGCTGCGGTTGAAGTGGGGGCCAGCCCCCACACCCCCGGAGATATTTAGAGCAAGAAAATGGGCAGGGTGGTTTCATGCCAACCCGCGCCGCGCTCCTCCGCTTGGGCCGCATCACGCCACGAGTTGACGTGCGCGGCAAGGGCGACGTCACGTTGTTTTGGCCCGGTCAGGGCCGCGGGCTGCGGTTGAGCCGGGTTGTGAAGATGATCAGGCCGGATTTCGGGTCGAAGATCAGCGAGGTCGGGCACCACTGGCCGCCGCAGGGGCGATCCCATTCGATGAAGGTGCTGATGCCGGGCGGGCTCGTGACTTCGGGGCGCGAGGCGCGGATGAGGGCGAAAACGTAGGGGAAGTGATCCGCGAGGATGTAGCGCAGCCTGCTCGCGGGTTCCTCGCCTATCGGGGCAGGGAGGCGCCACTCCACCCGGCAGCTTCCACTGAGGGAGATGGAGGGGTGCCCTTCTTCTTCGTCGCGGACCACGTCGCCGGTGGCGGAGAGATAGGTGGTGCCGGTGGACCTGTCGGGCGTGCCGAAGAGGTAGGGGCCTGAGTCGTAAGCGGCAAAGCCGGGCGGCAGGACATCCTCAACAGGGGCGCCGGCCTCGGAGGCGAGGCAGGTGTTGCGGAACATGCGCAGGAGGAGGACAGCGCCCATTTCGTTGGGATGTGGGGCCGCCGGAGTGCCGAAGCGCTCTGGCTGGAGGTCTGCGTAGCCGGAGAGTCCTGCGGCCGCCTCGAGCATACGCGGGGTGTCGGTGATCGCCTGCGCGGCGGCGGCGACCGGGGAGAGCGCCAGCCAGAGGGCAAGCGCGCGGCGCATCAGATTTCCTGCGCGGCCAGCTCCGCCTTGAAGGCGCGGAGGCGGTGCGGCAGCGTTTCTTCGTGCAGCACCGAGCTGGCGTTCTCGAACAGAAAGGTCAGGGCGTGATCGGCGGAAAGGCCGGTTTCATCGCAGAACCGCTTGAGATTGCGGTGGGCCGTCTCGGTGAGGGTAATCTGGTGTTTGCGGGTCAGGCGGAGCTTGTGGGCCATTGCCATCCTTCAGGGTTGGGGTGGGCGGGGTGAGGCCCCCGCCCGTTGATCCCAGCCTAGAAGGCCTCAGCCGCGAGGTCCATCACCGGCTCGGCGCCGCTTTCGATACGCTTGAGGTGCATCGCGGTCGCGGGCAGGCGGCGGGCCATGTAGTAGCGCCCGGTGGCCAGCTTGGTCTTGTGGAAGTCCGGGTCGGAGGTGCCCGACTCGAGCGCCTCAAGCGAAGCCTTGGCCATCATCGACCAGACCAGCCCGAGGCAGGTGTGACCGAAGAGGTGCATGAAGTCGTAGCTGCCGGCGAGCGCCGCGTTGGGGTTCTTCATGCCGTTCTGCATGAAGAACATGCCGGCGGCCTGAAGATCCTTGGAGGCCTGCTTTAGCGGGTCGAGGAAGCCTTTTTTCAGCTCTTCGTTACCCTCGTTCTCCTTGAGGAAGCCCTTCACCAGTTCGAAGAAGCCCATGACGTGCTTGCCGCCGTCCTGCGCCAGCTTACGGCCGACGAGATCGAGCGCCTGAACGCCATTTGCGCCTTCGTAGATCTGGGTGATCCGGGCGTCGCGAACGTATTGCGACATGCCCCACTCTTCGATGTAGCCGTGGCCGCCGTAGACCTGCTGTGCCTGCACCGCCATGTCGAAGCCCTGATCGGTCAGGAAGCCTTTGAGCACGGGCGTCAGCAGCGAGATCAGCCCTTCGGCCTCGTCGTCACCCGAACGGTGCGACTTGTCGATGAGTTGCGCCCCCCACATCAGGAAGGCCCGGCCGCCTTCGACGAAGCTCTTCTGGTCCATCAGGTTGCGGCGGATGTCGGGGTGGACGATCAGCGGATCGGCGGGGCCATCGGGGTTTTTCACGCCGGTCACGTCGCGGCCCTGCAGGCGGTCCTTGGCGTAAGCGAGGCTGTTCTCGTAGGCGATGGCGGCCTGGGCGAGGCCTTGCATGCCGACGCCGAGGCGGGCTTCGTTCATCATGGTGAACATGGCGCGCATACCCTTGTGCTCGGTGCCGAGCAGGTAGCCCTCCGCCTCGTCGTAGTTCATCACGCAGGTGGCGTTGCCGTGGATGCCCATCTTCTCTTCGAGCTTGCCGCAGCTGACGCCGTTGCGCGCGCCCATGTTGCCCTCGTCATCGACGAGGAACTTGGGGACGATGAAGAGCGAGATGCCCTTTACGCCCTCGGGGCCGCCGGGGATTTTGGCCAGCACGAGGTGGACGATGTTGTCGGCCATGTCGTGCTCACCGGCGGAGATGAAGATCTTCTGGCCGGAAATCTTGTAGCTGCCGTCGCCTTGTGGCTCGGCTTTGGTGCGCAGCAGGCCGAGGTCGGTGCCGCAGTGGGGCTCGGTGAGGTTCATCGTGCCAGTCCACTCGCAGCTCACCATCTTGGGCAGCCACTTGGCCTTCTGGTCGTCGGTACCATGCGCGAGGATCGCCGAGGCGGCTCCGTGAGTGAGGCCCTGGTACATGGTGAACGACTGGTTGGAGGCAGAGAACATCTCGCCCACGGCGGTGCCCATCAGGTAGGGCATGTTCTGGCCGCCGAATTCCTCGGGCAGGTCGAGGCCGGTCCAGCCGCCCTCTTTCATCTGGTCGAAGGCTGCCTTGAAGCCCTCGGGGGTGCGGACAACTCCGTTTTCGAGCTTGCAGCCCTGCTGGTCGCCCACGGGGTTGAGGGGAGCCAGAACCTCGGAGGCGAGCTTGCCCGCCTCCTCCAGCACCGCGCCGGTGAAATCGGCTTCAAGTTCGCTGTAGCCGGGAATATCGGACTGCGAGACCTTGAGGACATCGTGCAGAATGAATTGCATGTCCTTGGTGGGCGCGGTGTACGTGGGCATCTGTTTCCTCCCGTTGCCGGCCGGATTATTCGGCCGCTTGTTTCATTCCGTTGTCGGCGAGCGTGCCCTTGCCCCAGTCGATCTGGGCTTTCAGCTCTGTGATGGCGGTTGCGAGCTCTGCGCGCTGCTCTTCCATCTCTTCCACGCGCTGCTCGGCCATCTGCACCGAGGCCTCAAGCTGCCGGTGCTCGCCGTTTTCCATGTCGTAGAGGTCAAGCAGCTGGCGTATGTCTTCGAGCGAGAACCCGAACCGTTTGCCGCGCAGGATGAGCGTCAGTCGTGCCTGATCGCGCTTTGTGAAGAGCCGTTTCTGGCCTTCGCGCACCGGGAACAGAAGCTCCTTGGCCTCGTAGAACCGCAGGGTGCGTGCCGTCACGTTGAACGCGTCACACATCTCGCGGATGGTCAAATATTTCTCCATCATTTCTTGCCCTCCGAATGGCTGCCCAAGTGTGTCTTTTCTTGAACGTGCGGGGGACATGATAAGTTGCGCCGGACCATACAAGCATCGCGTGCGCTGACGCAGTTGGAACGCTACGTCATTTTCCGTTGGGTAAAATATTCGGAAAGCTTACCCGGGGTCATGCGCAACTTTTCTCGCTGCCAAACCGCTTTGGGGGCCACCCAAAGCGCTTTAAAAACTATTTATCGTGATAATTATTTCGGGGTCCGGCGAGAGGTCGCTCACTCGCCTTTCAGGAGAGCGAGGCTTCGGTGTCGTCGCGCAATTGGCGCAGTTCCGCGATGGTCGAGTCGAGCTCGGCGCGCTGTTTCTCCAGCTCGGCCAACTGCAGGTCTGCGCGCTCGATCCAGATCTCGAGCTGGGGGCGGCTGCCGTCGCTTTCGTACATCTCAAGCCACTGGCGGATGTTCTCCAGCGAGAAGCCGAACCGGCGGCCGCGCAGGATGAGGGTCATCCGCGCAATCTCGCGCGGGCCGTAAAAGCGCGACCGACCCTTCTTCTCGGGATCGAGAAGTTCGATGTACTCGTAATAACGCAGCGTGCGAGGCGTCACGTCGAAACGCGCGCACATTTCCTTGAAACTCAGCCGCTGCTCGGCCTTGTCTTCGGCCATGGGCGATGGCTCCCCGGCTTGACTTCCCCAACTCGGGCCTAGCCTAAATCAGAGGCAGGCGCTTATCAATCGCGCAGGGTTGCGGGCGGCCCGGCGCAGAAGGATAGTGGGCTGACCAGAAGGATAGGAAGGACCCCGATGAGCGATTTCAGCGTGGACTGGGTGCAGTCATTCATTGACGCCTTGCCCTATTCGAAGGCGCTCGGGATGCGGGCCGACGAGGTTTCGGAGGGGCGGGTGAGCATTTCGATGCCCTATGCGGAGGCATTGGCGGGCGATGGCGAGGTGCTGCACGGGGGCGCGATCTCGGCGCTAATGGATACCACCAGCGGCACGGCGGTGATGACGCTGCCCAAGGGGCTGGGCACGGCCACGCTCGACCTGCGGATCGACTACATGCGCGCCGCCACGCCGGGCCAGCGGGTGCGGGCCTCGGCGGAGTGCTACCATATCACCCGCACGGTGGTGTTCGTGCGCACGACCGCGTGGGACGAGGATGAGAGCAAGCCGGTCGCCACGGCGGCGGGGGCATTTACCTATGGCCACATGCGCGCCCCGCGCACGCCTGAGGAGATGCAGGCGGCGATGCAGGCGCTGGCGACCCGTCAGAAGGAGCTGGGCCAATGAAGACGCCGGAACCCGTGCAGGTGATCAAGGAGCGGCGAGACATGGCGCTGAACGCGCTGGTGGGCGGCATCAACTTTGTGCAGTTCCTCGGTATCCGGTTTGACCGGAGGGGCGACGAGCTGACCGCCGTGCTGCCCTACGACCAAAAGCTGATCGGCAACCCGATGCTGCCCGCGCTCCACGGTGGGGCGACGGCGGGCTTTTTGGAAGTGGCAGCGGTGGTGCAGCTGGCTTGGCAGGAGCTTTGGGGCCAGATCGAGGGCGGGCCGTTTGACCCCGAACGCTTTGCCGCCGAGGGCCGACCGCGCCTGCCGAAGACCATCGACTTTTCGGTCGATTACCTGCGCGCGGGCCTGCCGCGCGATGCCTATGCCCGCGCAAGGGTCAACCGTTCCGGTCGGCGATATGCCTCTGTTCACGTCGAGGCGTGGCAGGACAACGTGAACCGCCCCTTTGCTCAAGCCACCGGCCATTTTCTGATGCCGCAGCCAAAGCAAGATGACGACCCAAGCGGCGGCTGAGGCGGCTGCGGCGGGCAAGCCCGTCACTCACCGGCGTATTCTGCATATCGCGGTTCCGATCGTGATCTCCAACGCCACGGTGCCGATCCTCGGCGCGGTGGATACCGGCGTGGTCGGGCAGTTGGGCGACCCGGTGCCGATTGGCGCGGTGGGGATCGGGGCAATCATCCTGACGGCGATCTACTGGGCCTTCGGCTTTCTGAGAATGGGCACGGTGGGGCTGACGAGCCAGGCCGAAGGGGCGGGCGATGCGGCGGAGGTTGCGGCCCTGCTGGTGCGCGCGCTGCTCATCGCGGCGGCGGGCGGGGCGCTGCTGATCTTGCTTCAATATCCGCTCTTCGCGGGCGGCTTTGCGCTCTCGCCTGCCAGCCCGGAAGTGGAGGAGGCCGCGCGGAGTTACATGGCCATCCGGGTCTGGTCGGCGCCCGGCGCGATTGCGGTTTATGGCCTGACCGGCTGGCTCATTGCCAAGGAGCGCACGCGCGGTGTGCTGGTGATCCAGCTTTGGATGAATCTCACCAACATCGCGCTCGACTTCCTTTTCGTGCTGGGCTTCGGCTGGGGCGTGGAAGGGGTGGCGCTGGCGACTTTCATCGCCGAATGGTCCGGCGCCGGGCTGGGCCTGTGGCTCTGCCGCGATGCCTTTGCGGGCGGTTACTGGAAAGACCGCGCGCTGGTGTTCGACCGGGTGCGGCTGCTCCACATGGCCACCGTCAACACCAACATCCTGTTGCGGACGTTGATGCTGAACGTGATCTTCGTCTCCTTCCTCTTTCTCGGTGCCCGCTTTGGCGACGTGAAGCTGGCGGCCAACCAGATCCTGCTGCAATTTCTCTACATCACCTCCTACGCGCTCGACGGTTTTGCCTTTGCGGCGGAGGTCTTCATCGGGCAGGCATATGGGCGCAGGAGCCCGGTGGCGGTGCGTCGCGGGGCTGTGATGACGAGCCTATGGGGTGGCGGAACCGGCGTGGTGCTGGGGCTGGCCTTTTTGGCGCTGGGGCCGTGGATCATTGATGTGATGACCACCGCGCCGGGGGTGCGGGAGGCAGCGCGGGCGCATTTGGGGTGGATGGTGCTGGCGCCGTTCGTGGGCGCGGCGGCATGGATGCTCGATGGCATCTACATCGGCGCGACCCGGAGCCGCGACATGCGCAACCTGATGTTCCTCGCGCTGCTCTGCTATGGCGCGGCGGTTGCCGTGCTGATCCCGCTGATGGGCAACCATGGGGTCTGGGCGGCGCTGCTGGTGAGCTTTGCGGCGCGCGGCGTGTTCATGGGGTGGCGCTACCCGGCGCTGGAGCGGGAGGCGGCGGGGTAGGGGAGCTACGAATGGCCCGGCCATGTGTGGATTGCCTCAATCGAGGATCGACAGCACGGATTCCGGCGGGCGGCCGATGGCGGCCTTGCTGTTGAAGAAAACGATGGGGCGCTCGATGATGATCGGATCAGCGGCCATGGCGGCGAAGAGCATATCCTGCGGCGTGTCTTCCGAGAGCGCCTTGGCAGGCTCCTCCTTGCGGCGGATCATGGCGAGTGGAACCACGCCCAGTTCGGCGGCGGCGCGTTCCAGCTCTTCGGCATCGGGCGGGTTTTGCAGGTAGAGCCGCACCTCGGGGGTGTAGCCGTTATCTTCCAGCAGTTTCAGCGTTTCGCGCGACTTGGAGCAGCGCGGGTTGTGCCAGATGACGGGGTTGCTCATAGCCATGCCTCTCTGTCGGTGCCGATGGCCTGAGAGATGTGAGTGTAGCCGCGCGCGGCAAGGATATCGTCGAGGCCGCGGGCAATGCGGGCGGCGAGGCTGATGCCGTGGTAAACCATCGCGGTATAGAGCTGCACGGCGGAGGCCCCAGCGGTGATCTTGGTGAAGGCCTCTTCGGCGGTGCTGATGCCGCCGACGCCGATGAGGGGGATCTGCCCCTCGGTGGCGCGGGAGAGGCGGGCCAGCACGCGGGTGGATTTTTCAAAGAGGGGCGCGCCGGAGAGGCCGCCGGTTTCGCCAGCGTGGGCGCTTTGTAGATCGTCACGGCTGAGCGTGGTGTTGGTGGCGATGATCGCATCAACCCCGGTGCTGCGGGCGACGAGGGCGATGTCCTCGATCTCCTGCGCTTCCAGATCGGGCGCGATCTTGAGGAAGACCGGAATGGGCCGCTCCAGCACGTTGCGGGCGGCGATGACACCGTTCAGCAAGGCGGTGAGCGCGTCGGCGCCTTGCAGGTCGCGCAGCTTTTCGGTGTTGGGGCTGCTCACGTTGACGGTGGCGAAATCGAGATGCGCACCGCAGCGGCTGAGCACGGTTGCAAAATCTGCGGCGCGGTCGGCGCTGTCTTTGTTGGCGCCGAGGTTGAGGCCGATGGGAAAGCCTTGTGGCCGAGCTTCAAGCCGGGCGACCATAACCTCCATTCCCTCGTTGTTGAAGCCGAAGCGGTTGATCGCGGCCCGATCCTCGGTGAGCCGGAACAGGCGGGGCTTGGGGTTGCCGGGCTGCGGGCGCGGCGTGACCGCACCCAGCTCGATGAAGCCGAAGCCTGCGCGGGCGAGCGGGCGCATCGCGGTGCCGTTCTTGTCAAACCCCGCTGCCAGCCCGACCGGGTTGGGCAGGGCGAGACCCGCCAGTTCGGTGGCAAGGCGGGGCGACGTAACTGGGCCGGGCAGGGGGGCGAAGGGGCTGTGGAGGGCCTTGAGGGCGAGGCCGTGGGCGCGCTCCGGGTCAAGTTTGCGGAGCGCGGTCAGGCCCAGTTGCTCGATCAGGCTCACAGCACGCCTTCGGGGAAGATATGGCCCGCCTGCCCAAGCGGCAGGGACTTGTCCCACACCACTTCGGAGAGGGCGAGCCGCCGGTAGAGGTGCGGAAAGAGCGCGCCGCCGCGGGATGGCTCCCACTTGAGGGCCTCGCCAAGCGCATCGGGGTCGAAGGAGACCAGCACGAGGTCTGACTCCTCGGAGAAATGCTTGGCGGCGGTCTCCACCACCTGCGCGGAGGTGGAAAAGTGGATGAAACCGTCAGCCACATCGACGGGGGCACCATCCGTCAGGCCGGCAGCGCGGAAGGCGTCCCACTCGGGGCGGCGAAAGATCTTGTAGATCAGCATGGGTCGGAGATGCCCCGGAACGCGGCGAGGGTCAAGCGGGGCCGCGGGCAGCATGGGAGCGAGCGGAGGCATGAGGGGTGACCTAGGGGCATGGGCTGGCGCGACAGGTCCGGTCTTTGCCAGATGCCCGGAGAGGTGAGGAAAGACGCAGCGTTCCCCCTTTGACTCTCGGGGTGCGGGGGGCCAACATCGGGCAATAATCCAACCGGGAGCTAATCAAAAATGTCCTCCAAGATCCTCTCCTCCGTGGCCGCGCTGGCGCTGACAGCCGGGGCTGCCTCTGCCGAGTATTCGCTGACCATTCTCCACACCAACGACTTTCACGCGCGCTTCGAGCCGATCTCCAAGTACGACGGCCCGTGCTCGGTGGAAGACAACGATGCCGGTGAGTGCTTTGGTGGTTCCGCCCGCCTGATGACAGCGATGCAGGATGCCAAGGCGCGGTCCAACAACTGGATCCTCGTGGATGGCGGTGACCAGTTTCAGGGCACACTCTTCTACACCTATTACAAAGGCAAGCTCGCCGCCGAGATGATGAACCAGATGGGCTACACGGCGATGACCGTGGGCAACCACGAGTTCGACGATGGCCCCGAAGTGCTTGCGGGCTTCATCGACGCGGTCGAGTTCCCGGTGCTGATGTCGAATGCCGATGTGTCGGGCGAGCCGCTGCTGGCCGATGCGATCATGAAGAGCACGGTGATCGAGCAGGGTGGCGAGAAGATCGGCCTGATCGGCCTCACCCCGCAGGACACCGATGAGTTGGCCTCTCCCGGCCCCAACGTGATCTTCACCGCGCCAGTCGATGCCGTGCAGGGCGAGGTCGACAAGCTGACCGATGAGGGCGTGAACAAGATCATCGTGCTCTCGCACTCGGGCTACGTGATCGATCAGACGGTGGCCGAGGGCACCACGGGCGTTGACGTGATCGTGGGCGGCCACTCCAACACCCTGCTGGGCAAGATGGATGGCGCCGAAGGCCCATATCCGACCGTGGTGAACGGCGTGCAGATCGTGCAGGCGTACGCCTACGGCAAGTTCCTTGGCGAGCTGAACGTGACCTTCGATGACGAAGGCGTCGTGACCGAGGCCGTGGGTGCGCCCATCGTGATGAGCGGCGAAGTGGTCGAGGACGAGGCCACCAAGGCACGCATCGCCGAGGCCGCCCAGCCGCTGGAAGAGATCCGCAACCGCGTGGTGGCCGAGGCTGCCGAAGCCATCGAGGGCAACCGCGACGTCTGCCGGGCCGAAGAGTGCTCGATGGGCAACCTCGTGGCCGACGCGATGCTCGACCGGGTGAAGGATCAGGGCATCTCCATCGCCATCGCCAACTCGGGCGGGCTGCGTGCCTCGATCGACGCGGGCGAGGTGACGATGGGCGAAGTGCTCACCGTGCTGCCGTTCCAGAACACGCTCTCGACCTTCCAGGTCTCCGGGGCCGTGGTGAAGGACGCGCTCGAGAACGGCGTGAGCCAGGTTGAAGAGGGGGCGGGCCGCTTCCCGCAGGTTGCCGGCCTGAAGTTCTCCTTTGATGCCGCCGCCGAGCCGGGCAGCCGCGTGTCGGACGTGATGGTGCAGGAAGGTGAGGAGTGGCTGCCGCTCGACGCCGAAAAGACCTATGGCCTCGTGTCCAACAACTACGTCCGCAATGGCGGCGACGGCTACAAGATGTTCGTGGATGCCGAGAACGCCTATGACTTCGGGCCGGACCTTGCCGATGTGACCGCCGAGTACATCGCCGAGAACGCGCCCTACACGCCCTACACCGATGGGCGGATCACCAAGAAGTAAGCCGGTTCAGGCTACGGAAAGGGCGCTCTTCGGGGCGCCCTTTTTTGTTGGGGAAGTAGAGGATTGTGTTTGGTTTGATCGCTTTGTTGGCTCGCGTGCAGAAATCCTTGAGCGAGACACCGCAGAGTAGGCTGCGGCATTTGCCCTAGTGCGCGAGTGGCGAAGTCAGGGGCGGCGGCGGATGATCTCTGGGGTAGATTTTGGTCCGCCGCTGTGGCGTCGGCGGAGCAGTGCAAAATAGAGCACGGTGCAGAAACACAAAGACCCGAGAACCCAATAAAACATGTTAGAAACCCACGACTTGACCTAACTCAACCCAAGGGTGCGCGCAGGCGGGCCGCATTGCAAGACGTTAGGTCAACATACCCCCGTCATCGGCGGTGTGACGCCAATTCGCAACGAAGTAGTTAACAAAGTAGGCTCAAAAGTTAACGCTCACGTCCAGGACGCTAACGCACCGAGCGAGGAGGACTGCATGGAAGGGCGCTGCACCTGCGGAGAAATCCGCTACCGGCTGACCGACAAGCCGCTGTTTGCCCATTGCTGCCACTGCACATGGTGCCAGCGCGAAACCGGCTCGGCCTTTGTGCTGAACGCTATGATCGAGCGGGCCTGCGTGGAGGTGCATCACGGCGCGCCTGAAGCGGTTGTGACGCCGTCGGCCAGTGGCAGAGGGCAGGTCATCCATCGCTGCCCGCGCTGCAAGGTGGCACTCTGGAGCCATTACTCTGGCGCAGGCGAGCTGATTGCCTTTGTCCGGGTCGGCACGCTGGAGGAGTCTGCACAGGTGCCGCCCGACATTCACATATTCACCGAAACAAAACTGCCTTGGGTGGTGATCCCCGAAGGCGTGCCGGTGATGAAGGAGTTCTATCGCCGATCGGAGCATTGGCCCGATTGGGCGCTGGAACGGCGCGACAGGGCACTGGCGCACCGGATGTGAGGCTCAGAGGCCGCCGCGCAGGCCCTTCTTGCACTCCGCCGGGCCGCGGGCCGATTGGGAATAGGCGGTGACCCCGCAGGTCTCGCAGCGAAACTCCTTCAACGCGCCGGAGCCGCCCACGGGTGACCAGCGGCATTTGCGGCGGCGGAAAACGCGGTTAGCGAGCGGGTCGAGCCTGTTGCTCAGCTCGGCCCGCGCCCGGTTGCGGCCCCAGTTCCACCAGATGAAGAGGCCAATGACGACGAGGGCGGAGATGACGATGGGCATGGGGCTGGCGCTGATCCTGTGCTGCTTGGCGCGAACTTAGCCAGAGGACGGGCGGGGCACAACGCGGCGGGGGCCATCGGGGAGGGTGACAGTGAGGGTGGCACCCTCGGGCAGATCGCGGGGCAGCATGCCGTGGGCGATGTTGATCTCGAGACGTCGGGAATGCGCCATCTCGAAGAGCGTGCCGACCTCGGTGCCATCCAGTAGCAGAGGCAGGGGATGGGCATTGCCCTCCACCGGCGCGCCCTCGACCTCCAGCACGCGCCGCTCGCGGGTCCAGCCTTCTGCCTTGATCCGCTCCAGCGCAGCGCGGCCGATGAAGCCATGGCCCGCATCAAGGTTCACCATCGCGCCGAAGCGCATCTCGAAGGGGTTGGCGGGCTGGCACTGGCGCCGCATGTCGGCCCCGTAGGAGATGAGACCGCTCTCCAGGCGCTCTGTGTCATTCGGCGCGCCCGGGCCGATCCCGAAAGGCTGGCCTGCTGCCTTGACCCGTTGCCACAATGCGACGCCCTTGCTGCCGTCCCGCAGGTAAAGCTCCACCCCGCCCTGCTTAGACCAGCCGGAGCGGGCGACGACGAGCGGGATGCCCTCCAGCTCCACCTCGCGGAAGCCGAAGAAGGGCAGATCGCGCACCCAGCCGCCCAGTAGGGCATCCGCCACATCCATCGCCTTCGGGCCCTGAATGGCGAGCGGGGAGACATCGGGCTCGGAGACCTGCACATCCATGCCACTCTCGCGGGCCACGGCGAGCGCCCAGAGGTGCATGTCGCTGTCGGCGACGGAGAGCCAGAAGTGATCTTCGGCCAGTTTCAGCAGCACAGGGTCGTTGATGAGCCAGCCGTCATGATCGCAGATCGGGACGTAGCGACCGCGGCCGACCTTCAGGCCGTCGAGATCCCGCGGGGTGAGGCGCTGGGCGAGGCGGGCGGCGTCGGGGCCTTTGAGTTCTACCTGACGCTGGGCTGCGACATCCCACATCGCCACGCCGTTCAGCAGCCGGTCATACTCGGCCTCGGGATCGCCGAAATGGCCGGGGATGAACATGTGATTATAGACCGAGAAGCCTTGTACCCCGTCGGCCACCGTGGCGTCGAAATAGGGGGATTTGCGGATGTTGGGGCCGATGTGGAGGGCATAGGGCATGGCGGGCGTCCTGCTGGGCGGTTTCGGCGGGGATAGCCCCGGGCACGGGGTGGCTGCAAGCCGGGGTTTTTCCGCGTGGCGCAAAGGGCTAGATTGGGCGCATGGACCACCCGTTGATCGACCTCATCACAGCCAAGATCCACGCCGCAGAGGCGGAGGGGCAGTTTGATGACCTGCCGGGCGCGGGCAAGCCGCTGCCTGCCTGCGACGACCCGGAGAACGCGGTGATGAACCGTATCCTGAAGGAGAATGGCGGGGTGCCCGGGTTTGTCTCGCTCTCGCGCGAGCTGGCGCGGTTGCGGGAAGAACTGCGCGAGACCGGCGACCGCACCCGGCGGGCCGAGATCGTCAAGGAAATGTCGCTGGCGGAGGCGAAGATCGAGATCGCCCGCCGCCGGGGTTAGGCCCATGTGCGGGCGGTTTGCTATCACCCTACCGGATGACGCGATGGCGCAGCTGTTCGGGGCAGTGCCGGGTAATGACTTGCCGGAAGTGCCGCGTTTCAACGTTTGCCCGACGACGCCGGTGGCGACGGTGGTGAGCGGCGAGGGGGCACGGCGGCTGAGGCCGATGCGCTGGGGGTTCATCCCGCATTGGTACAAGAACCCCACGGACGGGCCGCTGCTGATCAATGCGCGCGCCGAGACGGTGGCCGAGAAGCCCGCCTTCAGGGTGGCCTGCCGCGAGCGGCGCTGCATCATTCCGGCGAGCGGGTTTTACGAATGGACGAAGGACAGCGAGGGCAACCGGCTGCCGTGGTACATCACCCGCACCGACGGTGCGCCGATGGCCTTTGCAGCGATCTGGCAGGACTGGTCGCGCGAAGGGGAAGATAAGGTGGACGGGCCGACCTGCGCGATCGTGACCTGCGCCGCCACCCACGAGATGGCGGAGATCCATCACCGCACGCCGGTGATCCTGGAGCCGGATGACTGGGCCAAATGGCTGGGCGAGGAGGGCAAGGGCGCGGCGACACTGATGAAGCCGCCAGACGAGGGCGTGGTGCGCATGTGGCGGGTCGATCCGAAGGTCAACTCGAACCGCGCCACCGGAGAGGCGCTGGTGGAGCCGCTCTGAGCAATGCGTGTGCCACGGCACAAGGGCCGCGCTCCGGGGGAGGCGGCCCTGCATTGTCTTGCACGCTAGGCGGCGATCAGTTGTTGCCGGTGCCGTTGTTCTCGGCGGCTTCGAAGTATATCTCGCCTTCGTCGAACTCGCCGTTGGCGTTGGTGTCGGCAATGTCGATGCCTTCTTCGATCACACCGTCGAACGGGTCATCGCCTTCGCCTTCGGAATAGTCCTCGAAGCGGTCTTCATCGAGCTTGTACTCGAGGCTCATCCACTCGTGGACCATGAAGACCACTGCCACGCCAGCGGGGATCGGGCCGGTGGACCAGGTTTCATCCTGCGACCAGACGACATGCGAGCCTTCGTCATCGTTGGTGAACTGAACGTAGTCACCGGGTTCTGCATAGACCACCGGCGGCATCAGGTCGTTGTCGAAGATGGTCACTTCATGGACCTCCGCCGTGGCGGCGGAACCGGCGGAGAGCGCCGCGGCGAGGGCGGCGTAAGTCACGGTTTTGCGCAGCATCGGAGCCTCCTTGAACTGCGAATGGGCCCCAACCCGGGGGTATCAGACCCGTTTCTGCCTCCGAAATCGGGCCAAACCATGGCCCCGCGGGGGCGAAAACCGTGACATTTTTGGGTTAATTTTCAGCACAGACGAGGGCGAGGCCGGGAATACCATGCCCCTCGGCGCCGGTATCGAGGCTGAGCGCGTCCTCGAAGTTCTGCCGCGCCAGCCGGGCGTGCTCGCGGCCGAGGGCTTCGGCGCGGCTGCCCTCGCGGGCGGTGACGGCGGCGAGCATCGCGCGGTGCTGGCTCTGGGCGATGATCAGCGAGCGGCGAAAGGCCAGTTGCCCAGCCTGCGAGCCGAGAAAGGCGGAGGGCGAGGCGAGGGGCTGGCGGTGGGCGCGAAGCAGTTCGCGCTCCATCAGCGGCGAGCCGGGCAGGCGAGCGAGCGCGGCGTGAAAGCGGGCGTTCAGCGTGGCGTAGCGCTCGAAGTCGAGCGCCTGAGCGCCGGGGGTGATGACCTCTTCGATGGCCTCTACACAGGCCTCTGCCTCTGCCAGCGCATCGGGCTCTGGGCCGCGCTCTGCCGCCAGCCGGAGGGCCATGCCCTCCAGCACGCCGCGCAGCTCGATGGCATCGGCCACATCGGCTCGGGTGAGGGCGCGCACCGTGCAGCGGCCCGAGGCGCTGCGCTCCAGCAGTCCTTCTTCGACCAGCAATGCCATCGCCTCGCGGGTGGGCGTGCGCGACATGCCCAGCATCTCGGCGGCTGCTGTTTCGGACAAGTGCATGCCGCTGGGCAGAGCGCCTGAGAGGATACGGTCTCGCAGGTCGCGCGTGGCGTGGTCGATCGTTCTGGGCTTGTTGCCATCTGGCATTGGAGTTCTCCCCCGTTTCTGCTTGAACGGTATACTGTTAAAGGGCGCTTCCCAAGTGATTATCATATTTTTCTGGCATTCTTGCCACAACGGTATACAGTTTGGCGAAATTCGGGCGAGTCGGAGGGGCTGCCCGCTTGGGAGGACATGATGAGCGATACAGCAACCGACGTGCAGGCAGCTGGCAAACCGGTGCCGGTGGATGAAACCATCACACTGGAGGCCCTGAGCCGCGATCCCTATCCGATCTACGAGCGGCTCCGGCGTGAGACACCCGTGGTGCGGGTGCCGAAGATGAACCGCATCCTGCTGACCAAATGGGCCGACACGAAGTATGTGAAGGACAACCCGCAGATCTTTTCATCGAATGACCCGATCACGCCGATGCACCGGGCTTTCCGCGCGCACACGCTGATGCGCAAGGACGGCGAGGCGCACAAGTGCGAGCGGATGGCGATGCAGGGGGCCTTCAGCCCCAAGGTCATCACCCAGGATTGGGTGCCGCGCTACCAGCAGGTGGCGGAGGAGTATCTTGACCGGCTGCCCAATGGTGAGGTGGTGGATCTCTTCCCGATGCTCGCCGCCCCCTATGCGGCGCGCGGCCTTGCGGTGCTGCTGGGCACTGAAGAGGCGAGCGACGAGGAGATGATCCGCTGGAGCCAGTCGCTGATCGACGGGGCCGGCAACTTTGGCGAGGACGAGGCGATCTTTGCCCGTTCGGAAGCCGCCAATGACGAGATGGATGCGCTCTTCACCCGCATCGAGGCGCGGCACAAGGAGAGCCCGAACAACTCGGCCTTCTCGGTGATGTTGAACGCCGAGAACCCGATCCCGCTCAGCCAGATCTGGGCCAATATCAAGATCGCCATCGGCGGCGGCATAAACGAGCCGCGCGACGCGCTTTGCACCATTCTCTGCGGTCTGCTGACCAACCCGGATCAGCTTGAGCAGGTGAAGGCGAATGGCGACTGGGTGAAAGCCTTTGAGGAAGGGGTGCGCTGGGTCGCGCCAATCTCGGTTTCAGGCCGCTATGTGCTGGAGGATACCGTGATCCGGGGCTTCCACATTCCGGCCAAGAGCACGGTGATGACCTGTCAGGCCTCGGCCAACTGGGATGAAGAGGTGTTCGAGGATGGCCACCTGTACAATGTCTATCGCAAGGACAACCCGCACCAGAGCTTCGGCAATGGCCCGCACTTCTGCCAAGGCACCCATGTAGCGCGCCGGGCGGTGGGGCAGGTGATGCTGCCGATGATCTTCGAGAAATACCCGAACATCCGGCTGGCCGAACCGGAGGATGTCAGGTGGGGAGGCTGGGGCTTCCGCGGCCCGCTCAACCTGCCGGTGGTGCTGGGGTAGGTCGGGACAGGTCCCGGCCTACAGCACCGCAGCGATGGCCTCGGCGGCAGGGGGGATGGTGGCATCCGTCAGGCCGGCGAGGTTGATGCGGCTGTCCTCGACCATGTAGAGCCCATGCTCCTTGCGCAGGGTCAGCACCTGCTCGGTGCTCAGGCCGAGCACGGTGAACATGCCTTTGTGCGACTGAAGAAAGCCAAAGCGATCGGACCCGGTGAGGCGGCGCAGCTCGCCTGCAAGCGCGGTGCGGTTCTCCTTCATCCGGGCGCGCATGCCGTCGAGTTCGTCCTGCCAGTCGGCGCGCAGGCCGGCGTCCGTCAGGATGGTGGTGACGACGCGGGCGCCGTGATCGGGCGGGAAAGCGTAGTTCTGCCGGTTGAGCCAGGCGAGGGCGGCGTCGGTCATGTCACGCGCCTTGGGGTCGGCGCAGGGGGCCAGCACACAACCGACGCGCTCGCGGTAGAGGCCGAAGTTCTTGGAGGCAGAGACGGTGATGATGGTTTCGGGCAGGGCAGCGACCATCGTGCGCAGCCCGGAGACATCGGCTTCCACCCCATCTCCGAAGCCCTGGTACGCCAGATCAACAAAGGGCGTGAGGCCGCGCTCGGCCAGCAGTTTGGTGAGTGCCGCCCAGTCCTGCGCCTTCAGGTCTGCGCCGGTGGGGTTGTGGCAGCAGCCGTGGAGCAGCACCACATCGCCCGGCGCAGCCTTGGCGAGATCGGCCAGCATGCCCTCGGCGTCAACGCCGCCGGTATCGGCATCGTAGTAGCGATAATCGGCGCGGGGGATGCCCAGCGTGTCGAGGATCGAGCCGTGGTTGATCCAGCTCGGATCGGGCAGCCAGATGCGGCGTTGCGGATTGCCTGCGAGCTTCATCAGCTCGAAGCCTTGCCGCACCGCGCCTGTGCCGCCGGGGGTGCCACAGGCGGCGAAGGGCATGGTCTCGGCCAGATCGCCAAGCACGAGGCCGGCAATGGCGCGGTGAAAAGCCGGGTCGCCGGCCAGCCCGACGTAGCCCTTGCTCTCCTGCGTTTCGATCAGGCGTTGCTCGGCCTGTTTGACGGCGGAGAAGATCGGCGTGCGGCCATCGGCATCGTGGTAGACGCCAACGCCGAGGTCGATCTTGCCGACGCGCGGGTCGTCGGCGAAGAGCTTCATCAGACGGAGGATCTTGTCTTCTTCGCGGGGCGGGATGGATTCGAGCATTCAGGCACTCCGGTTCAGTTGCGCGACGGTGGCGCAAGCATGCGGCGGCGGCAAGAGGGGGCGGGGCGAGCCCTGCCCGTGGGCGTCAACGCCCGGTTTCGATGCCGAGGTCGTCGTAGAGGCCCCACTCGGCCCAGCTGCCATCATAGAGCGCGTGGCGTGGGTGGCCCAGCACCTCGAGCCCGAGCGACAGCACGGCGGCGGTCACGCCGGAGCCGCAGGAAGTGATCACCGGCTTGGCGAGGTCCACACCGGCATCCTCGAAGGCATCGCGCAGCTCCTGCCCGCGTTTCATCGTCTTGTCGGCCTTCAGCAGGTTGCCGAAGGGCACGTTGCGAGAGCCAGGGATGTGCCCGGCGCGGAGGCCCTCCCGCGGCTCGGGAGCCTCACCGGCAAAGCGCTCGGGCGCACGGGCATCGACGATCTGCCAGTCGCCCAGCTTGGAGGCGGCGGCGACCTGGGTGACATCTTTCACCATATCGGCCTGGCGCTGCACGGTCATGTGGCGGTCGCGGACGATGGGGGCCATATCCTCCACCTCGCGCTCCTCGGCCTGCCACTTGGGGAAGCCGCCATCGAGCACGGCCACGTCCTGCTTGCCCATCAGCCGGAAGAGCCACCAGACCCGCGCGGCCGAGAACAGGCCCGCGCCGTCGTAGACCACGACCTGATGCCCGTCTCCCACGCCCATTGCCCGCATGCGGGACATGAATTTTTCGACCGGCGGGGCCATGTGCGGCAACTCGGAGCGAGCGTCTGAAATCTCGTCGATATCGAAGAAGCGCGCACCGGGGATATGGGCGGCGTCATACTCTGCCTTGGCGTCGCGGTTCATCGCCGGCAGATACCATGAGGCATCGAGCACCCGCAGGTCGGGGTCTTTCAGGTGTTGGGCGAGCCAGTCGGTGGAGACCAGCGTTTTCGGATCGTCGGACATGGGAATACCCCCTCTCGCGTCGCTGGCGTTGCTAGCCGGAAGGCGCGGGGCTGGCAAGTGGTGCGACGGTCAGGCGGCGGTGCGGGCAGGGGCGCGCGCAAGCAGTAGCAGCAGTCCGAAGCCGACCATCGTGGCGCCTGAAGCCCGTTGCAGCCAGTGCATCCGGCTGGCGGCAAGGCGGGCGGCGAAACGGCCAGCGGTGGCATAGGCGGTGACGGCGCAGGCCTCCAGCGCGAGGAACAGACCGCCGAGCAGGGCATAGTCGGGCCAGTAACTCTCGGGGCGAACGAATTGCGGGAAGAAGGCGGCGAAGATCAGGATGGCCTTGGGGTTGCCGAGCGCCACCAGCCCCTCGCGGCGGGCGGCACGGGCGAGGCTGGGTGCGGGGCGGCCCAGTGCGTGGTTGTCGGGCCGGGTGCGCAGGAGCTTGATCCCGATCCAAACGAGATAGGCGGCGCCTGCGAGTTTGACGGCGGTGAAGGCGGCGGCGGAGACCGTAAGCAGCAACCCGAGGCCAAGGGCGGAGGCGGCGATCATCGGCGCAAACACTGTAAGCCGGGCCAGAGCGGCCAGAAAGGCAAACCGGATACCCCGCTCGGCCCCATGGGTCAGGGCCAGCAGGTTGGATGGCCCGAAGGTGAGGTTGAGTGCGAAACAGGCGGGGATGAAGAAGGCGAGATCCATGAGCCGCAGGCTGCGCCGGAGCGGGCCGCTGCGCAAGGCCGAAGAGTGGTGGTGTTAAAAGGCAGGGCTGCGCTGAGGCCGCCCCGTTGGCTCACCGTCAGCCGCCCTGCTTCAGCAGCCGCTGTTTCTGGCGGTTCCAGTCGCGCTTGGCGGCGGTATCGCGCTTGTCGGCGTTCTTTTTGCCCTTGGCGATGCCGATCTTCATCTTCGCGATGCCGCGATGGTTGAAGTAGAGCACCAGTGGCACGAGGGTCATGCCTTTGCGTTGGGTGTCGTTCCAGAGCCGGGCCAGCTCCTTCTTGGAGCAGAGCAGCTTGCGACGGCGGCGCTCCTCATGGCCGAAAGTTTTGGCCTTGTCGTAGGGCGCGATGTAGCCGTTCACCAGCCAGAGCTCGCCATTTTCGACGGCTGCGTAGCTCTCGTTGATCTGGCTGGAGTTCTCGCGCAGCGACTTCACCTCCGAGCCTTCCAACACGATGCCCACCTCGAGATCTTCCTCGATGGCATAGTCGTGCCGGGCCCGCCGGTTCTCGGCGATCACCTTGTAGTTCGGATTGTCGTCTTTCTTGGCCATGGGGGAGGGATATAGGGGCTGGGCCGCCTGTGGGGAAGGGGAGTCGGGAGAAGTCCCGGCCTAGGCGGGGCTGTCGACCGTTTCGATCCAGGGTTTGATGTCGATGACGGGGGTGCCGTCAAAGGCATCGGTGGCGTCGATCCGGACCGTTGTGCCCTCAATTGCCTCGATCCGCACGCAGCCGAGCGCCACGGGGTTGGGGCGGGCTGGGGAGCGCAGGGCGAAGGTGCCGCGTGGGCCATCGGCGTGGCGGGGGCGCTGCACGAGCAGGTCGCGGCGGGCTTCACCTGTCCAATAGAGCAGCATGATCCAGTCGCCAGGGCTCAGGCCCGTCAGGGCTGGAACAAACTCTGGCTTCAACTCGATCCGGGCATTGCCGCCACCCTGCTCCCGCGCCAGACGCAGGTTCTTGGGGGCAGTGCCCTCGCGCCAGTCGGAGCGGATCTCCCCGATGAAGTGCAGGCTCGCGTCGGGGCGGTCGGCCGGGTCGAAACCCAGCCGCTCTTCGCCCTCGCGGGGCGGCTTCAGTTCAGAATCCCCGCAAAGCGCATGGCGTCTTCGATCTGGTTCTTCACGAAGTCCGACACCTGCACGTGCGGGCGGCGCACGCTCTCGTCGCAGCGGCCCAGCAGCGACAGGCCGTATTTGGCGCCGCAGAGGCCCGGCTCGGCAAAGATCGCGCGGTGCAGCGGGATCAGCCTGTCCTGATACTCCAGCGCCTTGGGGTAGTCGCCCGCAAGCGTTGCCGCCTGCATCTCGGCGCAGAGCCGGGGGGCCACGTTGGCGGTGACGGAGATGCAGCCCACACCGCCCATGGCGTTGTAGCCTACGGCTGTCGGATCTTCACCCGAGAGCTGGATGAACTCGGGGCCGCACATCTGCCGGGTAATGGCCACGCGGGCCAGGTCGGCGGTGGCATCCTTCACGCCCACGATGTTGGGGTTCTTCGACAACTCGGCCATGGTGCCGGGCAGCATGTCGATCACCGAACGGGGCGGAATGTTGTAGATGATGATCGGAAGCCCAACCTCGGCAGCGGCCTCGAAATGGCCGATCAGCCCGGCCTGCGTGGGCTTATTGTAGTAGGGCGTGACGACCAGCGCCGCATCGGCGCCGGCGCTCTTGGCAGCCTCGACGAGCCGCACCGTCTCGCGGGTGGAATTGGAGCCTGCGCCCGCAACCACCGGCACCCGGCCTGCCGCTGCCTTCACGCAGGCGGCGACGACGGCATCGTGCTCGTCATGGGTCAGGGTGGGGCTCTCGCCGGTGGTGCCAACGGGCACGAGGCCGGAGGAACCCTCTTCGATCTGCCAGTTCACGAGGGCCTCGAAGGCCTCGAGGTCAAGCTCGCCGTCTTTGAAGGGGGTCACCAGCGCTGGAAGCGATCCGTGGAACATGTTGAGCCCTCCTCTCTTGCGGCCATTTTCCCAACTCCGGCGGAGCTATAGAGCCAGCGCGGGGCAATGCCAAGTTGTTGTATTGTTCATCAAGGTTGAGGCGCTACACTTGGCGCAACCGCCCTTTGCCTGCTCCGGAGCTTGCCTGAGCCATGTCTCGTCTTGTCTTGTCGCTTCTTGCCGCCGCTTGGCTGCTGGACTGGCCGGTAGCCCATGCGCAGGCGGCGGACCCCTCGCCCGAGGAGGGGCCGGAGGTGGTGCAGGGCGTTGCGCTGGAGCTGGATGAGGAGGGCGAGGCGGAAGCCGCGCCCGGAGCCGATGCCGCCCCGGAAGAAGAGCAGGAGGAGCGCCCGCTGCCCCGTGCCGAGGCATTGGAGGGCGTTGAACTGGCGGCCAAGGCACCGCCCGTGCGACCCAAGCAGGCCGGGCCTTTCACCTTGATGATGCGCGCGCTGGAGCGGGGCGATTGGGGGCAGGCGAGCTTTCAGGCCAAGCAGCAAAGCGGCGCGATGGAGCGCTATGCCCATTGGGCCAAGCTGCGCGGCGGTGGCGGCAGCTTTGAGGAATATGTCGACTTCATCCGCGATCACCCGAGCTGGCCCTCGATGGAGTATATCCACGACCGGGGCGAGGCCTCGATTGGCCGGGGCGAAGACCCGGGCAAGGTGGTTGCCTATTTCGGTGACAAAATCCCGGAAACCGGCCTTGGCGTGCAGCGCCTGATCGAGGCCCATGAGGCCCGCGGCGAAGATGGGGATGCGGCGGCGCTGGCGGTGCTGGCGTGGCGCACGCGCACGCTGAACAGCGAGGTCGAGGGCGCCCTGCTCGAGCGATTCTCCGAGGTGCTGGAGCCGCATCACGAAGCCCGGCTGGATGACCTGCTCTGGCGGGACAGTCGCACCGCTGCCCTCCGCCAGATGGGCCGGGTCGGCGAAGACTGGCAGAAACTTGCCGAAGCCCGCATGGCCCTGCGCACTCGCGCGGCCGGTGTGGACGCCAAGATCGAGGCCGTGCCCGAGGCGTTGCAGGACAACGCGGGCCTTGTTTGGGAACGGTACAATTGGCGCCTGCGCAAGGGGCTGCACGAGGGCGCCGAGGAGCTGATGGCGGAACGCTCGACCTCTGCCGAGGCGCTCGGGCGGGCCGAGATGTGGTCCAACTACCGGCGCATCTATGCCCGCAGCCAACTGCGAGAGGGCAATGTGGCGGCTGCCTATGCGCTGGCGTCGCGGCACTTTCTGGCCGATGGATCTGATTACGCTGATCTCGAGTGGCTCTCCGGCTGGATCGCGCTGCGCTTTCTGAAAGACCCTGAGCTGGCGCTTTGGCACTTTGAGCGCTTCGGCGAGGCGGTCGAAACGCCGATCAGCCTTGGCCGCGCTGGCTACTGGCTGGGGCGGGCCTATACCGATCTGGGAGATGCCGAGAAGGCGCGGGACGCCTATGCCTTCGGCGCGCAGTACCAGACCAGCTACTACGGCCTCCTTGCCGCCGAGGCTGCGGGCCTGCCGATGGATGTGACCCTCACGGGGCGCGAGGAGTTTCCGCCGCTGGACGAGACCAGCATTGGAAGCTCCGAGGTGCTGGCGGTGGGGCTGAAGATGATCGAGGAAGGAGAGGCCAACGAGGCCGAACGCTTTCTGACCCATCTTGGCGGTACGCTGGAGCGGAACGATGTGGGCAGCCTCGGGGCGCTGATGATCGAGCGCGGGGAGGTGCATCTGGCGCTGAAGATCGCCAAGAGCGCGGCTCGCAACGGCATCACCATTCCTGCCGCCTATTACCCGCTGCATGAAATGGCCAAGACCGACTGGCCGGTGGCGCCCGAGCTTGCGCTCTCCATTGCGCGGCGGGAGAGCGAGTTTGACCCCGTGGTGATCAGCCCGGCTGGCGCGCGCGGGCTGATGCAGCTGATGCCAGGCACGGCCAAGGACATGGCTGGCGAGCTGAAGATCCGTTACGACGCTGGAAAGCTGACCCAAGACCCGGTTTATAACGCGCAGCTCGGCACCGCCTATCTGGCCGGGCTGATCGAGATTTTCGGGGATGCGCCGGTGCTGGTTTCGGTTGGCTATAACGCGGGGCCGGGGCGCGCAGTGAATTGGGTGAGCGATCGGGGCGACCCGCGTTATCCGGGCGTCGACGTGGTCGACTGGATCGAGATGATCCCCTTCCGCGAAACCCGCAACTACGTGATGCGTGTGACCGAGAGCATCCCCGTTTATCGCGCCCGGTTGACCGGCCGGGTCGAGGCGCTGGAGTTCACCAAGCTGCTGCACGGCTCGGCCAACTGACGGCCCGCTCTCAGGCCTCCAACGGGCCAAAGAAACCGGTGATCCGCGTCAACAGGCCGGTCCGAGGCTCCCATTCCACCACATCGATGCTGCCAGCGAGCAGGGTCTCTTTGCCATAGCGGAGGTTCCAGCCGAAGCGGGCGTGGGTGTGGTGGGCGTCGACCTCCGTGCAACGGGCGATCACCGCCTCGGGCCGTGCGGCAGTGACTTGGGCAATGTGTTCGGAGAGCGCGGGGATGCCGGCAAGCGCCACCATCGGGTCGGCGTAGTGGATGTCGGGTGCAACGCAACGGGCGAGGGCGGCGTGGCGGGCGGCGGTTTCCATCACCGTCCAGCAGGCGCAATAGGCGTCGATCGTGGCGGCGAGGGCGGGGGGCTCGCCGCCCTCCGTCACCCGGCGACCTGTTCGCGCAGCACCGAGGCGGTGAGCGAGATCATCAGGTAGATGCCGGCGAAGATCAGCAGCGCGAGCGCGGTGTTCTCGAAGGCGCGTGGGTAGGTGGCCTCGTCTGGCGCAATGGGCGTGACGCCGAGCGAGAGATAACGCACCTGCCGGTTGGCCTCGATCCGCGCGGTCTCGAGTTGAGCGGCGGCCTGCTGGAGCAGCAGCTGCCGGGTGGCAAGATCGGCCTCGGCGATGCGCAGCTCGCCGGTGATCCGGGCCAGAGAGGCGTTGCCATCGGTGGTCTCTGTCATCGAAGCGCGCAGGCTGGCGACAAGGGCCTTGAGCCGCGAGATATCGCCCTCCAGCGCCCGCACACGGGCCTGATTGGGCCGGGTGTTGGCGAGCTGCTGCTGAAGGTCGAGCTCCTTCTGGCGCAGCTCCACCTCGAACTGGGTGATCTGGGTCATCAGCGAGCCGCTCTCGCTCACCGGGTCGAGCACGCCGAGCTGCTCCTGCAATTCGAGCACCCGCTTTTGTGCGGCGAGCACCTTGGCCTCTGCCTCGTCGAAGCTGGCGCGTGCGCCCTTCATCTGGTCTTCGCGCAGGCGCTGGGTCAACTGATCGACCTGCTCCTCGGCATAGCCCAGCAACGCCTCGGAGAACTCTTGGCTCTTTTCGGGGCTGGCGGCGATAACCTCCATCTTCAGGATGCCCTCAGTCGGGTCGTAGCCGATTTTCACGTTGCGCTGGTAGAGACGGTAGGCGGCCTCGTCCGTTGCGCCGTCTTCGAGCCGCTGGATCGGGTCGATGAAGTCTTGCTCGAAGTGCTGTTTGAAGCCGTGGTCAGCATCGAGCCGCTTCATGGCGGCGCGGCTGGCGAGGTAGCTCTGCACTGTCGTGCTGTCTTGCTGGGTGGCGAAGCTTGTGCCCTGGAACAGGCCGCCGAGGCCTGCGGATGCCGCGGGTTCGGCCTGCTGGATCACGAACTCGGACTTGGTGGCAAAGAGCGGCGTGGCCAGCACGTAGTAATACCACCCGGCGATGAAGGCCGGCAGCAGCACGAAGAAAGCCAGCCGGGTGAACAGCAGCATCGACTTGCGGCGGCGGCGGCGGGCGATGTCACGCTGGATGCGGCCGATCTCGCTGGCGCGCTGATCGGAGGTGTTGAGCACAGGGCCGGGCACCGGCGATTGCTGGGGCACGGCAACATCGGTGCCGGGCTGGCGGGCGACCTGCGGCAAGTTTGGCGTTGCGCCGCCACCTTGACCGCCGCCCGCGCCCTGCGCCTTGGCGTTGTTCTGCACCAATTCGAGCATTGCCGAGCGCTGGAACGGGTCAATCCCGCGGTCGCGCAGCTGTTTGACGGCGTCGAAGTCGGAGGTTGGCGTCAGCCCATGCTTTTGCGCCACCCGCCGGGCCATACGCAGCTGGCGCCCGGTAAGGCCCTCTTTGCGGATGTCGGCGATGGTCTGCTCGCTCTTGGCGGACGCGGCGCTTTGCACCTCGCCGGACTGGGCCGAAGCCTCGCCAGCGCCGGATTGCTTTTCGGCAGCGGCGGAGCCGGGCATGGCCTCGGCGCCGAACCCGTCTTCGTGCATGTCGGGGGAGGCGGCCTCCATCATCGCAACGTCTTCATCGACGGGCGGCTGGGGCGTGGTTTTGGGCGCAGAATCGGCGGGCGAAACAGCAGTGGGCGCCGCGGCGGGCTGCTCCGCCACAGGCGTTTCGGCAACGGGAGGGGCGACCTTGCGGGCGGTGGCCCCTTCGGTCGCGGCCATCGCCTGACCCGGGGTCAGGGGGCCGTCCCGGCGAATGCGGAACCTGCTAGCCTTGGGCTTGGTAGTCATAGAGCCTCTTCGCCTCTTCCAGCGTTTCAAACATGTGGAACTGCCCGTCGCGCAGCACCGCCGCCGAGCGGCAGAACTTTTCCAGCGTGCCCGCCTGATGCGAGACGATGATGACGGTGGTGTCCTTCAGCCGTTCCCGCAGGATCGAGCCTGCGCGGCGGTTGAACTCCACATCCGTTGTCGAGGGCATGCCCTCGTCGATCAGGTACATGTCGAAGTCGAGCGCCAACATCAACGAGAAGCAGAAGCGCGCCCGCATGCCTTGGCTGTAGGTGCCGACCGGCATGTCGAAATACTCTTCGATCCCGCAGAGCCAGCGGCAGAAGGCCTCCACGTAATCGGGGTCGAGCCCGTAGAGCCGGGAGATGTAGCGGGCGTTCTCGGTGCCGGTGTGGCGGTTGACGACGCCTCCCATGAAGCCGAGCGGAAAGGAGATGCGGCAGCCCCGGCGGATCTCGCCCTCATCGGGTTTTTCGAGCCCGGCCATCATGTTGATCAGAGTGGTCTTGCCCGTGCCGTTGGGGGCGAGGATGCCGAGCGAATTGCCGAGCTCGACCTGAAAGGACACGCGGTCAAGGATCACCTTGCGCTGCTTGCCCGTCCAGAAGGACTTGCTGACATTGGAGAATTCCAGCATTCGTCGCCTTTGGCTGCTCGTTTCTACACCTTAACGGCGCTTGATTAAGACTTTGGTATAGAGCGCCAGTTGGGCAGTATTATGTCGCCCAAAGCTGACGGTTTTCAACGGAATGTTGGTTAACCACGCGGCAAATGGGGCATCACTGTGGCGTGAGAGGTGCCCCAATCCGAGTCAAAGGCGGCTGATCAGGCGTTCTGTTTCTCTACCCGGGTCAATTTGCCTGCCACGATGGAGAGCACGGCTGCGCCGAAGCTGAAGAGCGCGCCCATCTTGGCGGCGTCCTGCACCGGGCCGCCGGGGAAGGCGACGGAGGCCACGAAGAGCGACACGGTGAAGCCG
Organism: Vannielia litorea; assembly: GCF_019801175.1. Classification (NCBI taxonomy): domain Bacteria; kingdom Pseudomonadati; phylum Pseudomonadota; class Alphaproteobacteria; order Rhodobacterales; family Paracoccaceae; genus Vannielia; species Vannielia litorea. The sequence continues at coordinate 440,988 of NZ_JAHVJR010000003.1, forward strand.
ATGGCGGCGACGAAGCCGATCACCACAAGGTCGATCGAGCGCATGCCCGACGGCAGGCCCAGCTTCATCGGGTAGGCGGCGAGCCAGCCCATGAGGAAGATTCCCACGGGTTTGCCGATGATGAGGCCCGCCAGCACAAGCCAAGTGGCCTCACCGATGGCGTTGAACTCGACGCCCGCGTTCAGCAGGCCGAAGAAGAAAAGGATCACCTCGACCGGGTGCTTCAGCATATGCTCGGCCTTGTTCAGGAGGTCGCTGAGATACTGCTCGGCCTCCGAGAAGATGCCGAAGGCGCGGTCTGCGTGGGGTAGGGTGGGAACGATCGGCAGCAGGCCGAGGGCCGGGTGAATGCCCGCCTCTTGAAAGCCATACCAGCTGACGCAACCTGCCAGCAGGTAGGGCCAAACACCGAGGGTGGAGGCCATCCATGTGGAGTTCGGGCGGTCCTGATTGCCGGCATCCATCCGGCGCGGCAGCCAGTTGCAGAGGATGAACACCGCAAGGGCCGCGCCGAGCGACAGCAGCAGCCATTCGGGGGCCAACTCGCCAGAGGGGTAGAAGATGGCGAGGATGATGAGGCCTGCGGCATCGTCGGCGATAGCGAGCAGCAGCAGGAAGCGCACCGCCGGGTGTCCCGCGCCAAAGACCATGCGGCCGATCAGATAGGAGAAGGCGATATCTGTCGCCGTGGGGATGGCCCAGCCGTTGGCCACGGCGGAGAAGGTCTCGGAGCCGAGGAAATAGGCGATCCCGAGGTAGACGGAGATCGGGCCGATCATGCCGCCCACGGTGGCGATCAGCGGCGTGGCAGCCTTGCGCCCGCGCAGGCTGCCGTTTTCGAGGATCACCGCCTCCCAGACTTCCTTCGCCGCGATGGCGAAGAAGAAGGCCATCAGCACGTCATTGACGAGGTAGTGTAGGGTCAGGGTGCGGTGGCCGTCATGCAGGTGGCCGATGGGCGCGTGGTCCCAGATCACGAATTCGACGAAGTGGTGGTAGCTTTCGGCGTTGATGTTCGCCCAGACCAGAGCGATCAGCGCCCCCGCGATCAGCAGGAGCGAATAGTTCGCGACGAAGTTCCAAACGCGATACATGCCTCACCCCTCCCATGCCGACGTTGCCCACAAATAATGAAATCGGCGCAGCGGGGCAACCGGGCGGCGAGAAGACGGCCTGCGCACATCCGCGCATTTCGCCTGCGTCAGTGAGAGAGATGGCGCTCTGCCATGCCACTTGGGCGGCATGGCAAAACGCGCGCTGTCAGGCGTAGCCACCCCATGCGAGGCCCGCTAGAACGGCCCCGATGAAGGCGAAGCCAAGGTAGGCGGCAAAGACCCGCGGCTTCACCAGCGCCCAGACGGCCACGGCGGCGGGGATGCAGGAGACCCCCCCGGCGATGACGAAGGCCATGGCCGCGCCCTGGCTCATGCCTTGGGCCAAAAGGGCATCGATCAGTGGCACGGCGGCGTAGCCGTTCAGATAGGCCGGTGCGCCAACCAGTGCCCCCAGCAGGATCGGGCCAAGCCCCTCACCGCCCAGCACCGAGCCGATCATCTCGGCGGGCACATAGGTGAGCATCAGGCTCTCCAGCAGGTAGGCAAGCAGCAGCCATTTGAAGAGAAACAGGCCGTTCTCCAGCGCCGTTTCGCGGAAGGTCTCGCGGCGGGGCGCCTCTGCCCAGAACCGCCACACGGGCTTGCCCTCGAAGGGCTTCTTTGCACCGCAGCAGGAGCCACAGGTCTTCTTCGGGCGGAGCGGGTCAGCAAACACGGGCGAGCCTGCGAAGGCCATCGTCAGGTAACCGCCCATCAGGCCGAGGCCCACGGCGGCGATGGTTTTTGCGACGGCAAACTCCAGCCCGAGCGTGCCTGCGGTGATAGAGAACATTGCCGGGTCCATCAGTGGAGAGGCCAGCCAAAAGGCCATGACCGCCGAGAGGGGCGCACCAACGGCAAGAAGGGCCGCGATGAAGGGGATGACCTCGCAGGAGCAGAAAGGCGAGAGGCCGCCGAGCAGGGCGGCCATCGCGATCATCCGCGTTTGTTTGCCCTCGAAGGCGCGGGCCAGCAGGCTCTCGGCCCCGGTAGCCTTCAGCCAGGCCACAGCGAAGACGGCGAAGAGGATGAAGGGCGCGGTGTGGAGCAGGGCATTGGCGGCAAACCGGAGCGTGGGCCAGAGCTGCGTTGTGTCGAGCAGGGCGACGGCCAGCACAATCAGCAGAGAGGCGAGCCAAGCTTTTGGCGCACGCTTCCAAAGGTCACCGAGGGAGGGGCGGGGGGACTGGGTGAGGTCAGCCATGGGCGTGGTCTCCATCGGGCGCGTCGGCGCAGCATTCGGCAAGCAGAAAGTCGGTGAGGGCGCGGATTTCGGGGTAGGCCACGGCGGCGCAGATGATGCTGCGGCCCTGTTTCTCCTGCCGGACCAGCCCGGCCGCTGCGAGGATCTTCATGTGGTGGGTGAGGGTCGAGCCGGTGACGCCGGTGCGGGTGCCAAGCTCGCCAATCCGCAGCCCTTCCGGACCGGCCCGCACGAGGCATCGCAGCACGGCGAGGCGCTGCTCAGAGCCGAGCGCCGCGAAGGTGGAGGCGGCGGTTGCGAGGGAAAGATCATCGGTGTGAGTCGTTTTCATGATTCTAGAAATATCGAAAGGATGGTCGCTCGGCAAGATGTTTCGAGACTTGTCGAAGTAATGCGTTCGCCACCCTTTGTGGCGGCCCAGATCCGGCTGGCCTATATCCAGCCACATGCCACTCACGGATGAAATTCGCGCCTGCCGCCTTTGCGCCCCGCGCTTTGCCGCCACGGCCACGCGCCACGCGCCGCGCCCGGTGCCGTGGTTCGAGCCCGGTGCGCGGGTGCTCATCGTCGGGCAGGCGCCGGGCATGCGGGTGCATGAGACCGGCATTCCCTTCAACGACCGCTCCGGCGACCGGCTGCGGGACTGGCTCGGCGTCGATCGCGAGACCTTCTACGACACCGCGCGCATCGCGATCCTGCCGATGGCCTTCTGCTTTCCGGGCTACGACGCAAAAGGAGGCGATCTGCCGCCCCCCGCGATCTGCGCCGAAACATGGCGGGATGCGGCGCTGGCGCAGATCGGGCCGGTGCCGCTGACGCTGCTGGTGGGCGGGTACTCTCAAGGCTGGCACCTCGGCCCGGCCGCCAAGCGCGCGGGCGTCACCCGCACCGTGGCCGGGTGGCGCGACCATGCGCCCGGGGTCTTCCCCTTGCCCCACCCGTCGTGGCGCAATACGGGGTGGCTGAAGAAAAACCCTTGGTTCGAGGCCGAGCTGCTGCCGGTGCTACGGGCACGGGTGAAGGAGGTACTATGACCACGCTGGATGAGGCTCACGCCGCGATGGAGGCGGGGGGCGAGGCCGAACGGCTTGCCTTTTATGCCCAACTGGCCGACAGCCAGTTGTTCCTGCTGCTTGAAGAAGAGCCGACCGGAGAGGTGATCTCGCCCCGTGCGGTGGAGACCGGCGAGGGGGAGATCCTGCTGGCCTTCGACAGCGAAGACAGGCTGGTCGGTTTCACGCAAGGCGAGGCGGCTTTTGCCGCCATGTCGGGGCGCGGTTTGGTGGCGATGATGGCCGGGCAGGGGCTGGGCCTTGGGGTGAACCTCGAGGCACCCTCGGCGCTGGTGCTCCCCGCCGCCGCGATCGACTGGCTTGCCGACACGCTGGGTCACGGGCCGGAGGCGGCAGAGGAAATTCCGGTCGAGGTTGCGGCCCCGGCCTTGCCACAGGCGCTGCTGGTGGCGCTCGATGCCAAGCTGGCCACGGCCGCCGGGCTGGCAACAGCGGCGCTGCTGGTGCGGGCGAGCTACCGCTCAGGCGCGGAGGGCCACCTGCTGGCTTTCATCGACGCGCAAGACGGTGCCGAGCACGCGCTTGCAGGCGCGGCCAACGAGGCGCTCAAGTTCTCCGGTCTGGAGAGCGGCGCGCTGGACGTGGCCTTTTTGGACACCGGCTCGCCGCTGGCGCAGGCGATGGAGCGGAACGGGATGCGGTTTGATCTGCCCGAACCGGAGAAGCGGGAGCCGTGGGCGCCCGAACCGCCTGGCTCAAACCCGGACAAGCCGCCGAAGCTGCGATAGGGGCGGGTGAGGCGCTGTCTTTAGAGGCGCGTGAGCACGCACTCCGGCAAGAGGCGGTTGTAGTCTTCAATGCGGCACAGCTCGGTCCCAGCCGTCATCACCGCGGCAGAGGCTGCCGCCATGCCGGCCTGAAGCGCCTCTTCGCGCGGCTTGCCTGAGGCGAGCGAAAGGGTGAACCCGCCAACAAAGCTGTCGCCAGCGCCCACCTTGCTCACCACCGGCACATCGGCCCCCGCCGCGTGCCAGGCGCTGCCGTCCGAGCAGGCCATGACAGACCCTGCCGCGCCCATTGCGACGATCACCTGCGGCGTCACCTTTGCCAGCGTGGCTGCAAAGGCGCGGACCTCCGCCACATCGGCCAGCTGGGTGCCGGAGAGGAAGCGCGCCTCGGCATGATCCATCCGCAACACATCGGCTCCGCCCTCTGCCGCCAGCCGTTTGAGCGGCTCACCAGAGGTGTCGACGATGAAGGTTGCATCGGCGGCGGCGACGACATCGGCAAGCGGTTTGAGCCACTCCGGACCCATGCCGGGCGGCAGGGAGCCGGAGAGAACCACCAGAGCACCCGGTTCCACCGCCGCCTTGACGGCCTCAAGGAAGCCGGCACAGTCGGCCTCAGACCACGCCGCACCGGCCAGCGAGAAACGGAACTGGTTGCCGGTCTCTTCACAGGTGACGGCAAGGCTCTGGCGGGTGTCGCCGGGCGCGGAGACGCGCAACACATCCAGCCCCTGCGCCACAAGCCCGGCCTCCAGCGCGGCCCCGGTGGCTCCGCCCAGCGCAACAAGACAGCGCGATGCTCCGCCCAACTGGTGCACCGCGCGGCTCACGTTGACCCCGCCGCCGCCCGGCTCCACCAAGGCAGGGCCGCAGCGGAGCTTTGTATTGGGGCGCACCTGCGCCGTGCCCGCCGAGAGATCCAGCGCCGGGTTGGGGGTGAGGGTCAGGATGGGACGCATGGCGTCAGGAGGGGTCGCGCCAGCGGTTGACGACAGGGTAGCGCCGGTCGAGCCAGAAGGCGGCTTTGGTCAACCGCGTTCCGGGCGCGGACTGGAAGCGCTTGTATTCGCTGAGATAGATCAGCCGCTCCACCTTCTTCACCACCTCGCGGTCGAAACCCTCGGCCACCACCTCGGCCACAGCGGCTTCTTCATCGACCAACATCTCAAGGATGCGGTCGAGCACCTCGTAGGGCGGCAGGCTGTCTTCATCCTTCTGGTCTTCGCGCAGCTCCGCGCTGGGGGGCTTGTCAATCACCCGGGGCGGGATCACTTCGCCCTCGGGCGCAAGCATCCACGGCCGGTGGTTGGCGTTGCGCCAGCGGCAGGTCTCGAAGACGCGGGTCTTGTAGAGGTCTTTCAGCGGGTTGTAGCCTCCCGCCATGTCGCCGTAGATCGTGGCATAGCCCACCGCGACTTCTGATTTGTTGCCGGTGGTCAGGAGCATCTCGCCAAACTTGTTGGAGAGCGCCATGAGCAGGAGGCCGCGCAAGCGGCTCTGGATGTTCTCCTCCGTAAGCCCCGGCTCGGTGCCTTCGAAGAGCGGGGCCAGCGCCTCTGTCACCGCTGCGCGCGGCCCCGAGATCGGCACGAAGTCGTAGCGGCAGCCCAGTTTCTCGGCGACGGCCTTGGCGTCTTCCAGCGAATGTTCGGAGGTGTACTCGGAGGGCAGCATGACGCAGCGGACGTTTTCCGGGCCGAGCGCATCGGCGGCAATGGCCGCCACCAGTGCCGAATCCACCCCGCCCGAGAGACCAAGCAGGGCCTTCTTGAACCCTGTCTTGGCGAAGTAATCGCGCACTGACTGCACCATGCAGCGATAGTCTTGCTCCCATGCATCCGGGATCTTGGCCTTCTCACCCTCGACCGCGCGCCAGCCCTCTGGCCCGCGCTCGAGATCGAGATGCGCCAGCGCCTCGTCGAACACCGGCATCTGAAGGGCCAGCTTGCCGCCCGGGTTCAGCACGAAGGAGCCGCCGTCAAAGACCTGGTCATCCTGCCCGCCCACCATGTTGAGGTAGATCAGCGGCAGCCCGGTCTCGACGACACGCTGGACCATCAGGTTGAGCCGCACGTCCATCTTGCCGCGGTAGTAGGGCGAGCCGTTGGGGACGAGCAAAAACTCTGCACCGGTCTCGGCCAGCGTTTCGGCCACATCCTCGTGCCACGCGTCTTCGCAAATCGGGCTGCCGACGCGGACATTGCCCACGGCATAGGGGCCACCCAGCGGCCCGGCATCGTAGATGCGGACCTCGTCAAAGACCGTCTCGTTGGGCAGGTGGTGCTTGAGCACCCGGGTCATCACCTTGCCGCCCTTCAGGATGAAATAGGCGTTGAAGAGCTTGCCGTCTTCCGGCCACGGCCCGCCGATGGCGATGGCGGGCCCGTCGGCGCAGAACTCGGCCAGTGCTTCGATATGGGCCACGGCGTCGGCTGCAAAGGCGGGGCGGTCCACCAGATCCTGCGCGTTGTAGCCGCAGATGAACATCTCGGTGAACGCCACGAGATCGGCGCCGGCCGCCTTGCCCGCCTCCCAGACTTCGCGGGCCTTGGCCGCGTTGCCTGCCATATCCCCCAGAACGGGGTTGAGCTGTGCCAGTGTGATCCGGAACCTGTCGGCCATGCCTGTGCCTTTCCTTGATGCGCTCCGAATTAGCAGATTGACGCTGAAGTGAAAGGTGGCCGTGGCAAAAACCATTGCGACCCATGGCCTGCCGCCTTACCTTCGCGGCCCGCGGGGGCAAGTACCGCGAGGGAAAGAGGCAAGGGGCAGCCAAGAGGACGAACCCATGATCCGGGCAGGATATATCGCACTGGCAGCCACTCTGGCGCTGGCCACACCGCTGGCTGCGCAGGACAAGCAGATCAAGCAATACGACAACGGCGGTGTCTACGAGGGCACCTTCAAGAACGGGCTTCAGCACGGCAAGGGCACCTACACCTTGCCCAATGGCTACGAGTATCAGGGCGATTGGGTCGAGGGTGAAATCCTCGGCCAAGGCGTGGCCCGTTACCCGAACGGCTCGGTCTATCAAGGCGCTTTCGCCAAGGGCAAACCCGAGGGCAAGGGCAAGATCACCTTTGCCGATGGTGGCACCTACGATGGCGATTGGAAGAATGGCCAGATGACCGGGCAGGGCGTGGCCACCTATGCCGATGGCCGCCGCTACGAAGGCGCCTTTGTGGGGGGCTTGCACGAGGGGCAGGGTAAGATGACCTCGCCCAACGGCTCGGTTTACGAGGGTGCATGGCTCGCCGGGGCGAAAGAGGGCAAGGGCCGGATGAGCTACGCCGATGGCTCGGTTTATGAGGGCAACTTCGCGCGCAACCAGCGTGCCGGGCAGGGCGTGCTGACCATGACGGACGGGCTCACCTACAACGGCGCGTGGAAAGCCGGGCAGATCAACGGCCTCGGCACGCTGACCCAGCCCAACGGCGATGTTTACACCGGCCTGCTGGTGAACGGTCAACGCCACGGCAAGGGCAAGGTCACCTACTCCAACGGCGAGATCTACGACGGCGACTTCAAGGCCGATCAGCGCGACGGTCAGGGCAGCTTCACTGGCTCCGACGGTTACAAATACGTCGGCGCGTGGAAAGAGGGCCGGATTCACGGCAAGGGCACCGTCACCTATCCGGATGGCTCCGTGTATGAAGGCGACTTTGCCAACGACATGGCGCACGGCCAAGGCACGATCACTTACCCCGATGGCTCGGTTTATACCGGCGCCTGGGTCGAAGGGGTGATCGAAGGCCAGGGCGTGGCCCGCTACAAAGGCGGCATGGTCTATGAGGGCGGGTTCAAGGACGCCAAGAACCACGGCCAAGGCACCATGACCTCCCCCGATGGCTACAAATACGTGGGGGAGTGGAAAGCAGGGCTGCGCGATGGCCAAGGCGTTGCCAGCTATGCGGATGGCACGACCTACGAAGGCGGCTTCGTTGCGGGGCAGCGTGAGGGTCAGGGCAAGATCACCATGGCCGACGGCTTCACCTACGTTGGAGGCTGGAAGGCTGGGAAGATCGACGGCAAGGGCACTGCGACCTACGCCAACGGTGACATCTACGACGGGCTCTTTGCCGAGGGCAAACGGCAGGGGCAAGGCACCATGACCTATGCCACGGGCGAGGTGGAAAGCGGCGAATGGAAGGAAGGTATCCTGACCAGCGCAGACGCCCCAACCTCCGACGAGCCCGTGGAGGCTTCGCCCAGCGACGGTTGATGCGCCATAAGAGGTTTAAGGCCTCCGGTCGGGATACATGACGCTAGAAAATGGTGCGAGTTGCGGCTTGGGACGGGGACAATTCGAATGAAATTGTCCCCCTCACGGGCGTTTCTACTGCAAGTGCTTCAACGGCGTCGCCCCTGCTGACCGGCCGGTCGAGAGGATGTCTCGGCTAGATGTTCAGCCGGCGGCGAGTTCCGCGAAATGGGCGATGTCCTCTTCCCGCACGCTCCAGTCACAGACCAGACGCGCGGTGAGCATTTCGTTCGGGTCATCGCCCTCCAACTCACCGGCCATGATGTAGTATTCCGCACCTGCCGCTCTAAGCCGCTGGTGGGCGGCGCGGGGCAGGTCGACGAAGAGCAGGTTGCTTTCCTGCGGAGCGTGGAGTCGCCCGCCGGCAGCTTCGACGCCCCGCGCAAGGGCCGCCGCTGCGGCGTTGGCGGTGCGGGCGGTTTCCAGCCAGAGGTCGCGGGTCAGGTAGGCATTCATCTGGGCGGCGAGGTAGCGGTGCTTGGAGAAGAGCTGCGCCCCGCGCTTGCGGCGATATTCCAGTTCTTCGGCCTTGGCCGGATCGAAGAGCACCATCGCTTCCACCCCCATCAGCCCGTTCTTGGTGCCGCCAAAGCTGAGCGCATCCACGCCCGCCTTCCAGCTGGCCTCGGCGGGCGAGCAACCCAGATGGGCTACTGCGTTTGCAAAGCGGGCGCCGTCCATATGGGTGGTGAGGCCGAAGCCCTTGGCCACCCCAGTGAGGGCCTTCAGCTCGGCCAGAGTGTGGACCGCACCCTTTTCGGTCGCCTGGGTGATCGACACCGGCCCGCGCCGAGGCCCGTGAACGCCCCGGGTGCCCTCTGCCGCGATGGCTGCGCGCAGATCGTCCGGGGCCATTCGCCCAGCCTGATGCGGCACCAGCGTCAGCTTGGTCCCGCCGGTAAAAAGCTCGGGCGCATTGCACTCGTCTTCATGGATGTGGGCGCAGGTCGAGCAGAAGATCGTCTCGAAGGGCTCTGCCATCGTGGCGAGTAGGAGCACGTTGGCTGCCGTACCAGTGGCTGCGAGGAAGACGGCTGCCTCCGGGGCCTCGAAAGTCTCGCGCACCTGCTCCACCACGGCCTGCGACAGAGGGTCGTTGCCGTAAGGCATGGCGTAGCCGTCATTGGCAGCGACCAGTGCCTCCATCACGGCGGGGTGGACGGGGCCGGTGTTGTCGGAGGCAAAGCGCATTCAAAGGTCCTCTTCTGCGGCGATGTAATCTTCCCAGTCGTCCTCGGGCACCGAGAACTCCGGCCATGTCGGGCCGCGCACGGCCCGCCCGGCCTTGGCCGTGCTCTCCGGGTCGCCGGTGAGGAGAGGGTGCCAGTGGGGCAGGGGTTTGCCCTCGTGCCGCAGCCGGTAGGCGCAGCTCTCGGGCATGAAATAGGCGGTCTTGTGCATCGTCTCGGGCTTCAGCACCACGCATTCGGGCACGATCTTCAGCCGGGTCTCGTAGTTCGCGCAGCGGCAGGTGCTGTCATCGAAGAGGCGGCAAGCGATGCGGGTAAAGACGACCTCGCCGGTCTCTTCATCTTCCAGCTTGTTCAGGCAGCACTTGCCGCAGCCGTCGCAGAGCGCCTCCCATTCTTGCGCGGTCAGTTCACCGAGCGGACGCTCCCAGAAACGGGGCCTCATAGCGCGGCCAGTATGGTGCGGGCCTTGGCTTCGTCGCGCTTCATCTGCTCGATCAGGGCGGGCAGGCCATCGAACTTGGCCTCGGGTCGCAGAAACTCGACCAGCCCGATGGAGAGGTGGGCATCATATAGGTCGCCGGAGAAGTCGAAGAGATAGGTCTCTAGGTTGGGCGCGTCGCCCTCGAACATCGGGCGGATGCCGAGCGAGGCGACCCCTTGATGCTGGCCCTTGTGAGGGCCGCCCAATACCTCGACCAGCACGGCGTAGACGCCGAAGGCAGGGCGGTGGAGGCGGGGCAGGCCCATGTTGGCAGTGGGGTAGCCCAACTCGCGGCCGCGCTTGGCGCCGTGGATCACCGGCCCTTCTATGCGGTGCCAGTGGCCCAACATGGCCGCCGCCTCGCGCGGGCGGCCCTCGGTGAGTGCCTCGCGGATGGCGGTGGAGCTGATCTCGCCCACGCCGGGCAGGCTCTCGATTTCGGCCACGGTCACGCCAAAGCCCAGAGATGTACCATCGCGGGCCAGTGTTTGGACATCGCCGGCGCGGCCCTTGCCATAGCGAAAGTCGGCGCCGACGGTCACATTGGCCGCGCCGATCCCCTCAGCGAGCACTGTGCGGCAGAAGGCCTCGTCGGTCAGCGAGCGGAAGGCCTCGTCGAACGGCAGTTCGACCAGAAGGTCGACGCCGAGCTTGGCCAGCCGGTGCGCGCGGGCCACGGCATTCATCAGGCGAAAGGGAGGGGCAGCGGGCTGGAACACCTCGCGCGGGTGCGGCTCGAAGGTGAGCACACCCAGCGGGGCATCGGGGGCCGCCGCACGGGCCTGCCGCAGCACCGCCTGGTGCCCGAGATGGACACCATCGAAGTTGCCGATCGCGAGGCTTGCGCCGCGCAGGTCTGGGCTGATCTCGGAGAGTTGGCGTGCAGTCCGCATGGGCCCTGAGGTAGCGCCGGGGGCAGAGGAGCGCAAGCGGGCGCGGAGGATGGCGCGTCAGCCGGGTTTGTGAGTTGTCGGCGCGAGGCTCAGCAGGCCGGCGGGGTCGCAGAGTTCACGGGCGCCGGGGTAATCCTCGGGTGGAATCACGGTGAAGGGGATGCGGTACAGCAACTCACCCTCGACGCTGGCCTGCATCACCCAAGTGCCGGTGACGGCCTCGTATGGAAAGTCGAAGCGATAGAGGTGAGTGGAATGGGCATCGTCGGAATAGGTCGCCCGCCAGCTTTGGCTGGCAGTGCCACGGCCGGGGAAGGGCGGGTGGAAGACCTCGAAGGTAGCGTTGGAGATGGTGACGCCATCGGCAGCCCTCGCCCGCACGCCAAAGCCTAGACCCATCAGCGCGGGCACGACCTGCCCGAGCGGGGTGAGTTCTGGCGGGATGTCGAATACATCCACCGCACCGCGGTCGGTGTCAGGCGCGTCAATCGAGCCGGTGATCTCGACCGCGCAGTTGAGCCCATAGGTGACATCGGCCACGAGGGCGCTGTTGATGTAGAGGTCGGCAGAGGTTTCCTGCGCCGCGGCAGGCAGTGCGGCGAGGCAGGCGGCAGAGAGCAAGAGGGCAGCGGTGCGGCTCATCCTGCGGGCTCCGTAGGTGCTGTGCCCAGGCTCAGAACAGGCGCATCGGCGCAGTCCGGCGCGGGGCCTTTGTAGGCCGCGGATGCCACCACCTCGAATGTCACGGAATAGAGCAACCTTCCCTCCGCCATCGCTTCCATCCGCCACAGGCCGGGGACGGCCTCGTGCGGCATGTCGAAGCTGTAGATATGGGTCATGGGGGCACCCGGCGCAATGGAGGAGGCAAAGCTCTGCTCACGGGTGCCGGTGCCCGGGAAGGGCGGATGCAGGCTGTGAACGGTCACGGCGAGCCTGTGCTGACCTTCCCTGGCCCAAACCCGGACACCGAAACTGGCGCCGAGCGTGGCCGGAACGCTGCGGCTCTCCACGAAGCGCGGCTCGCCCTCGAAAATCTCGATCCGCCCGTTCTCGGTGCCGGGCGCCTCGCGGGAGCCGATGATCCGGAGCGGGCAGACGAGGCCAAACTCAAGTGCGGCGAGGCGGCTGCTGTCCATCTCGACAGGGGATTGGGCAGGGGCGGCGGGGGCACAAAGCAGAAGGGCGGCAAGGGCCAGCCCGGCTCTCGCCGCCCCTGATGTCAAGCCGGAGGCGCTCACCCGATGGCGACGGCCTTCACGTCGTCGTCGATGTAGGCGTCGTATTGGGCGAAGTTCTCGGCGAACATTTCGACCAGCTTCTTGGCCTGCGCGTCATAGGCGTCCTTGTCGGCCCAGGTCGAACGCGGGTCGAGCAGGGCGGCATCGACGCCAGCCACGGTCACGGGAACCTGGAAGCCGAAGTTCTCGTCCTTGCGGAACGTCGCCTCGTGCAGCGAGCCGTCGAGCGCGGCGGTGAGCAGGGCGCGGGTGGCCTTGATCGGCATCCGGTTGCCGGTGCCGTAGGCGCCGCCGGTCCAGCCGGTGTTGACCAGCCAGCAGGTGGCGCCGTGGGTGTCGATCTTCTCACGCAGCAGGTTGCCGTAGACCTCGGGCCGACGTGGCATGAAGGGCGCGCCGAAGCAGGTAGAGAAGGTGGGCTCGGGCTCGGTCACGCCGCGCTCGGTGCCCGCCACCTTGGAGGTGAAGCCGGAGAGGAAGTGATACATCGCCTGCGCCGGGGTCAGCCGGGCGATCGGGGGGAGCACCCCGAAGGCATCGCAGGTGAGCATGATGATGTTCTTGGGGTGGCCGCCAAGCGCTGTGTCGGAGGCGTTGGAGATATACTCCAGCGGGTAGGCGCAGCGCATGTTGGCGGTGAGGCTGTCATCCTCGAAATCGAGTTCCTTGGTCTCGGAATCGTAAACCATGTTCTCGATGACGGTGCCGAACATCTCGGTCGTCGCGTAGATCTCCGGCTCGGCCTTGGGGCTGAGGTTGATCGTCTTCGCGTAGCAGCCGCCCTCGAAGTTGAAGGTGCCGCGATCCGACCACCCGTGCTCGTCATCGCCGATCAGCACGCGGTTGGGATCTGCCGAAAGGGTCGTCTTGCCGGTACCGGAGAGGCCGAAGAACACGGCGGCATCCACCGGGTTGCCCTCGGCGTGGTTGGCTGAGCAGTGCATCGGCATGATGCCGCGCTCGGGCAGCAGGTAGTTCAACAGAGTGAACACGGATTTCTTGTTCTCGCCCGCGTATTCGGTGCCGCCGATCAAGATGAGCTTCTTGTCCAGGTTCAACGCGATCACGGTCTCGCTGCGGCAGTCGTGCCGGGCCGGATCGGCCTGGAAGCTGGGGCAGTTGATGACGGTGAACTCGGGCTCGAAGGTATCGAGCTCTTCGCGCGCCGGACGGCGCAGCATGTGGCGGATGAAGAGCGAGTGCCAGGCCAACTCGGTGACCATACGCACATCGAGCCGCTGGGCCGGGTCGGCGCCCCCGAAAAGATCCTGCACAAAGTAGTCGCGGCCCTTCATGTGCTCGAGCATGTCGGCGTGGAGCGCATCGAAGCCCGCCTCGGACATCGGCGCGTTGTTCTCCCACCAGATGGTGCTTTCGGTCGCCGCCGAGCGGACCACGTGCTTGTCCTTGGGAGAACGGCCGGTGAACTTGCCGGTAGAGCACAGAAACGCGCCGCCCTTGCCCAGTTCGCCTTCACCACGCTTGATGGCCTCTTCGATGATGGCCGGTTCGATGAGGTTGTAATAGACGTTCCCCAGCCCTTCGATTCCTTGATCTTCCAAGCGTTTGGCGGGGTTGACGCGTCCGATGGTCATCGTTCTCTCGTGCTCCTGAGGCAAGCTCTGATCTGGGTGCCCGTCCCGGCCCCTCGCGGCCCGGAACGCCTCCCCGAGCATGGGGAAGTTCCGCCCCTATAACATGACATTTTTGCAAAGGAACCGGCGCAGGCGCGGCGTTAGCGCAACCACGGGCAGTTTAACGCAAACATCCGCCCAAGGGCGAGAATTGCGGCGCGCAGGTGATGCAAATTAGCCATTCGTTCTCACTTTTGCGGTTCATTAGAGGCCGCTGGAGCCGTTGATTCGCACTTAGTAGTTGATTCCAAAGGCCCGATTCGGGATGTTGAGGCAAAATAAGGCCAACGAGCAGTAACAATAAGGAATGCAGGCATGTCGCGAATTGCCCTGGTCGACGACGACCGTAATATTCTGACATCGGTTTCGATGACTCTTGAGGCCGAGGGCTTCGAGGTCGAAACCTACAACGACGGTCAGACCGCGCTCGACGCGTTCAACAAAAAACTCCCCGACATGGCGGTGCTCGACATCAAGATGCCCCGGATGGACGGGATGGACCTGCTTCAGCGCCTGCGCCAGAAAACGACCATGCCGGTGATCTTCCTCACCTCCAAGGATGACGAGATCGACGAGGTGCTCGGCCTGCGCATGGGCGCCGACGACTATGTGAAGAAGCCCTTCTCCCAACGTCTGCTGGTCGAACGCATCCGCGCCCTGCTGCGCCGCCAGGAGGTGATCTCTGGCGACGGCCCGACAGAGGCGGAGACCGCGCAGGTGATGGTGCGCGGCGAACTGGTGATGGACCCGCTGCGCCACGCCGTGACTTGGAAGGGCATGGACGTTTCGCTAACCGTGACCGAGTTCCTCCTGCTTCAGGCCCTCGCCCAGCGCCCCGGCTTCGTGAAGAGCCGCGACCAGCTGATGGACGTGGCCTATGACGATCAGGTTTATGTTGACGACCGCACAATCGACAGTCACATCAAACGCCTGCGCAAGAAGATGCGCTCGGTGGATGATGAGTTTTCCGCCATCGAAACCCTCTACGGCATCGGCTACCGCTACAACGAGGAGTAAGCGAGGCTCGGGCAGGAGATGGCTCCCGTGCGGGATACTGGCCAGACATATGAAGCGGATGTGGTCCTCGGCGAAGACTGGGAAAGCCCCCAGAGCGCCGACCATGCCATGCGTGAAAAGCGGGCGCGTCGGGGCTTCCTGACGCTCAACCGCTCGCCGCTTGCCCGCAAGATCATCACGTTCAACCTTCTGGGCCTGCTGCTTCTGGTGGCAGGCGTCTTCTACCTCAACCCGTTCCGCGACAGCCTCGCTTTGCAGCGCGAGTCCGGCCTTCAAGCCGAGGCTCAGCTGATTGCCGATGTGTTCGAGGTTCAGCTCGGCGGCGACCCTGTGGCGCTCGATGCCAGCGGGGTGGACGCGCAGGCGGTGGTCGACGGGCTCGATCTTTCATCTGGCGTCGAGGTTTTCGTATTCGGGCAGGAAGAGACCATTCTGGGTTCCACCGTCGGCAGCGAGAACCGGAGCGCGGTGACCCAAGCGCAGAAAGAGCGCCGCACGGTCATCACCGACTTCCTCAACGCGATCTGGGAGGGGATGTCTTCAATCTTCTCGACCCAGAGCGCCGACATTCCTGACGTCGACGCCGAGGGCCTCGCCCGCGCCATGGTGGCCGACGCCGCCACGGGCAAGACCACCGTGCGCACCGGCTCCAACGCCGCGGGTGGCACGATCTTTTCGGTAGCAACCCCGGTGATCGTCGGCAATCAGGTGGTGGGCGTGGTGGCCATCACTTCGGCGCAGGGCGAGATCGACACGCTGGTGCGCTCCGAGCGCGAGCAGGTGCTGCAGATGTTCGTCATCGCCATTCTCGTCTCAATCGGCCTGTCGCTGCTTCTGGCTTCAACCATCGCCAACCCCATTGCCGACCTCGCCTCCGCCGCTGAGATTGGCCGCGAGAAGGGTGGGCAGAAGATGAGCCCCAACAGGGTGCGCATCCCCGACCTCACCGGCCGCCCCGACGAGATCGGGCGCCTCTCGGGCGCGCTGCGGGGCATGGTGGCTGCGCTCTACGACCGGATCGACGCGAACGAACAGTTCGCTGCCGATGTCAGCCACGAAATCAAGAACCCGCTGGCCAGCCTGCGTTCCGCCGTCAGTTCGATGCGGGTCGCCAAGCGTGACGACCAGCGCCAGAAGCTGCTCGACGTGATCGAGCATGACGTGCGTCGCCTCGACCGCCTCGTTTCCGATATTTCCAATGCCTCGCGGCTCGACAGCGAGCTGGTGAAGGAAGAGGAGGAGAACTTCGACCTGCTGAAGATGCTGGGCAACCTGACCGAGTATCTCGGCGGCGAGGCGCAGCGGAAGGGCGTGGAGTTCATCACCGATGTACCCCGGCAGCCGATCCGGATCACCGGCCTCGAGGCGCGCTTGGCGCAGGTCTTCGTGAACTTGATAACCAACGCGCTCTCCTTCTGCGAAGAGGGCGATGCCGTGCGGGTCTGGGTCCGCCGACGCGAAAACCGCGTGCTGGTGGTGGTCGAAGACACCGGCCCCGGCATCCCCGAACAGGCGCTGACCAAGGTGTTCAACCGTTTCTATTCCGAGCGGCCCGAGGGCCAGTTCGGCGACCACTCCGGCCTCGGCCTTGCGATCTCCAAGCAGATCGTCGAAGCGCATGGCGGTGTGATCTGGGCCGAGAACATCCGGCCCACCCATGACGACATCACCTCCGAGCCGCTCGGCGCACGCTTCGTGGTGGGCCTGCCCGTCTGACAGGCGCCCGGAGGCCAGCGCAGGACAGTCCCCGATGGCCGGGCAGCAAAAAACCGAAGATCCCTTCTTTCATGCCAGCGCTGTGGCGTTCGGGGCGCGCGGGGTGCTGATCCTCGGACCATCGGGAGCGGGCAAATCGGCCCTCGCGGTGGAGCTGGTCTCACGCGGGGCGCGGCTTGTTGGCGACGACAGGCTGATGATTTCAGGCGCGGGCGGCGTGCTGACCGCTCGGCCAAGGCCCGGCTTCGAGGGGCAGATCGAGTGCCGGGGCGTGGGCCTGCTCACCGTGCCGTCCGTGTCAGAGGCCGAGATTGTGCTGGTGGTGGATGCAGGCCGGGTTGAGCGTGACAGGCTGCCGCCAGCGCGCGAGATTTTCCTCTTCGGGTGCAGTCTTCCCTTGCTTCACCGCGCGGAGGGGGCGCAGTTTCCGGCAGCGGTGCAGCTGATGCTGACCGGCAGCCAAATCAACAGCGACCCCAAGGAGCCTCCGGCCCGATGACCGACACGAGTGACACCGCCTCTGCCGAAACAGGCCTGCCGCATGGCGCGGCGGTGCAACGGCTGGTGCTGGTCACAGGTCCTGCAGGGGCGGGCCGCAGCACGGCGGTGAGGGTGTTGGAAGATCTCGGCTACGAGGCGATCGACAACCTGCCACTCTCTCTGATCCCGCGGCTGCTGGAAGGCGCGCCGCGCGGCGGAGCGCTTGCGCTGGGGATCGACAGCCGTAACCGTGAGTTCGACCCGCCGCACTTGCTCCACCTCCTCTCCCAGCTCGATGCCCGGCCCGACCTTTCGCACGAGGTTCTCTACCTCGACTGCCAGCCAGAGGTTCTGCTGCGCCGCTACTCCGAAACCCGCCGCCGCCACCCACTTGCCCCCTCCGAAAGCCCAGAAGAGGGCATCCGGCGCGACTTCGAGCTGCTCTCGGGCATCCGCGACCGCGCCGATGTGCTGATCGATACCTCGGATCTGTCGATCCATGACCTGCGTGAGGAGTTGGGGCGGCTGTTCTCGCTGGAGGCAACCGTGCGACTGGGGGTGGCGATCCAGAGCTTTTCCTACAAGCGCGGCCTGCCGCACGGGCTCGACATGGTGTTCGACTGCCGGTTCCTCAACAATCCGCATTGGCAGCCCGACCTGAGGCCACTCGATGGCCGCGATCCGGCCGTGGTGGCCTATGTCGAGGCCGACCCGCGCTTCGCGGAGTTTCACAACCGCGTGCGGGGGCTTGTAGACATGCTGCTTCCGGCCTTTGTAGAGGAAGGCAAATCGCACCTCTCGATCGGGTTCGGCTGTACCGGCGGCAAGCATCGCTCTGTTGCCCTCACGGAACGGTTCGGGAAAGAGCTTGCAGGTGCCGGATGGCGCGTGTCTATTCGGCATCGGGAAATCGAACGACGGGCAGGGGATCGGGCGGCAGGGCCGCCTTCCGTCATTTTGGGGAACAAGGCGTGATCGGTATCGTGATCGTGGCACATGGTGGGCTGGCGAAGGAATACCTCGCCGCCGTAGAGCACGTCGTGGGCGAGCAGGACGGAATCCGCGCCATCACGATAGCCGCCGACTGTAACAGGACCAACAAGCAGACCGAGATTTGCGCCGCCGCAGATGCGGTGGATGATGGCTCTGGCGTGGTAGTGGTGACCGATATGTTCGGCGGCTCGCCCTCCAATCTGTCGTTGTTGGCCTGCCAGCCCGAGAACCGCAAGATTCTCTACGGCGCGAACCTGCCCATGCTGGTGAAACTCGCCAAATCCCGCCACCTCAGGGTGGAGGATGCGGTAAATTGCGCAATGGCGGCAGGGCGTAAATACATAAACAGCTATGACGGTGGAGTCGTCTGAGGCGGAGTGGGGATGTCGGTGCAACGCTTGGAAATCGTGAACGAAAAAGGGCTGCACGCCCGCGCATCTGCCAAGTTCGTCGAGACCGTCGAACAGTTCGACGCCGAGGCCGATGTGTCAAAGGACGGGCTCTCGACCGGGGGCGACAGCATCATGGGGCTTTTGATGTTGGCAGCGTCCAAGGGAACCTTTATTGAGGTCGAAACCCGCGGAGCCCAGGCAGAAGAGCTGGCAACCGCCCTTGCAGAGCTGGTGGCCGACAAGTTCGGCGAAGGCATCTGAGAGACGAGAGCAGGGAGGCACGGCCCTCTTGGTGGAAAGTTACCAACCCAAGACGATGAACCTGAGGCGCCCGCGCCGTGGGCTTGATCTGCCCGTTGGCGGTGCCGCGACGCAGCCTGAGTCCGAGGCGCTGAACGATGCGCCCTATGACCGCCGTCGCCTGAGCTATGCCAACACCTTCCCCAACCCGATTCAGGCCAATTTCATCCGGGTGATGGAATGGGCGACCGCCAAGCTGCGGTTGCTCCGGCTGATCCGCCGATTCGAGGCGCTGGGCGTGCCGCACGGGCAGGGCTTCTGGGCGCAGGCGTTGGGCGTCATGGGGATCAAGCTGACCACGCCGCAGTCGCAGATCGACAACATCCCCGAGACCGGTCCACTGGTGATCGTGGCTAACCACCCGCACGGGCTGGTTGATGGCATGGTGCTGGCCGAGCTGATCGGGCGCCGCCGGACCGACTACAAGATCCTGACCCGGTCGCTACTGACCGGCGTGGCCGAGATCGACGATTTCATGATCCCGGTGCCCTTTCCGCATGAACCGGATGCGCTGGAGCGCAATCTGGAAATGCGGAAGAAGGCGAACGACCACCTCAAGCAGGGCGGCTGCGTGGTGCTCTTCCCGGCGGGCGAGGTGGCCTCGGCCAAAACTTGGTTCGGCCCGGCCATCGAGAAGGAATGGCACGCCTTCACGGCCAAGATGGTGCTCCGCTCCGAGGCCAAGGTGCTGCCGATCTACTTTCAGGGGCAAAACAGCCGCTGGTACCAGATCGCCAACAAGCTGAGTGCAGTGCTGCGGCAGAGCCTTCTGCTGTACGAAGTGCGCCACGCGCTGAACAAGCCGCAGGCCCCGGTGGTCGGCGAGCCGATCGGCCGCGACGAGATTGACGCCCGCAAGGATAACCCGCGCGGCTTCATCAAATGGCTGCGGGAACAGACGCTGGCGCTCAAACCGGCCAAGTAGCAGGCTTCTAAAGAAAATTCTTCTGAAGTTGAGAGCCTTCTCGAGGGTTCCTTACCGCGTCGGCACCGGCTCCTCGCCGCGGTAGTCGTAGAACCCGCGTTGGGTTTTGCGGCCCAGCCAACCGGCCTCGACGTATTTGGTAAGTAGCGGGCAGGGGCGATACTTTGTGTCGGCCAGCCCGTCGTGCAGCACGTTCATAATTGCGAGACAGGTATCCAGCCCGATAAAATCGGCCAGTTCCAACGGGCCCATCGGGTGATTGGCGCCGAGCTTCATGGCCATGTCGATCGACTTCACGTTGCCCACGCCTTCGTAGAGCACATAGACCGCCTCGTTAATCATCGGCATCAGGATGCGGTTCACGATGAAGGCCGGGAAGTCCTCTGCCGAGGAGGCCGTCTTGCCCAGCTTATCGACCACCTTGGCGCAGGCCTTGTAGGTGGCGTCATCGGTGGCGATGCCCCGGATCAACTCGACCAGCTGCATCACCGGCACCGGGTTCATGAAGTGGAACCCCATGAACTTTTCCGGCCGGTCGGTGCGCGAGGCGAGCCGGGTGATGGAGATCGAGGAGGTGTTGGACGACAGGATCGTATGCGGCGCCAGATGCGGCACGAGGTCTTCGAAGATCGCGGTCTTGATGGTCTCGCGCTCGGTGGCGGCCTCGATGATCAGGTCGGAGGGGCCGAGATCGGTGAGCGTGAGGGTCGAGGAGATGCGGCCAAGGGCAGCGTCGCGCTCCTCTGCGGTGATCTTCTCGCGGCTGACCTGCCGATCCATATTCTTGGCGATGGTCCCCAGCGCCTTGTCGATCGCATCCTGCTTGATGTCATTCAGCTTAACGTCATAGCCCGCGAGCGCGAGCACATGGGCAATGCCGTTGCCCATCTGTCCTGCGCCGACAACGCCGATGGTCTGGATGTCCATGATAGCTACCCCGCTCTTGCTGGTCGCGGCGAGATTAGGGGCGCTGTGCAGCCGCAGCAAGAGCCGGGGACCAAAGAAATATCGGTCGAATTCGAAACTTTAGCAAAATCGCAAGGCCCATCGGTCAGGGTCGCCTTCGGGTGAAGAGAAATTTGTGAGGTGGTGGAATGACCGTTGATACGACGGGTCAAAGTGCTCTGGACTATTTGCATTGTCGTTACGGCAAGTCACGGCTGCTGTTTCGTGGGCCGCGGCGCAAGCTGGACGGCCCCTATGTAGCCTTCTTCGGTGGCACCGAGACCTACGGAAAATTTGTCGAAGACCCGTTTCCGGCGTTGATCGAGGAGACGACCGGCCGGCGCTGTGTCAACTTCGGTTGCCTCAATGCGGGGGCTGACCTGTACGTAAACGATCCAACGCTGATCGACGCCGCCACGCGGGCTGCAGTGACGGTGGTGCAGGTGATGGGCGCGCAGAACATGTCGAACCGGTTCTACGCGGTGCATCCCCGCCGGAATGACCGTTTCTTGCGGGCCTCCAGCCTGATGAAAACGGTGTTCCGCGAGGTGGATTTTACCGAGTTCAACTTCACACGACACATGCTCTCGACGCTCAATCGCGTCAGCGCCGAGAAATACGGGATGGTGGTGGAAGAGCTGAAGTCGGCTTGGGTGGCACGGATGCAGACCATGCTGGCGCGGGTGCCGGGAAAGGTGGTGCTGCTCTGGGTGCGCGATGCCCGGACACCCAGCCGCGACGAGACACACGATTGCCTCGGAAACGACCCGCTCTTCGTGGATGAGGAGATGGTCGATATCCTCCGCCCGCAACTGGCTGATGTGGTAGAGATCACGCCCAGTGTGGCAGCCTGGCGAGCGGGCACGGCAGGCATGGTGTATTCCGAGATGGAGGCCCCCGCCGCCGTCGAGATGCCGGGGCCTGCTGTGCATGAGGAGATCGCCAGCGCGCTTTCGCCTGTCATCAGCACGCTGGTGAACTAGCCCGCCTAAAAGCAAGAAGGCCCGCCATTGGGGCGGGCCTTCGCGTGTTCTGACAGCGGCTCAGGCCGCCCGTGATGTGCTCAGAGCTTTTCGATCAGCTCAGGCACGGCGGTGAAGAGGTCGGCCACCAGGCCGTAGTCGGCAACCTGGAAGATCGGGGCCTCTTCGTCCTTGTTGATCGCGACGATGACCTTGGAGTCCTTCATGCCGGCGAGGTGCTGGATGGCACCGGAGATGCCCACGGCGACGTAGAGCTCGGGGGCCACGACCTTGCCGGTCTGACCGACCTGCCAATCGTTGGGGGCAAAGCCGGAGTCCACCGCGGCGCGCGAGGCACCCACGGCGGCGCCGAGCTTGTCGGCCAGCTTCTCGATCAGGGCGAAGTCCTCTTCGGAGCCCACGCCACGGCCACCGGAGACCACGATGCCGGCCGAGGTCAGCTCGGGGCGGTCGCTCTCGGCCACCTTGTCCTCGACCCATTCGGAGAGGCCGGGGTTCTCGGCAGCGCCGATGGTATCCACGGCCGCCGATCCACCTTCGCCTGCGGCGTCGAAGGTGGAGGTCCGGAAGGTGATCACCTTGGTGGCGTCTTTCGATTTCACCGTCTGGATTGCGTTGCCTGCGTAGATCGGGCGTTCGAACGTGTCGGCATCGACCACGGCGGTCACGTCCGAAAGGATCATCACGTCGAGCAGGGCCGCAACGCGGGGCATCACGTTTTTCGCATCGGTCGTGGCCGGGGCGACGATGTGCGAGTAGTCGCCGGCAAGGCTGACGATCAGCGCGGCAGTCGGTTCGGCGAGGCGGTGGCCCAGCGAGGCATCTTCGGCAACCAGCACCTTGGCCACGCCTTCGATCTTGGCGGCCTCGGCCCCTGCGGCAGAGGCGGAAGCCCCCGCGCAGAGCACGGTCACGTCACCCAGAGATTTGGCGGCCGACACGGCCTTGGCGGTGGCATCGACGGAGAGCGCCCCGTCGGTCACTTCGGCAAGCAGCAGAACGGCCATCAGACGATCCCCTTCTCTTTGAGTTTGGCCACCAGCGTGTCCACGTCGGGCACGATCTCACCAGCTTGGCGGGTTTCGGGCTCGGAGGTCTTCACGATCTCCAGACGCGGCGACACGTCGACGCCGTAGTCGGCGGCGGTCTTCTCATCCA
Source organism: Vannielia litorea (assembly GCF_019801175.1). Lineage (NCBI taxonomy): Bacteria > Pseudomonadati > Pseudomonadota > Alphaproteobacteria > Rhodobacterales > Paracoccaceae > Vannielia > Vannielia litorea. Next base: position 463,696 of record NZ_JAHVJR010000003.1, read on the forward strand.
GCGGCTTCTTCTTGGCCTTCATGATGTTGGGCAGCGAGGCGTAGCGCGGCTCGTTCAGGCGCAGGTCCACGGTGACGATGGCGGGCATCTTCACCTTGATGGTCTGAAGGCCGCCGTCGACCTCGCGGGTCACCACGGCGCTGTCACCCTCGACCTTCACCTCGGAGGCAAAGGTGGCTTGGCTCCAGCCCAGCAGAGCCGAGAGCATCTGTCCGGTGGCGTTCATGTCGTTGTCGATGGCCTGCTTGCCGGCCAGCACGAGGCCCGGCTGCTCTTCATCGATCACGGCCTTGAGGATCTTGGCAACGGCCAGCGGCTCGATGTCTTGGTGCACGTCATCGGCGGCGACCACGAGAATGGCCCGGTCAGCGCCCATTGCGAGGGCGGTGCGGAGCGTTTCCTGCGCCTGCTTCACGCCAATGGAAACGGCCACCACCTCTTCAGCGGTTCCGGCCTCCTTCAGGCGGATCGCCTCTTCGACGGCGATCTCGTCGAAGGGGTTCATCGACATTTTCACGTTGGCAAGATCGACACCGGAACCGTCCGATTTCACACGGACCTTCACGTTGTAGTCGATCACCCGTTTCACAGGCACAAGTACCTTCATGGGGTCTCTCTCCTCGCGTCAGGGGCGGCTGCGCCACCCGGATTGGGGCATTTGTTAGCGGAGGTTGCGGCCCGCTTACAGGGCAAAATCGCCGCAATCCGGCCAGCCGACGCCGCGTTTTGCGACGTTAGCGCAAACGATTGCGGCCTCAGCGGCTGCCGCCGGGCACCCAGAGCACGTCTTCGCCGCCATTGGCCACGCGGGCGGCGACGAAGAACCAGTCGCTGAGACGATTCAGGTAGCGGATGGCCAAGGGGTTCACATCGCCCGGTTCGCCCTCGGCCAGTTCGGTCGCCAGACGCTCGGCGCGGCGGCAGGTGGTGCGGGCGAGGTGGAGGTGCGCGGCCAGTGGGGTGCCGCCGGGCAGGATGAAGCTGCGCAGCGCTTCGAGGCCGGCGTTCATGGTGTCGATTTCCGTTTCCAGCCTAGTGACCTGCGCCTCGATCATCCGCAGCGGCGGGTACTCGGCCTTGTCGTCCTCGTCGATTCCCGGGCGGCAGAGATCGGCGCCAAGGTCGAACAGGTCGTTCTGAATCGCGGCAAGCTGGGCATCCATCTCGCCTTCGGCATGGAGGCGGGCGAGGCCGACAACCGAGTTGAGTTCGTCCGACGTGCCATAGGCCGCGACGCGCGGCGAGTGCTTGGCAACGCGGTCGCCGGTGCCCAGGGCGGTATCGCCCTTGTCGCCCGTGCGGGTGTAGATCTTGTTCAGAACAACCATGTCAGCCTCCCCTGCGCAGCCAGACGAAGAGCAGGATCAGAACGATGGCCACCGCTTGCGCCCCGATCCGCCAACGCATCACCTTGTTGGCATGCTTCTTGTTGAAATCGCCACCCTTGGCGAAGCCCCCGATTCCGAAGAGCAGGATGCCCACCACCACCAGGCAAGCAACGGCAACGATTATGAAAAGCGGGTCGTTTGTCATCAGGGTCTCCGGCGTTTGGCCTCATTTAGCCCGGCCTTGCGGGAATGCGAAGGTGACAGCCTGCCTCAGACCTTCCGAATCGCCCAGTCTTGCACCCGCTGCGGTAGGAGCCGCTTGGCCCAGGCCATGATGTGGGTAGGCGTGGTGATCCGGTAGCGGGCCTTGGGGCGGCGGGCGGTGAGCGCCTTCAGCACGGCCTGAGTCACGGCTTCTGGGCCCAGCTCGAACGGCTCGGGTTTGGATTTTCGCTTGTAGAGCTGGTCGAGCAGCTCGCTCTCGTATTGGGCGCGGCGGGGGGAGGCCTTCCAGTCGATCCATTGCTCGAACTTGGCGATGGCATTCTTGCGGAACTCCGTGCGGATCGGGCCGGGCTCGATCAGCACCACATCGATGTTTGCGTCCGACATTTCCAGCCGCAGCACATCGCTCAGGCCTTCCAGCGCGAATTTCGAAGCCACGTAAGGCCCGCGCCAGCGCATCGCCATGAAGCCCAGCACCGAGGAGCAGTTGAGGATACGCCCGTGGCCCTGTGCCCGCATGGCAGGCAGCACCAGCCGGGTCAGTGTGTGGTAACCGAAGAAGTTGCTCTCGAAGAGGTCGCGCAGGCCATCTGTCGGCACATCTTCCAGCGGGCCGACTAAGCCATAGGCGCCGTTGTTGAAAAGCGCGTCGAGCGTGCCGCCAGTGGCCGAGAGCACGGTTGCAACGGCGGCCTCCATGCTCGCGTCGTCCTGATGGTCGAGCAGGAAGCTCTCGAACCCTTCGGCGCTCAGGCGGTCCACGTCCTTTTGCTGGCGGCATGTGGCGAACACGCGCCACCCGGCGTTCCGTAACCCGTGAGCAGCGTCATAGCCGATGCCGGTTGAACAGCCGGTGATGAGAATGGAGTTCTGCGTCATGCAGGCCGGGATGCCCCGCCACGGGGGCGGGCGCAAGGGCTGGTATCAGCCCTGCGGCAGTTCGCGGATGAAGTCGCCTGACATGTAGCCCTCTTCGCCATCCAGCAGGATACGGGCCCAGCCATTGTCTTCATAGCCGAGGATCTCGACTTCCTGGTTTTCGACAACCTGACCGATCACGCCGTTGCCGGTGGAGGGGCCGGAGCGCACGTTGACGCGCTGGCCAAGCACCACACCAACGGTGGTGAGTTCCACGCCATCGGTGGCGGCGATCTCTTCGGCGAGTTCGGCTTCAGACTCGGAGGGTTCCACATCGGCCAGAGCGGCGGCCACTGCGGCGTCTGTTGCAGTGGCGAGCGAGGCTTCGAGAACGGGCTCAGGCTCGGCTTCGACCGGGTCAGCGGCGGCGGCCGCGAGAATCGCCGGGCTGTCGTCGGTCTTGGTGACGGTGTCCTCAACGGCTGCGGTGTCGAACGTGGCCAATTCCTCAGCGGTCATCGCGGGTTCGTCAGAGCCCATCGCAACCTCGGGACCATCGCCCACAAGCACCATGGCCCCGAAAATCAGAGCCAGCAGCGCCACAACCATCTTCAGCAAACCCCGCGCACCCATCGCACCCTCCGCAAACGCCGATCTTATTCAATTCTGGTAAATACAACTCCACTATAGCGTGAAGCGTTCCTTGCGGCCATGCTCTTAGCAAAACTCAAAGCGCTTTGGATAGTCCTTTGGGAACTTACGTAACGCGCGCTTTCGCTTTACCGTCTTTCGTGGCTTCGGTATCACATCATCTATGAATGACGAGGCAGACACCCCCAATATCGAGCCGAACGAGAGGGCAGAACCCCTCCGCCGGGCCATCGGCGAGCGCTATCTTACCTATGCGCTCTCCACCATCATGCACCGTGCGCTGCCCGATGCGCGCGACGGGCTGAAGCCGGTTCACCGGCGAATCCTCTACGCGATGCGGCGGCTGCGGTTGTCGCCGACGGGCGGATTCCTGAAATCGGCCAAGATCAGCGGCGACACGATGGGGGATTTTCACCCCCACGGGAACCAGGCGATCTACGATGCTATGGCCCGTCTCGCGCAGGATTTCGCGGTGCGCTACCCGCTGGTCGACGGTCAGGGCAACTTTGGCAACATCGATGGCGATATGCCGGCGGCCGAGCGTTACACAGAGGCGCGGATGACCGTGGCCGCCGAGGCACTGCTCGAAGGGCTGGACGAAAACACCGTCAACTTCCGCGACAACTACGATGGTCGTTTGCAGGAACCCGAGGTTCTGCCCGCCGCCTTCCCCAACCTGCTGGCCAATGGCTCCAGCGGGATCGCCGTGGGCATGGCCACCAACATTCCGCCGCATAATATCGACGAGCTGATCGGCGCCTGCCTGCATCTGCTGAAAACGCCTGATGCACGCGACGACACGCTGCTAAACTACGTCAAAGGCCCCGATTTTCCGACCGGTGGCGTGATCGTGGAGCCGCCCGAGAGCATTGCCGAAACCTATCGCACCGGGCGCGGTGCGGTGCGGTTGCGCTGCCGCTGGGAGGTCGAAGACCTCGGGCGCGGGCAATGGCAGGCGGTTGTCACCGAGATCCCCTATCAGGTGCAGAAGTCCAAGCTGATCGAGAAGATCGCGGAATTGATCCAGCTGAAAAAGCTGCCGATTCTGGCAGACGTGCGCGATGAGAGCGCCGAGGATATCCGGCTGGTGCTGGAGCCGCGCTCCAAGAACGTGGACCCCGAGATCCTGATGGGCATGCTGTTCCGCAACTCCGATCTGGAGGTGCGCTTCAGCCTTAACATGAACGTGCTGATCGACGGGCGCACGCCCAAGGTCTGCTCGCTGAAGGAACTGCTGCGCGCCTTCCTCGATCATCGCCGTGAAGTGCTGGAGCGCCGGTCACGGCACCGGCTGGAGAAGATCGACAATCGCCTCGAGGTGCTCGAAGGCCTGATGGTCGCCTTCCTCAACCTCGACCGGGTGATCGATATCATCCGCTACGACGACGAGCCCAAGCGCGCGCTGATGGCCGAGGATTGGTCGGTCAAGCACAAGCGGGCGACGGACGAGAGCGACTACGTCAGCCCCATCGGTCTTGGCACACCGGAAGAGCCGAGTGATGGCCTGACAGAGGTGCAGACCGAGGCGATCCTCAACATGCGGCTGCGCAGCTTGCGGCGGCTTGAGGAGATGGAGCTGAAGGCCGAGCAGGATGAGCTCATGCGCGAGCGCGAGAGCCTGCAAGACCTGCTGGAAAGCCCCGATCTGCAATGGGCTCGCATCAGCGACGAATTGCGCGACGTGCGGGAGAAGTTCGGCGCCAAGACCGAAGAGGGCAAGCGCCGCACCGCATTCGCCGAGGCCGGCGAGGTGGCAGACGTGCCGATGGAGGCAATGATCGAGCGCGAGCCGATCACCGTGGTCTGCTCGCAGATGGGTTGGATCCGCGCCATGAAGGGCCACATCGACCTTGGCCAAGAGCTGAAGTTCAAAGACGGCGACGGCCCGCGCTTTGCCTTCCACGCGGAGACGACCGACAAGCTGCTCCTGCTGGGCGCGAACGGGCGGTTCTATACCCTTCCCGGCTCGCAGCTGCCCGGCGGGCGGGGAATGGGCGAGCCGGTTCGGCTGATGGTCGACCTGCCGAACGATGCCGAGATTCTGGCGCTATTCTCCCATGTGCCGGGGCAGAAGCTGCTGCTGGCCTCCTCGGCGGGCGATGGATTTGTGGTCAATTCCGACGAGGTCGTCGCCCAGACCCGCGCCGGCAAGCAATCGCTCAACGTAAAAGACGGCGTCACTGCTGCCGTGTGCCGCCCGGTGAAGGGCGACCACGTGGCCGCGGTAGGTGACAACCGCAAGGTGCTTGTTTTCGCGCTCGAAGAGTTGCCAGAGATGGCACGGGGCAAGGGCGTGCGGCTGCAAAAGTACAAGGACGGCGGCCTGAGCGATGCCGTGACTTTCGCGCTCGAAGAGGGCCTGAGCTGGAAAGATCCGGCAGGCCGCACCCGTACCGAAACCGACCTTGCCGAATGGATCGGCAAGCGTGCCTCCGCAGGCCGCATGGCGCCGCGCGGCTTTCCGAGAGACAACAAATTTACCGACTGAGTGTCATGAATTTGCCCTATGCGCCCCGCTAAGAGTGCCGGGCTTTTAAAACGAGGGACGAGCAATGAGTTACACAGATGCACCGATCGTAGAAGACGACGTGCTGCACGGCGCGTATCGCGGTGAGGGAGGGCGGCTGTTCTGGCTCGCACTCGGCACCGGGATGCTCACCCTGCTGACGCTGGGGATTTACCGGTTCTGGGCCAAAGCCCGCATCCGCCGCTACCTGTGGAGCGCCACGGCGCCCGGCGGCAACCCGTTTGAATATACCGGCACCGGGCTGGAAAAGTTTCTGGGCTTTCTCGTCGCGGTCGTGATCCTTGCCGCCTATCTCGGCATCCTCAACGTGATCCTGCTGTTCCTCGGCTTCTCCTTCATCATGGGCGGTGATCCAAACGACCCCGAGGTGATCTTGCGGCAGATCGTCGTGATCTACGCCAACCTCTTCGCGTTGATCCCGCTCATCTACTTTGCCCAGTACCGCGCCCGCCGTTACCTGCTGAGTCGGACCCGCTGGCGCGGCGTCCGGTTCGGCGCCGAAAAGGGGGCCTGGGGTTACACCTGGCGCGGGTGCCTGCTGGCGATCCTCAGCGGCATCACCCTGGGCCTGCTGTCGCCGCTCGCCACCTTCAAGCTGGAGAAATACACTTGGGACCGCACGTGGTACGGCGATGCCAAGTTCACTCAAGGCGGCAAGTGGACAAGCCTCTACCGTGCGATGATCCACGTGGTGATCGCCATTGCGCTCTTCGTCGGCGCAGCCGTGCTGATGGTGATGGACGAGCAGCTTGCGCTTCTTGGCTTCGTGCTGCTCTTCGTTGCCTATGTCTGGCTGATCATCGGCTTCATCTACTACCAGGTCCACGCTTGGCGCATTCTGGCCGCGCACAAGGTGCTGGGTGAGGATATCCGGTTCCGCTCGCTGCCGCGCACCGGCACGATCATTGGTACTTACATCGTCGGCACCATCGCGGTGTCTCTACTGACGGCGCTGGCGCTCATTCCTGTCGGCTTTCTGATCGCGGGCATGGGCTCGCTGATGGGCGGCGGTAACCCCAATGATCTCTTCGGCAGCCCGCAGGGCATCCTCTTCATTGCACTGATCGCCTTCGCCTATATCTTCGCCATCGTGTTTGCCGGGGCCCTGAGCATGGTCTTCATCACCCAGCCGATCCTCCGGCACTATGTCGAGGAAACGTCGGTAATCGGTGCCTCCAGGCTCGATGCCATCCGCCAGCGCGTGGGCGACGAGGTGGTGGATGCTGAGGGCTTCGCCGATGCACTCGATGTGGGGGCGGCCTTCTAGGTCGCCCGACACCCCCGCCAACCAAGGAGCCGCCCTATGGCAGACCCGACCCCGCCGCTCCCGACCTTCGCCGTCGCTGGCCGTTTCTTTGACGGTCAGAGCGCCGGGGCAAAGGTGGTGCGCGCCGAGGCCGAGCAGATCAAGGGGCGGCTGCTGATCTATGATGAAGAGAGCGGGCGGCTGCTGGATCAATGGCCGCTCGACAGCCTGCGGATGATCCGTGATCCCGGCTTCGGCGACGGGATCGTGTTTTTCCGCGAAGGGCATGACGAGGCCCGCCTCAACATCGCCTCCGCCGAGGATGCCGCCGCGCTGGGGGCGGTTGCGCCCTACCTGCGCAAGGTGAGCGTGGCTAAGGGCACGTGGCGCAAGGTGCTGCTCTGGAGCGGTGGCGCCGTGGCCGCGCTGCTGCTGATCCTCTTCGTGATCCTGCCCACGTTGGCCGACACGCTTGCGGGCATGATCGACCCCGAGCAGGAGGAACGGATCGGGCAAACCGTGGTGGGGCAGGTCGAGCGCATGCTGGGCAGTCACAACGGCTCTGGTTTTTGCTCCACGCCCGAGGGCGACGCCGCGTTGGCCAAGATGACCGAGCGCTTCACCGACCACCTCGATCTGCCCTACGAATTGAAGGTCCGGGTCATCCGCAACCCGCTGGTCAACGCCTTTGCCGCGCCGGGCGGGCATGTGGTGGTCGTTTCGGGGCTGCTCGACAAGGCGGACAGCCCGGAGGAGGTCGCCGGTGTTCTGGCTCATGAGATCGGCCATGTCGCGGCCCGTGACCCGCTGCGGATCACCCTGCGCACGGCAGGGTCGGCAGGGATCATCTCGATGATTCTTGGCGACTTTGCCGGGGGTGCGCTTGTGATCCTCGTGTCCGAACAACTCATGCAGGCGAGCTACACGCGCGACGCCGAGGCCGGGGCGGATGAGTTTGCCCATGAGCTGCTCCGCAAGGCCGAGCTGCCGAGTGAAGGCATGGCGCGATTCTTCGAAAAACTTCGCGACCAATATGGAGATGTGGACGGGGCCGAGGAGTTTCTCTCCTCGCACCCCAACCTCGCCAGCCGGGCCATCGCGGCGCGGGAGGCCGAAACCCGGGGCGATGGCACCTTTACGCCGGTTCTGGACGAGGCCGAGTGGGACGCGCTTCGGGCGATCTGCAAATGAGCCCGCGGTGTGCTCCGGCGTTCCTGCTGGCGGCGCTGCTCGCAGGCTGCTCCGCCGTGGCGGACCTTCAGGAGCCGGTGGTTCCAATTGGCCAGTTCAAATTGGGCTATTCAGTCGTCGTGGCCGAGGGCGCGCAAAAGGTGCCGCCCTCCCGCGAGGCCTCTGCCGAGGAATGGCAGGCCGCGCTGGAAGCGGCGCTGAACCAACGGTTCGATCGATTCGAGGGCAGCCAGCTTTACCACCTTGCGGTGAAGGTCGATGCCTATGCGCTGGCGGTGCCGGGGGTGCCGGTGGTGCTTTCGCCTAAGTCGATCCTGCGCATTCAGGTCTCGGTCTGGGATGATGCGGCGGGCACAAAGATCAACGCCGAGCCGCGGGTCTTCACGGTGTTCGAGCGGCTCTCTGGCGAAACCGTGCTCGGCTCCGGCCTGACCCGCACCAAGGCGCAACAGATGGGGCAGCTTTCCGCCAATGCGGCCCGGCTGATCGAGGGCTGGATGCGGGAGAACCCCGGCTGGTTCGCCCCGCGCTACGAGGCCTCTGCACCGCTCGCAGAGCCGCTGCCGGAGGTGCCCGCAGCGCCCGCCGCTGCACCGGCGCCGGTGCCGCAGGGCGCAGCGGATCGGCCGGGTGTGTCGCCCGATATCGGCGATGTAATCACCCCCGCCGGGTAGCAGGGCCCGCGCGAGAAGCCCTTGAGGCCAAAGGGCGCTTGATTTTTCTCCCACGCCCGCGTAGGCACCCGCCCATGCAAATCCCGGGGCCTAGGTCGGCCCCCCGAAACAGAGGCGCCAAGGACGATGGCTAAGGAAAAGTTTGAACGCACGAAACCGCATGTGAACATCGGCACGATCGGTCACGTGGACCACGGCAAGACGACGCTGACGGCTGCGATCACCAAGCAGTTTGGCGACTTCAA
>NZ_JAHVJR010000004.1 GCF_019801175.1 Vannielia litorea
ATCACTCGATGATCTTGGAGACGACGCCTGCGCCGACGGTGCGGCCGCCTTCGCGGATGGCGAAGCGGAGGCCGTCTTCCATGGCGATCGGGGCGATCAGCTCAACGGTGAACGACACGTTGTCGCCCGGCATCACCATCTCGGTGCCCTCTTTCAGGGTCACCGTCCCGGTCACGTCCGTGGTGCGGAAGTAGAACTGCGGGCGGTAGTTGGCGAAGAACGGGGTGTGACGGCCACCTTCCTCTTTGGTGAGGATGTAGGCTTCGGCCTCGAACTTGGTGTGCGGGGTCACCGAGCCGGGCTTGCAGAGCACCTGGCCCCGCTCAACGCCTTCACGGTCCACACCACGCAGCAGGGCGCCGATGTTGTCGCCAGCCTCACCGCGGTCCAGCAGCTTGCGGAACATTTCCACGCCGGTGCAGGTGGTCTTGGTGGTGTCGCGGATGCCGACGATCTCGATCTCGTCGCCCACGTTGATCACGCCACGCTCGACACGGCCGGTCACAACGGTACCGCGGCCGGAGATCGAGAACACGTCCTCGATCGGCATCAGGAAGGGCTGGTCGACGGCACGCTCGGGCGTGTCGATGTAGTCGTCCACAGCCTTCATCAGCTCGGCGATCTTCTCGGAACCGATGTTGTCGTCACGGCCTTCCAGAGCGGCCAGGGCGGAGCCTGCCACGATCGGGATATCGTCGCCGGGGTAGTCGTAGCTGGAGAGCAGCTCGCGCACTTCCATCTCGACGAGCTCCAGGAGCTCCTCGTCGTCCACCTGGTCGACCTTGTTGAGGAACACGACCATTTTCGGGATGCCAACCTGGCGGCCCAGCAGAATGTGCTCGCGGGTCTGCGGCATGGGGCCGTCAGCGGCGTTCACCACCAGGATCGCGCCGTCCATCTGGGCAGCACCGGTGATCATGTTCTTCACGTAGTCGGCGTGGCCGGGGCAGTCGACGTGGGCGTAGTGACGCGCATCGGTCTCGTACTCCACGTGGGCGGTCGAGATGGTGATGCCGCGGGCCTTCTCCTCGGGCGCGCCGTCGATCTCGTCATAGGCCTTGAAGTCGCCAAACTGCTTGGTGATCGCAGCCGTCAGCGTCGTCTTGCCGTGGTCCACGTGACCGATCGTGCCGATGTTCACATGCGGTTTCGTGCGTTCAAACTTTTCCTTAGCCAT